>CAZVRR010000136.1:0-10099 GCA_964629745.1 uncultured Planctomycetales bacterium | reverse complement strand
CAGGGTGCTGCGCCGGACGTCACGGAGTCACCGATGAGACGCTGTTGTTTTGCCTGCGTGCTGCCCCTGTCACTCCTGGCCGGCTGCCCCGTTACGGACGAGTCGGCGGTGACAGCGAGGATCGCGACCAGCACGACGCAGGGCACCCCGCCGCTGCAGGTCGTCCTGTCCGGCAGCGAGTCGACCTCCGAGAACGCCGGGGCCCTCGAGTTCGAGTGGGACCTGGCCGACGGCACGACCGCCGACACGGAGGAGGTCGCGCATACGTACAACGAGCCGGGGTACTACCGTGTCACGCTGGAAGTGACCGACTCGGCCGGCGAGCAGGACACCGAGGCCGTCGAGATCCGCGTGCGCGGACAGACGCCGACCGCGATCATCCAGACGGACCAGACGAACGGTTCCGCCCCGCTGACCGTCCATTTCAGCGGCGCGTCGAGCTTCGCGCCGGATGACGACATCCGCGATTATGTCTGGAACTTCGGCGACAACAGCGCGCTCAGCGTCGAGACCGCACCGCAGCACACGTATACGACCCCCGGCACGTACACCGCCCGCCTGACTGTGCGCACCGGCGGCGGCGCCGAGGCCTCCACGACGACGACGATCGAAGTGACGGAGGCTACCACGCCCTCGCTGGACTTCAGCGGCACGCAGGTGGCGACCCTGGGACTCGGGGGCAGCCATACGCTGACCGACTGGACGTTCGAGACCTGGTTCAAGGCCGGCAGCGCCGGCGGCGACGTGTTCAGCACACCGGACGGCTCCTTCGGACTGAGGATCGTGCCGAGCTCCAATGCACTGGTCGTCACGCTGGCCGGCGCGACGCAGCAGGCCCTCGCCACGAACCTGGCGGGTTCCTGGCAACACGTGGCCCTGGTGCACGCCGCCGGCGTGAGCACGGTTCTGTACCTGAACGGCGCGGTGCTCGCGACGGGCACGCCGTCCACCGCCATGACCGTCTCGCAGTTGAACCTGGGACTGGGCTTCGTCGGCAACCTCGCGGACGTGCGGCTCTGGGCCGCGGCGCGCAGCACGGCGCAAATTTCGGCCAACTACGGCGACCGGCTCAGCAGCCCGGCCACCGAGGGCGACCTGCTGGGGTACTGGAAGCTGGATGAATACACCGGGCAGTCCCTCGCGAACCGCGGGACCTCGAATACCGCCGGCGTGCGCGGGTACAACTCCGCCGAGGAATCAGCCGATCCCGAGTGGAGCAGCGACGGACCGGAACTGGAGTAGGCCGCCGGGTTGAACGAAGCGCAGCCGGACAGCTCGATCGCTCCGTCGCCGGAGCCGGCCATTCCGCTGGGCCACGCCGGCCACGTCGTGGAGACCGTGCAGACGGTTCTGACTGCGCTGATGCTGGCGTTCGTCTTCCGCGCGTTCCTCGTCGAGGCGTTCATCATCCCCACCGGCTCCATGGCGCCGGCGCTGCTGGGCGCCCATGCCACCGTCACCTGCCCGGGCTGCGGCTGGGAATTCGACGTGGTGCCGGCCAATCGCACGGTGTGTCCGAACTGCCACCTGAACGCGCCGTGCCCGGCGGGCGCAGTGCCGGAAAAGGCCGGCGACCGGATCCTCGTGCACAAGTGGCCGTTCCTGATGGGCGGTCTGCTCGGTCCGCAACGCTGGGACGTGATCGTCTTTCGAAATCCCTCGGACCACAGCGAGAACTACATCAAGCGCGTCGTCGGCCGGCCGGGCGAGGAGGTCGAGATCATCGATGGCGACGTCTACATCGACGGTCTCATCCAGCGCAAGACCCGCGCCGCGCAGTCCGTCCTGTGGTCCCTCGTCTTCGACCAGGATTACCTCGATGCGCCGAACCCAGCGGGGGCCGAACCGACACGCTGGCGCGCGGATTCCCACCAGGCCGCCGCGGGGGCCGGCGGCTGGTCAGGCCTGGATCAGCGCGTCCTCCGCTTCGAACCAGGAGAGGTGACCAGCGACAGCGACACGCTGCGTTTTTCACCGGGCGATGCGCGCTACTACCAGGATGTATATGGCTACAATCGCGGGCCCTCGGAGCCGCCGACCCCGCTGGTCGGCGACGTGCGGCTCAGTGCCGAAGTGCGCTTCGGTGTGGGCGACGGCCTGCTGCGCTGTACGATCGAGCGGGACGGTGTGGAGTTTCACGCGACGCTGCACCGGGACGGGCGCCTGGAACTGACCCGGTGTGCCGCAGGCGGCGCGGCACTCGAAGTGCTCGCGACCGCGCGGTATGAGCCGCTGGCGGCCGGCCGGCCGTATGCACTGCGTTTTCAGCATCTCGATTACCGGGTCAGCCTCGAACTCGACGGCGCGGAAGTCCTGGCCACCAGGCCGACGCAGCATGCCCCGGACCTCGCCGCACTGCGCGAATGGAATCGAACCGAGCCCGTGCGACTCGCGATCCTCGCACAGAACGCACCGTTGGAGCTGCGCAGCCTGCGCGTCGAGCGCGACGTGTATTACACGTACCGCGAACACGCCACGCGCCGCGCATACCCCCACGCCGCTTTTCGGCTCGAGCCGGGAGAGTACTTCGTCCTGGGAGACAACAGCCCGGACAGTCGCGACAGCCGGGAGTGGACGGAGCGCGGCGTGCACCTTCCGCCCGATTACCGCGTCGGGACCGTGCGGGCTGAGCAGATTGTGGGACTGGCCGCATTCGTGTATCTTCCGGGCCTGGCGGCGGTTGATCCCGCGGGCGCCTGGAAGTTACCGGACGTCGGCCGGATGCGTTTCATCCGCTGAGCTGCGGGCGCTCTGCGGCGGCTTTCGTGGCAGGTTTTCAACATGTCGGTTCGAGAGTGCGCAGGGTGAAGGTAGTCGTACCTTGACGAGATGTAATGTCCTAATACTGGCGGCTGATTACACGTGTCTCACACGCCAGGAGCTTACGGAAGTCTTTTAGTGGATGCTACGTGCGCGATCACGACGGCACGCGGGAGGAACCGGAATTTCTTGTCCGTTATGGGACAGCGCGCGAGGGATACATCCCGCGAAGCGCACGGTACTTGCGCTATGTTCAACAGCTTTTCCACAGGGCGCCCGCGAGGCTGATTGATGCTGCTGGAAGCACGAGAGTTGGTCAAGACCTACAGCGGACGCACGGTCGTGAACCGCGTCAGCTACCAGGTGGATGAACGCGAGATCGTGGGTCTGCTCGGGGCAAATGGCGCAGGCAAGACGACAAGTTTCCGAATGACGGTCGGCATGATTGAGCCCGACGCGGGGCGGGTCTTCTTCGACCAGGTCGATATCACGGGGCTGCCGATGTACAAGCGCGCCCGCCGTGGGATCGGCTATCTCTCGCAGGAGCCGAGTGTTTTTCAGCGGCTGACCGTCGAAGAGAACCTGATGGCGATCTGCGAGACCATGCGGTTTTCGCGCAAGGCGCGCCAGCGCAAGGTCTCCGACCTGCTCGAGCAGTTCGGGCTGACGCTTGTCCGTCGCAACCCGGCCCGGAACGTGTCGGGCGGAGAGCGGCGCAAGCTCGAGATCGCCCGCTCGCTCATCACGCAGCCGCGCCTGATCCTGCTCGATGAGCCCTTCAGCGGCGTCGACCCCAAGGCCGTGGAGGAGTTGCGCAACGAGATTCTCAAGCTGCGCGAGCGGGGTATTGCGATCCTGCTGACCGATCACAACGTGCACGAGACGCTGCGCGTGACCGACCGCAGCTACGTCATCCACGAGGGTCGCGTGATCAGCGCCGGCACGCCGCAGAAGCTGATTAACGATCCCCTCGTGCGCGAGACATACCTCGGCAACACCTTTCGCGGCGACGAGTTCGGCACAAACGGCGAATAACGCGCCGCCGTGCAGTGGCCCGGCGCTCGACCGCGCGACACGGATGCAGCTTGAGCCAGGTCGAAATCCAGTCTTGCCCGGGCGGAATCGAGTTCAGTGTCAAGGTGGTGCCCGGCGCATCCCGCACCCGGCTGTCCGGCACGTGGGGTGAAGCGTTGAAGGTGGCCGTTGCCGCCCCGCCGGAAGGGGGCCAGGCCAACGAGGCCGTCATCGCCCTGCTGGCCGAGCACTTCGGCGTCTCCCGGCGCGCGGTGACCCTCGTCTCCGGCCAGCACCGGCCGGTTAAGCGCGTCCGGATACTGGGACTCTCGGCCGCCGCGGCGCGCGGCAAATTGGCATGAAACGTGCCCCATATCCTGGGCGCCGGCGGAACACGCCGGCTGGTTGAAAGAGTACTTGCGGGATGCTATATTAGTTACACGGGAGCTCCGCGATGCTAACTCTCACGAAGAAAACGGAGTACGCCCTGATTGCGACCTGTCATCTGGCCCGGGTCACGCAGGGAGTTGTCAGCGCCCGTGAGATCGCGGAGCTGCATTCGGTGCCGTTGCCGCTCCTGATGAACGTTTTGAAACAGTTGAACCAGGGTGGCATCGTCAGCTCGGTGCGCGGGGCGCACGGGGGGTACGCGCTGGCCGTTCCGGCGGCAAAGCTGCCGCTGGCCACGCTGATCAAGGCGGTGGAAGGGCCGGTCCGGCTGGTGAACTGCGCGCCGAGTGCCGGCGCCGCGCGCGGCTGTGAGCGGAGCAGCCTGTGCTCGCTGCGGCCGGTGCTGCACAAGCTGCACAAGCGCCTGGTGCGCTTCCTGGACGAAGTGACCATCGCGGACATCGCGTTTGACGGCGATTACGTCGAGCGCGTGCCGCTGCGCGAGCGGGGAAAGGTGGGCGCCAAGTGAGGCGGATCTACCTCGACCACAACGCGACCACGCCGGTCGACCCGCGGGTGCTCGACGCGATGCTGCCGTATTTCTGCGAGCGCTTCGGCAATGCCGCGTCGCGCAGCCACGCCTTCGGCTGGGAAGCCGAGGAGGCGGTGGCCGCGGCACGCCAGCAGGTGGCGGCGCTGCTCGGGGCCGACGCCCGCGAAATCATCTTCACGAGCGGTGCCACTGAGGGAAACAACATCGCGATCCTCGGTGTGGCCGCGATGTACGCCGAGCGCGGCCGGCACATCATCACCCAGGCGACCGAGCACAAGGCCGTGCTGGACCCGTGCCTGTGGCTGGGAGAGCACGGCTACCGCGTGACGGTGCTGCCCGTCGACCGCACCGGCCAGATCGATCTCGAGCAGCTCGCCGCGGCGCTGACTGACGAAACAATCCTCGTGTCGATCATGCACGGCAATAACGAGGTCGGCACGCTCCAGCCGATCGGCGAAGTGGGGCGCCTGTGCAGGGCACGCGGCGTGCTCTTCCATACCGACTGCTGCCAGACCTTCGGCAAGGTGCCGCTGGACGTTGAGGCGCTCGGCATCGACCTCCTCACGTGCAGTGCCCACAAGATCCACGGGCCCAAGGGGGTCGGCGCCCTCTACGTGCGGCGCAAGAACCCGCGCGTACGCTGTGCGCCGGTGATGCACGGCGGCGGCCACGAGCGCGGCATGCGGTCGGGCACGCTGAATGTGCCGGGCATCGTCGGGCTGGGCCACGCCGCGCAGTTGTGCGGGGCGGACATGGGCGCCGAGGCGGCGCGGCTCGCCGCGCTGCGCGACCGCCTGCAAGCCGGGATCGTGGCGCAACTCGATCACGTGGAGTTGAACGGACATCCCACCCAGCGCACGCCGACCAACCTGAATCTCTCGTTCGCGTTCGTCGAGGGCGAAAGCCTGATGATGGGCATGCCGGAGATCGCGGTCTCCAGCGGGTCCGCCTGCACCAGCGCGTCGCTCGAGCCCAGCTACGTGCTCCGGGCGCTGGGCGTGGGTGACGAGCTGGCCCACAGCAGCATCCGCTTTTCGGTGGGGCGTTTCACGACCGCCGACGAGATCGAGCAGGCGATCGCACGGGTCGTGCAGGTGGTGCGCCGGCTGCGTGACATGAGCCCCCTGTACGAGATGGCCCAGGAAGGGATCGACCTGTCCACCGTCCAGTGGGCCGGGAAGTAGGAGCTGGCGATGGCGTACAACACGAAGATCATCGACCATTTTCAGAACCCGCGCAACGTCGGATCGCTCGACAAACAGGACCAGCACGTGGGGACGGGCATCGTCGGTAGGCCCGAGTGCGGCGACGTGCTCAAGCTGCAGATCCAGGTCGACGAGCACGATCGCATCGTGGATGCGCGTTTCAAGACGTTCGGTTGCGGCTCGGCGATCGCCTCCAGCTCGCTGGCCACCGAGTGGCTGAAGGGACGCAAGCTCGACGAGGCCCTGGACATCAAGAATACGGCTATTGCGCAGGAACTGGCCCTGCCGCCGGTTAAAATCCACTGTAGTGTCCTGGCGGAAGACGCCATTCGTGCCGCGGTCAAGGATCTCAAGGACAAGCGCGCGGCGCAGGCCGGACCGGCCGCGGCGCCGGCGGCCAAGGACCCGGCCTGAAATTCACGGCCCAGGCGGCCGAAAAAGAGGTGCGGATGAATTCGCAGTCGTCAAGCAGCGCAGACAGCGTGGCCCGGACCCGCGCGGTCGCAGCCACCGAAACCGAGGGTATTCGCCTGAGCGAGAAGGCCGCCGGCCAGATCAAGGCGATTCTCACGAAGGAAAACTATCCCCCGACGATGTACCTGTACGTCGGCGTGAAGGGCGGCGGGTGCAGCGGCCTCCAGTACGTGCTCGACCTGCGTGACGAAGCGCACGCCCCGATCGCCGAGAGCGACGAGGTCTACCTCTCGCAGGATCTCCTGATCGTCTGCGACCTGAAGAGCTCGATCGTCGGCAAGCTGGATGGCACCCTGATCGACTACCAGGACGGGCTGATGGGGGCCGGCTTCACGTTCAACAACCCCAATGCCAAGCATACCTGCGGGTGCGGCTCGAGCTACACGCCGTAACCAGGGCGCGGCCGGCGCCGCGCCGCGCCGTCCGCTGCACGCGATATAAAGGTCTCGTGGATTGGTAGAGCGCGGCCCCGGCAACCAGGTTCCGGCCAAGTGTCGCCAGTGCGAGCGGCCGCTCGGATCGCCGCTGTTCTGCACGAGCTGCCACACGCTGCACCCGGCCGATTCCTACAGCTTCTTCGAGATCTTCGGGCTGCCCACCACGTACGACCTCGACCTGGGCGCGCTGCGTCGGCTCTACCTGCAGAGCTCGCGGGCCATCCACCCCGATTTCCACGGCGCGCGGCCCGAAGAGGCGGCGTTGAGCCTGCGCACCACCGCCAAGCTCAACGAGGCCTACCGGGTGCTCAGCGACCCGCGTCTGCGGGCCGAGTACCTGCTCGAGCTCGCGGGCGGCAAATCGTCGGCCGACGACAAGTCCGTCGCGCCGGAGATTCTCAGCACGACGCTGCTCCTGCACGAGGAACTGGAAGAGGCGCGAACGCAGGGCGCGGCGGCGGTGGCGCAGGTCGTCGCCCGGATCCAGGACATGTACGACGCGGCGCTGGCCGCGGCGGCCGGGCTGGCCCGACAACTGCCGGGCGACGAGGCACTGCGCGAGCGCCTGCGGCAGCAGCTCAATGCGGCGCGGTACTCGTCCAAGCTGTTGCAGAGTGTCTAGCGGCGGAGCGGCGCGCGATGGCGGCAGAGGTGATCATTGGTATTGACCTGGGCACCACGTTCTCGCTGGTAGCCTACGCCGACGCCGCCGGCGCACACCTCGTCCGCGACGCCCAGGGCGACGGGCGGCTGCCGTCCGTGCTGGCCGTCGTGCCTTCCGCCGGCCCGGACGCGGCGCCGCGCGTCGTCATCGGCTGGGAAGCGCGCACCCAGGCCGTCGCCCACCCGCGCACCACCGTGTACTCGATCAAGCGCCTGATTGGCCAGGGCAGCGCCGACATCGAGCGCGAGCTGCCCTACCTCGCCTACGCCGTCCGCCCCGGTCCGCGCGATACCGTACAGATCGAGATCGACGGCACCAAGTACACGCCCGAAGAACTGTCGGCCCTGATCCTTCGCGAACTCAAGCAGCGCGCCGAACGGCACCTCGGCCGCGCCGTGCGGAAGGCCGTGATCACCGTACCGGCGTACTTCGACGATGCGCAGCGGCAGGCCACCCGCGACGCCGGGCAGGCTGCCGGCCTCGACGTGGTACGCATCGTCAACGAGCCGACGGCGGCGGCGCTGGCGTACGGGCTGGGCCTCCGCGAGCAGTTGGCCCAGGCCACGCCACCGGCCCCCGCCGGCCACCGGCCGCTGCCGCTTCCGTCATGCCACGGGCCGGCCGAGCAGACGGTCGACGCCGCGGCACAGACTGTCGCCGTGTATGACCTGGGCGGCGGCACCTTCGACGTGTCGGTGCTGCGCATCGAGGAGGGCGTCTACCAGGTGCTCAGCACGGCGGGCGACACGCACCTGGGCGGCGACGATTTCGACCGGCGCGTGATCACGCTCGTGCAGCGCGAGGTCCAGGAGCAGTTCGGGCTGGTGATCGATTCGCCGGCGACGCGCCAGGCCCTGCGCAGCCTGGCCGAGGCCGTGAAGATCCGGCTGACGGACCAGGCCGAGGCGGTGCTCGAGCTTGACCTGGGCTCGGGACGCGTCTATCGCCGCACCATCACGCGCGCGGAGTTCGACCAGCTCTGTGCGGATCTAGTTGAGCGGACGCTGCGCCTGCTCGACCAGGCGCTGCGCGACGCCGGGCTGACCGCCGGGCAGCTCGACCGCGTGATCCTGGTCGGCGGCTCCACGCGCATGCCGGTGGTTCGCCGGCGCGTGGCCGAGCACGTCGGGACCGAGCCCTACACGGCGCTGAACCCGGACGAGGTGGTGGCTCTGGGCGCCGCGCTGCAGGCAGCGATCCTGGCCGGGGCGCATCCCGACATGCTGCTGCTCGACGTGACGCCGCTGTCGCTGGGCATCGAGACCATCGGCGGCGCCGTCAGCAAGCTGATCCTGCGGAACACGACGATTCCGTGCCGCGCCACCGAGATGTTCACCACGTTCGTGGACGGGCAGACGGCGATAAAGCTGAGCGTTGTGCAGGGCGAGCGCGAGCTGGCGGCGGACTGCCGCAGCCTGGGTGAATTCGAGCTGCGTGACCTGCCGCCAATGCCCGCCGGGTTGCCCAAGATCGAGGTCGAATTCCTGCTCGACGCGAACGGGATTCTCAATGTTTCGGCGCGCGAGCAGCGCAGCGGGCGGCACGCCGGCATCCAGATCATGCCCAACCATGGCCTGACGCGCGAGGAGGTGGAGCAGATCACCCGCGCGGGCATCCAGTTTGCGGCGGCCGACATCGATGCGCATCGGCGGATCGACCTGCTCAACCAGGTCCAGTTCGACGTCCACAAGACGCGGCAGATGCTGGCGCGTTTTGGCGCCAGGCTCGATCCCGCCGAACGCCGGCGGATCGAGGAGGGGATCGAGGCGCTGCAACGGCTCGCGGCCGAGACGCAGGATCTGGACGAGCTGCACCGCGCCCTGACCGCCTTCGGCCACAGCACGCTGCACCTGGCGGAGGTGGGGATTACGGATGCGCTGGCCGACGACCCGGGCGACCCCAATTCCGCGGCGTAAGGCACGCCGCTTGCCCATCGCGGCGTGGAAAGCGCGGAGTCGCATGTTCGCGGTCACCTTTATCGACGAGCAGAAACAGCGGCACGTGGTGCACGTCGACGCCGGGCGCGCGCCGAGCGGCCACTACGGACGGCCCGGGAGCCTGCTCGACATTGCTGCGACGCACGGCCTGCTGATCGACCATGCCTGCGGCGGGGTGTGCGCCTGTGCGACCTGTCACGTGATCGTGCGCGAGGGCATGCAGAGCTGCAATCCGCCGACGGACGACGAGGAAGACCGGCTGGACGACGCCTACGGCGTGACGGCCCAGTCGCGGCTGGCCTGCCAGTGCGTGCCCGACGGCACGTGCGACCTGCTCGTCGAGATCCCCGCCTGGAACCGCAACCGGGTGCGCGAGGGCCACTGAACCCGCCGGTCCGGACGCGGCCACCGGGCGGCAGGGGTTGGAACGCGCAAGTGGCCTGACAGCCCCCAAGCGACTCTTTTCGAGAAGGGGGTACCCTGGCTGATTCAAAGCCACACCTTGAATCAGCCCACGGCCGGTCGGACTGGAGTCCCGCGCGGGAGGGTGGGGCGAATGGGAACCACCGCGAAGTTCGCGATGAGCGCGAAGGGGAGGAGGGTGGGGCACCACGCGTCCGGCTCTGCTGGCGCAATCGTGCTTGTGTTCCGAAGGAACGCAGCGC
>CAZVRR010000135.1:0-10112 GCA_964629745.1 uncultured Planctomycetales bacterium | reverse complement strand
ACGACGATGCCGGGACCGGCGAGCCTGGCCATGAAGGCCAGGCACCCGGTTTCGGACAGCACCGGGCGAGCCTGCAGCAGTTGATCCACCACCACCCCTTCCGGCATCCCGAAGGCCGGCTCGCCCTCCCAGATCACCTTGTTGAGCTGGCCCGGCGGTCCGTAGAAGATCGCGTCGTTGTATGGCGCGCTGCCCGGTCCGGCCAGGAAGGATTGGACCAGCACGTTCCCCGCCGCATCAATCTGCGGCCTGGACGGGTCGTGAAACGTGACATCCGGAATGCCGGGGCACGGTTCACCTTCGTGGCAGACATGCTCGATCAGCGTGGTGGGCCCAGGCTGCCCCCAGCCGCGCAGGGTCGTCGCGAGAATGAGCAAGCCGCCCAACCACGCCCGAGAGGACGTATTCATCCGCTGCCCCAGCGTAGCACTGGTCGAGATGATGCAGGCTACGACTTTGATCCGCTGACGTCAGTGTACGATCGCTGCCCGGGACGGGTCAAGGGAAGACACTCTGATGGCCGACGTGCGTACGGAATTGCGAAACGTCCAGGTTGAGATTCTCGTTGACGTCGCCACGTCGTTGGTCGACGTGCCTTGCGGCGCCGCCTCGCCGCGCGGCCCATATCGGCCGTTGGCAGCTCTTGGCGTCTTCCACGCGTATCGGCTTGAGGCAAACGCCACGAATTGATATGACTTGTCCATCGACGGCTCCCGCGCACAAAGCGGCGTCATTCACGGACCGGGCCCGCCGATTTCGTTCGTCATCTTCGGTGACGTTACGTGCGGCGCCGGAGCCGGAGTTTCGCGGACCGAGTGGGATTCCTTTGCCGGTGTCGTACCACAAGCTGTTTGCGTCGACGACAATGATGACAATGGCTTTGTGCAGGCTTGCCCCGCGAAAGCGCGCGATCAAGTGCGTTGCAGACGGCCGGAGCTGCGTCTGTGGCACCGCTTTTCAAGCGGTGCGGGCACCGGTTGAACACGGCTGTCACAGTTTTTCAACGGACTGTTCGGGGCGCAGTGCCAGCGCGCGTCCGAGGTCTCACCAATGAAACAGATACTGCGCTTCGCCTCGATCGCTCTCGTTGCCCTCGCCGGCTGCCGCGCTGCCGAGCCGCTGCGGGTCATGTCGTTCAATATCCGCTACGCCAACCCGGACGACGGCCCGAACCGCTGGGAGCAGCGGCGCGACTGCGTGTGCGACTTGATCCAGACACATCAGCCGGACGTGCTGGGCCTGCAGGAGGTGCTGGTAAGCCAGGCGGCGGAGCTGCGCGCGGCGCTGCCTGACTACACGTTCGTCGGCGTGGGGCGGGATGACGGCGCCGAACGCGGCGAGTTCGTGCCGCTCTTCATTCGCGCCGAGCGCCTGGAAATCCTGGCGCAGGGACAATTCTGGCTCAGCCCGCAGCCGACGCAGGCGGGCAGTGTCGGCTGGGACGCCGCACTCCCCCGGATCGCCACGTGGGTCCAGTTGCGCGACCGGCGTCCGCCGCGTGAGGTGCTGTGGGTCGCGAACGTGCATCTCGATCACCGCGGGGTCGAGGCGCGCCGGCAGTCAGCCCGGCTGCTGAGCGAGTGGATCGCGACGCGCGACGGCGCGGCGGTCCTGGTGCTGGGCGATTTCAACTGCGAGCCGGATTCCGCGCCGTTTCAGCTCCTGACCGCGGCGCCGCCGGCGGGCGCCGGCTTGCGCGACGTACACCGCGTCGCGGGCGCCCCAGACGCGGACGCGGGCACGTATCACGGCTTCACGGGCCGCCCGCAGACGGGCCGCATCGACTGGATCCTGTGCAGTTCGCACTGGTCCGTGCGGCAGGCCGAAACGGACCGCAGCCCCTGCGCGGACCACTGGCCGTCCGACCATTTTCCCGTCGTTGCCACCCTGCAAATCCGCGGGCGGGCCGGTTCATCTGGACCCCGGTCGGCGAGTACCCGATAATCTGCTCGAGGGTGCTTGCGCATGGCGGTGGTGATGTTCACGGGTGCGACGCTGGCTCTGCATGCTCCGGACGGGCTGTTCAGCCTGCCGGTGAACGTGGGCTTCGGCTTGGCGGTCCTGCTGGCCGTAGCGCTCGCCTCGTCCGTTGTGAATCGCGCGGCCGACCCGCGCCGCGTACCCCTGATGGGCATCCTGGCCGCGTTCGTGTTCGCCGCCCAAATGGTGAACTTCCCCGTCGGCGCCGGCACGACAGGCCACCTGCTCGGCGGCGTGCTGGCCGCGGTGCTGCTGGGCCCCGCCGCCGCCACGCTCATCATGACGACGGTCATCCTCTTCCAGGCCTTCCTCGGCGACGGCGGCCTGACGGCGCTCGGTCCCAACATTTTCAACATGGGCCTGATCGGCACGTGTGGCGGCTACGCGATCTATCGCGCCGTGCTGGGGACGGCCGTGCCGCGGCCGGCGCGCATGGTGGCGGCGGCTTTTTTCGCGGGCTGGGTATCGGTGGTGCTGGCCAGCGTGTTCGTGAGCGTGCAATTGGCCGCATCCGGCACGATCGAGTTGGGCCGCGCGCTGCCTGCGATGGTCTACACGCACATGGTCATCGGCGTCGGCGAGGCCTCGATCACGGCAAGCGTGCTGGCATTCGTGCTCAAGACGCGCCCGGAGCTCGTGCCGGGTACGCTGCCTGCGACGCCGGCGTTGCGCCGGCCGATCCTGGCGTGCGGGCTGGGGGCCGCCCTGGTGATCGCGACGGTCCTCTCGCTGCTGCCGGCACTGTGGGATCACCCGGATGGATTCGAGGCGGTCGCAGCCGCACAAGGCGTGTTGCCCCGCGCGGGCACCGATCCGCTGATCGCATTGCTGCCGGACTATACAGTGCCCGGCCTGTCGGGAGTACTCAGCACGAGCGCGGCGGGCGCGATCGGTACGCTGGTCGTGTTCGCCATCTCGCTGGGCGTCGGTCGTGTGCTGATGCGGCCCAGTCGCCTGTGGCGTTGTGCCGGCAGCGCGGCGACCACGGATTCCCCGTCCGACCATGCATGAGACCCCGCTGATCCTGACCCATACGCCGCGTGCGCCGCTCGAACGGCTCGATCCGCGCACCAAGCTCGTCGGCCTGGCCATGTGGCTGGTGTGCGTCGTATCGACGCCGGTCGGCGCATGGTGGGGATTTGCGGCGTACACCCTGGTCCTGCTGTGCCTGCTGGTCCTGAACGCCCGGCTGCTGGGACGTTTTGCGAAGCGGCTGGCGCCGGCCGTTCCGCCACTGCTGCTGCTCTGCCTGCTGCTGCCGCTGTTTCGCGGGGGGCGGCCGGTGTGGGCCTGGGGGCCGCTGACGGTGACGCACGAGGGGCTGCTAACGGCGGTGCGCCTCGGCTGGGTGGCGCTGCTGTCCGTCGGCGGCGCGGCGCTGCTCTGGGCGAGCACGCGTCCGGAGCTATTGAGCCAGGGGCTGCGGGGCGTGGGCGTGCCGCAGTCCATCGTGAACGTGCTGGCGTTCATGCTGCGCTACCTGGACGTGCTGCGGCCGGAGCTCCATCGACTGCTCGATGCGCGGGAGTCGCGCCTGATCGGCCCGCACCGCCGGCGCCGGCTCACCGCGCTGGCCCAACTCGTCGGCAACCTGCTGCTGCGGGCGTACGAGCGGGCCGAACGCGTGGCGGATGCGATGGCGGCACGCGGCTTCACGGGGCGCTGGCGCACCTTCCATCGCCCGCACTTTCATGCGCGCGACGCGCTGGCGCTGCTGTTGCTGGCGGCGGTGCTGGCGCCGCTCAGGTTGGCGCTGGCCTGAAGCCCCGGCTACGGCTGCCCGGGCCTGGTGGTGGGCGGGGTGGGCGGCGGCTTCCGGCGCGCGGGGACCTGCACTGCGTTTTCCGGTTTGACGATCGTGAATCGACTATCCGGGACAGCCTGGCCGAATTTCCAGTCGTGGTACGTGACGATGACGTCGGCCATCGGACTGGGCGGGTCGCCGGGCTCGAGCCCCGGCTTGAGCAGCTCCTTGTGCACCCGGTGCAGGAGCGGGGTCTCGCCGCTGGTGATCCATAGTCGCAGCCGCGCATCGGCGTAGTGCAATTCCACGCGCTCGCACTTGACGCCTTCGAGTTCTTCCGGCCCGAGGTATTTGACGGCCTGCGCATCTTTCAAGACCGCCTGGGCCGGTTTGCTCGACAGCAGCATCTCGAGCGACGGTATCGCGCGGAGCGCGTTGTGGGTCCGTCCGACGTAGTCCACCGTCAGGATGTTGTCGAGGACGGGCGGAACCGTCTCGAGGCTGTAGCGATCGCCCGGCTGCCCGCCGCCCACCGTCGGCCGGCAGAGGATCTGCTTGCCGTCGCTGACCAGGTACGCGCTGGGGAACTGCGTCTGGAGCGGCTCGAAGCGGAAGGCATTGGGGCGGCCGACTGCCAGTTGCAGCGTGTCCGCGAACTTGATGGGCTGCCCGGACGTCGGCTGCGCCACCCGTTCCATCCGTACTTCGAAGCGGGGGAGCTGGGCCATGTAATCGCCGAAGCGCGTCAGCACCTTGAGGGCTTGCTCATCCCGCACGGGCGCCGAGTCCTGGCCGCGCACGAATGCGGGGCCCAGTCCGACGGCGGCCAACGCGATCCACACTACCGCTGCACGTGGCATTCGGAGGTCCTCCTTACGTGGTCATCCTAACATCCCGCTCCCCTGCGCTCCACGTGGGCCGCTGCCGGCGCACGCCCCTTGCAGCCGGTGCGGGGGCGCGTAATGCTGGGGCCACGCCAATGTCCGCCGCACCCCAGCCACGCCCCGCCGGCCCGGTCATCGAAGTGTGCCGGCTGCGCCAGCGCTACCCCGACGGGAATGAGGCCCTGTGCGGCGTGGACCTGCAAATTCCGGCGGGGCAACGAGTGGCCCTGGTCGGGCCGAACGGCGCCGGCAAGAGTACGCTGCTGCGCCACCTCAATGGCCTGCTGGCACCCACCGCGGGCCGCGTGATGGTCGCCGGCCTGGAGGTCGTGCCGGCGAACTACACCGCCGTGCGGCGAAAGATCGGCTTCGTGTTCCAGGATCCCAACGACCAGCTCTTCTGCCCGACGGTGCTGGAGGATGTCGCGTTTGCACCGCTGCACCTGGACCTGCCGCTGGCGGAAGTCGCCGCCCGCGCCCGACGGGCCCTGGCGCAGGTCGGACTGAGCGAGTTCGAGAGCCGCGCGCCGCAGAAGCTGTCGGCGGGCGAGCGACGCCTGGCCGCGATCGCCACGGTGCTGAGCTACGATCCCGCGATTCTCGTGCTGGACGAGCCGAGTGCGGCACTCGATCCGCGCAACCGGCGCCGGCTGATCGAACTGCTGGCCCGGCTCGGCGGAACGCAACTGATCGCCACCCACGACCTCGACCTCGCCTGGGAACTGTGCGAGCGGGCGGTGCTCCTGGCCGACGGCTGCATCGTGGCCGACGCCCCGACGCGCGACCTTCTCTCCGACCGCCCGCTGCTTGAGTCTCACGGCCTGGAACTGCCGTTGCGGTTCAGCGCACACTAACTGTGGCACCGGTTCCTCAACCGGTGAGTTTCTCCGGAACTATGCCACCAGTTCCCAACCGGTCTGCTCTTCAGAATCTGTGGCACCGGTTTTCCAACCGGTGAGGTCTTCAAAAGCTGTGGCACCGGCTTCCCAACCGTGTGCTCTTCAGAAATTGTGGCACCGGTTTCCCAACCGGTGAGGTCTTCAAAAGCTGTGGCACCGGTTTCCCAACCGGTGTCTGCACAGCTTGCACAACCGCGCCCGGGAGGCAGCTCCCACCTCCCGGAACGGACTGTCAGAGATGTTCGATCGGGCTGGCGCGCAGCGCTCAGCTATCGCCCGCCGAATCGATAATCGCCCCCGCCAGGCCGATAGACGACCAGATGATGTCGGTCACCTGTCCGAATGCGCGTTCCGTCAGCGGCACGCCGACGACAAACGCCACGAGACCCGCGACCCACAGCCGTAATTTTCCGCGTTCCATCGCTGACCTTCCTTGCATAGCCGTTGCGGCACTTTTTCCACAACGGTAGACACGGCCGCCGCTGGATGGATGGAGTGTATCCGACCTGTTTTACGCCGCAACCGCAGGCACCGCTGGGGCGCCGGTTGGCGGCCATGCCGTCACGCGGTACGCTGCCGACCAGGATGTACCCGGCCCTGAATGCGTGGACGTTTCCGCCTGACGTGGCGCCCGCCGCGCAACTGGCCCAGGCCGCCGCGGCCGGATGCGCCGTGCTCGAACTGGTGATCGCGGCCGACGGCTGGCTGACGCCCGCGACGCCCGCGGGCGAGTTCACGCACCTGGCGCGGGTAGCGCAGGACCACGCGGTGCGCGTAGTGGGGCTGGCAACGGCACTATTCTGGGACGTGAATTACGGCTGCCCGGAGCCGGCGCAGCGGCGCCGGGCCATCGACCTGACTCGCACGCTGCTCGACCAGGCAGTGGCGGCCCAGGCCGGAGCGGTGCTGGTCGTGCCGGCGGTGGTCGGTCGCTACGCCGAGGCCAGCCCGCGGGTCGGATACCTCGACGCTCTGCACCGCACGTTCGAAGCGCTGGTGGAACTCCGGCACGATGCGGAAGCGCGCGGCGTCGTACTGGCGCTGGAAAATGTGTGGAATCGATTTCTTCTTTCGCCGCTCGACTGGATCGACCTGCTCGATCGCGTGAACTCGCCCTGCGTGCATGCCTATTTCGACACGGGAAACTGCCTGGCGCTGGGGTATCCCGACGACTGGATTCGCGCGCTCGCCGGTCGCATCGCACGCGTGCACGTGAAGGACTACGATCTGACGCGTGGCGGTCCGGCTGGCTTCTGCCCGCTGGGCGCGGGGAGCGTGAACTGGCCGGCGGTGGTCGGAGCGCTGCGCGACGTGGGCTACGACGGCCCGCTGACCTACGAGGGCCCAGGCGTGCCGCAGACCATCGCCCGGCAGTTGCGCCAGATTCTGGCCGGCGCGCCCGTGGATCGGGAGGGCGCATGAAGCTCGACTTCGCCGCACTCGGCCAGCGCGTCTACGTGGCGGACGGGGCCTGGGCGACGCAGCTCTGGACGCGCGGCGTGGCGTACGGGACGCCGGCGGAATTCGCCAACGTGTCCGCGCCCGACGTGGTGCTCGGCCTGGGGCGGGCCTACGTGGAGGCGGGCGCGGAGATCCTTACGACGAACACCTTCTCGGCCAACCGGTTCGCGCTCGAACGCAGCGGCGCCGCCGGCCGGGTGCGCGAGCTGAACGAGGCCGGCGCGCGGCTGGCGCGGCAGGCGGCCGGCGCGGATGTCGCGGTTGCCGGCTCGATGGGTCCGTCCGGGAAGCTGGTGGTCGTGCAGGAGGCCGAGTCGGCTGCGTTGCTGGAAGGATTCCGCGAGCAGGCGGAGGCGCTTGCCGCGGGCGGGGTCGACTTCCTCGTGCTCGAAACGTTCGCGGAGCTGGCCGAGATCCTGCTGGCGGTCCAGGCGGCCAGGTCCACCGGGCTGCCCGTGGTCGCGAGCATGTCATTTGACTCCGGCCCGCAACGTACGCGGACGATCATGGGCGCGCCGGCCGAGCAGTGTGCCGTGACCCTCGAGCAGGCGGGCGTGGCGGCGGTGGGATTCAATTGCGGCGCCGGCATGGCCCACGCGCTGCCCGCCGTGGTCGCACTGCGCGCGAATACAGCGCTGCCGTTGTGGGTCAAGCCCAGCGCGGGCCTGCCGGAGCTGGAGCTGGGCCGCGCGGTCTACCGTTGCACGCCCGAGGAATTCACCGCGCCGGTGGCGACCCTGCTCGACGCCTCGATCAGCGTGATCGGCGGCTGCTGCGGCGTCGGCCCTGAGCACATCCGGCGCCTGGCCGCGCTGGTGACGAGCCGGCAGCGCGGTGCGCGCGGCGGCTGAACGGGGCGGCAGAATTCGCGCAATCCGCGGCACAGGGCGCCAGCCTGCGCCATTCGCCGGGCCGCGCTGGAAGTCAGCTGTTCGCGGGTCCTACGCTCGTTGCGCCATGAGCGCGCGTTTCCGGATCGACCCACGCTGGCCCGCCGTATTGCGGTGGGCGTGCCGCTTTCTGCCCGAGTATTTCTGCGATCTGCCGGCGCCGTTTCACAGCGAGCTGCTGCGCGACCTCCAGTCGCCCGAGCGCCGCCTGCTGGCGCGCGTCGCGCCGCGCGGGCACGCCAAGAGCACCTGCGCCTCCCTGGCATACCCGCTGTGGTGCGTCTGCGAGCAACGCAAATGGAACATCGTGTTGATCACGTTCGAAGCATCGCTGGCGCGCCAGTTTCTGCGCGACATCCGCGGCGAGCTGGAAACGAACGAAGCGTTGCGGAAGCGCTACGGCGACCTGTGTTCGACGCCGACCGAGACGCCGGCGCGCCGGCACCGCACCGCGCAGCGCGAGGCAGGGCGGCGCCCGGCCGGGCCGCTGCGGCCGCGCCGGCCCTGGTCGGCCGACCGCTTCGTGACCACCACCGGCGTCGTCGTGCAGGCGCGCGGCTGCGGATCGAGTCTGCGCGGCACGCGCAGCGGACCGCGCCGGCCCGACCTGATCATCTGCGATGACATTGAAAGCGATAAGCAGGTGGGCAGCGCGGAGCGGCGGCGAAAGCTCGAGCACTGGCTGCGCCGGGTCGTGATCCCCGCGCTGGCGCCGGGCGGACAACTGGTCGTGCTGGGTTCCCTGCTGCACTTCGACTCGCTGCTGGCGAACCTGCGCGACCCGCAGCGCTTCCCACGCTGGGATTACCGCATCTATCGCGCCCTGGAGGCCGAGCGCGGCGCGGACGGCGCGTACCGGCACGTGCCGCTGTGGCCGGCACGCTGGCCCGGCGCCCAGCTCGCCGAGGAACGCCAGCGCATCGGCGAGCTCGCGTTCCAGCAGGAATACATGGCGAATCCGGTGGACGACGAGCGGCGACTGTTCCGGCCCGAATGGCTGCACCGGTACGACCCGGCGCAGCTCGCCGCCCGCGCCGAGCACCTGGTCAACTTCATCGCCGTCGACCCGGCCAGCGGCGCCGCCGGTGGCGATTACGTGGCGATCTGGGTCGGCAGCCTCGATCTCCACTCTGAGAAGATCTACACGCGCGAACTGATTCTCGAACGTATCAACTTTGTCGAACAGATCGAGCGCGTGCTCCAGGCCTTCCGGCGCTGGCGCCCGGTGAAGATCGGGATCGAAGTCACCGGCAACCAGTCAGCCCTGCTCTGCGCGCTCCAGGATCGCGGGCGCCGGGAACACCTGTACCTGCCGCTGACGCCGATCCATGCGCTGCGCGACAAGTGGGAGCGCATCCGCAAGTCGACTGTGGAGTACGAAAGCGGCCGCTTCCACCTGCCGCCCGGCCTGCCGCCGGAAGTCGAAGCGCAGTTCCTGCTGTACCCGCGCGGCGACCATGATGATGCACCGGACGTGTGCGCGATGGGGATCGAGCTGGCGCGCGCCTTCGGCACGGGGCGCGTGGAAGGGCTCACGCGGCCGAGGCGCTTCCCGGGCGGGCGTGCTGACTGGTAGGGGGCTGACGCGCTATTTACTTGCGTTTGTGATTTCGGCGCATATCACCCTGACGGCATGGGGCCGGTGCCTGCTGCGACAGCGCGAGTCGCGTGTGCGTCTCGCCGCCGGCCGCGCCACTTTCAGGAGAACGGCATGCACAAGCCGAAGCTGGTGGTCGGGATCGTGGTGGGCCTGGCGGTCATTGCGTTGAGCACGTTCCCCGTCTACGCGCACTGCGGAAAGTGCCTGGGTAGCGCCAAGGACTTCCTCAGTGCGATGCAGAAGGGCAACGTGACGCTGGCCCAGGCCATCCAGGTCGCGGAGAGCCAGGGCAAGGGCAAGGCGGTGGCAGCCTTGCCCGTCGAGCACGAGGGCAAGGTCCACATCCACGTGTTCACGCTCGACGGCGACAAGATGATGGTGAACATGGTGGATGCGCAGACCGGCAAGTTCGTCGAGGCCCGCCCGGCCCAGGAAATCAGCATGGGCGAGGGCGGCGGCCATGAAGGCCACGAGCACGGCGAGCGGCCCAAGGGCGCGCCGAAGGGCGAGCAGCCCAAGAAGCCGTAACGGCGCAGCCACACTCACGCGCTACGAGCCGGCGCCCGGGACGGCAGGCATATCCGCCGCCCGGGCGCCGCGCGCTTGCAGTGATCGTCGCTCCGCGGGAAAGTGTGGGCGGAGGAGTGCTGCCAT
>CAZVRR010000134.1:0-10202 GCA_964629745.1 uncultured Planctomycetales bacterium | reverse complement strand
CTTTGTGGCTCCGGTTTCCAACCGGAGAACGGAGAATCCGTCCATGGGCTTGCGCCTCATGGCTCTGTTGGCGGCCCTCCCTGTGTCCCTTCGTCCCTCAGTCCCTGTGTCCCTTGCCTTGGAGAATCCGTCCATGGGCTTGCGCCTCATGGCTCTGTTGGCGGCCCTCCCTCGATCCCTCGATCCCTTGATCCCTTGTTCCGTGCGGCTCCGGCTTCCTGGCCGGCGCGCGCTCGCCAAGAAGTGGCCGGCTTTCTTCGTGGGGTTGCGATTCCTCGTGTGTCCCGAAGGGGACGCATCGATGGTTGCCCAGCACGCAGTGCTGGGGCAAGCGAGGCAGAAGGCATTCCCCCCTTTTTTGGAATGAGCCATCCCAGCGAGATGGCGTGAGCCGTCCATCACGAGCACGCTGTCCCCCCCCGCACGGCGCGACGGGCTTCCGCCGCGGCGTTCTATCCGCCCGCAACCGGTGATTCTTCCGCCGCCGGCTCCGTCAGCAGGTCCCGCAGCTCCGCCAGCAGTTCGGTCAACCGTTCCGGCGGGGCCCCGTTCGCCGCCAGCTCCTGCACGTCGGCGGCCAGCTTCATGACGTCCGCCGAGGGATACCGGCAATCCGCCGCACCATTCGCTTGCAACGCCAGCGCCTCCGCCTGCGTGCCCGGCCGGACGAAGTTGGACACGTCGATCGGCTGCGCAAACTTCAGCGCGACCTCGTGGACCCGACCATGCACGCAGCGGCAATGCACCACGATTCCCGGCGCCAGCACCGATTCCCCGTCGATCGTCACGAGCGTCGCGATACACGGAGTATCCGGATATAGAAAGCAACCATGCAGCACACTGATTCCCCCCTTCGAGATGTTTCGCGGCCGGACCCAGAACCGCACCGGCGCGTCCGCCACCTGCAGCACCAGCGCGCGGCGCAGACTGTAGCGATAGCGCGTCTCGGATCGCGCCTCTGCCGTAGCCCCGCGAAGCTCGTGCTGCCTGAGTTCCCCGAGAATCCTGAGGTACTCACCCTCTGACAGGCGCAGGATGTCCACGCACGCGTCGCTGAACATGAAATGCTCGCAGGCGTCCCTGTCGGAAAGGCGCGGATGTGAGGGCGACTGCCAATTGCCCCCACCCTTTCGCGTGGGTCCGGCGCGGTTCGCCGGACTCTGAAGGTACTAACGGCTTAAGACTCGCCGGCCCTTAGCAAATCGCCCTTTCGCCTGCGATTGTAAGAATGGGGCGTCACCCGGCAGGGCGGCCCGGTGCGGGCCGCGCAGGGCGCACGACAGCTGCATCCAACCGCGCGCGGACGGCGGGAAGCCTCCCGGGATCGCAGGCACTCCACGCACCACTCCATCGCGCCGACCCGCCCCGTTCGACAGTGTCGCCGCGCCCGCCTAGCATGTCGGCCGACGATATGAATTCCACGTTCAAATTGCGGGTGGCCCGCGCGCTGGCGGACCGTCGCGTCAGCGACGCCGTCCACCACGCGACCTGGCACAAGGTCACCGCCCGCGCCGCCGGCTTCGCCCTGCTGCACGACCCCGAGCGGCTCCGATCCCTAGCGGCCACGATCAAGCAACACACGCTGGCTCATCTGCCGCGGTATCTCGCCCAGTTTGCGGCGTCGGTCGAGCGCGCCGGCGGGCACGTGCATTTCGCGCCCGATGCGGCGGCGGCCCGCGCCGTGATTGTCGAGCTCGCGCGACGCTACGAGTCCCGGCTCGCGGTCAAGGTCAAGAGCATGACGACCGAGGAGGTCGAACTGAATGCCGCCCTCCAGGCCGCCGGCGTGCGGGTCTTCGAAACGGACCTGGGCGAGTTCATCGTCCAACTGGATCACGATCGCCCGAGTCACATTGTGACGCCGATCATTCACAAGGACCGCCGGCAGGTCGCCGCCGCCATGGCCCGCGAGCTCGGCTGTCCGTACACGGAAGACCCCGACGAGCTCACGCGCATCGCGCGCGCTTACTTGCGCGACGTGTTTCGGCGCTGCGACCTGGGGATCAGCGGGGCCAACTTCGCGGTCGCGGAAACCGGCACGTTGTGCCTCTGCACGAACGAGGGGAACGGCCGCATGAGCACGACACGTCCGCGCGTGCACATCGCGCTGGTCGGGATCGAGAAGGTCATTCCGCGCCTGGGCGACCTGGCGGTCTTCCTGAAGCTTCTCGCGCGGTCCAGCACGGGCCAGCCGATGGGCTCGTACACTTCGCTGATCACCGGGCCGCGCCGCCCCGGGGACGCCGACGGCCCCGAACACCTGCACGTCGTCCTGCTCGACAACGGGCGCTCAAACATCCTCGCCGGACCGTTCGCGGAGGTGCTGCGCTGCGTCCGCTGTGGCGCGTGCCTGAACGCCTGCCCGGTCTACCGCAACATCGGCGGCCACGCGTATGCCAGCGTCTACCCGGGACCGATCGGCAGCCTCGTCACGCCCCTCCTGCAGCCCTGCCCCGAGCACGACGAACTCGCACGGGCCTCGAGCCTGTGCGGCGCGTGCCAGGCGGCCTGCCCGGTAAACATCGATCTTCCGGGCCTGCTGGTCAGGCTGCGGGCCGCCAGCCGCGCTGCACAGCCGACGCCGAAACGCATCGCGCTGCGCGCGTGGGCCTGGGCGATGCGCCGGGCGGCGACCTATCGCCTCGGGCAGTTGCTGCTGCGGATGTTCCTGCCCGACGACGGCGGCGGCTGGGTGACCCGCGCGCGGGGGCCGGCGGCGACCTGGCTGAGGGATCGTGATCTGCCGCGGCCCGCCGACAGCTTCCGGTCGCGCTGGGAACGGGAGCTGCGCAATGACGCGTGAATCGGTCGAAGCAGGCTCCGCGCTTGCCGGGTTCCTCGCCGCGCTGGAAGCGCGGGTCGGCGCCGCGCCGGCGGCTCCCCCGCTGCCCGATACCTTCGCGGAAGCGCGACAGGTATGCGAAGGCGACTGCGTAGCGCGGTTCGTGCGGGCGGCGACCGCGGCCGGCATGCACGTGCACGAGTGTGCCCGGACCGCCTGGCTCCCGCAGCTCATCGAGATCCTGCGCGGCGCCGGCGTACGCAGCGCCTACGTCGAGCCGGGGGGCGTGCTGGCCGGCGAACTCGAAACTCTGGGCAGCGGCCTGGCCGCGGCCGGCATCGCGATGCTGACGGCACATGACGACGACACGCTGTTCGCCGTCGATGTCTCGATCACGGGCGTCATGGCCGCGGTGGCGGAGACGGGAACGCTCGTCTGCGTTTCCGGTGCACACCACGCGCGCGGCGCGTCGCTGATTCCGCCCCTGCATGTCGCGGTGGTCGACGCGGTTCAGGTGCAGCAGGATTTGTGTGACCTGCTCGCCCGGCTGGGAGCCGCAGACCTGCCCGCCAACGTGAACATGATCACCGGTCCCAGCAAGACCGCGGACATCGAAGGCATCCTGATCACCGGCGTCCACGGTCCGCGCGGCGTGCATATCGTGCTTCGCGCGGAGCCGCGCGGGCAGGGCCATTGACACCGGCTGCGCGCACGGGTAATTAACGTGTTCTAAGAGACTTTGCTGTCCGTTTCGGTCCGAAGCAAGGAAGACGTCGCATGGTACTGGCAGAATGGCTCGGTTTGCCAACGTGGAACTGGATCGTCATCATCGGGCTGGCAGTCCTGATCCTCGTGCTGCTTGTCGTTCGACGGAAGCAGGCCGGTTGAGAAGAACCTGCCGGCACACGTAACGCTGCACCGACCGCTCTGTGGCTGTCCGGATCTGCACTCGCTGAGGACGCGTCGTGAGCGGCTCGCCGATGCCTGCTGGCGTCTGGCTCGGGTTTGCCCGCGCCGTCCTGCACCAGGTCACGCGCGGCGCCGATCCGCGCCGCGTTCCGGCCCCCGATACCGGTCTGCCTGAGCCGTACGCGGGCGTCTTCGTCACGCTTCACAAGTTCCACCGCCTTCGCGGCTGCATGGGTACGCTCGACGCCCGCGGACCGCTGGCCGAGGCGATTCGCGAAGCCACGCGCTCCGCTGCCCAGCTCGATCCCCGGTTCGAGCCCGTCCAGGCGGACGAGCTGATCGACCTGACGATTGAAATCTCCGTCCTCTCCTCGCCCTGCCCCATGCAGACGCTCGATGACTTGGTCCTCGGGCGCCATGGCATCCTGGTTCAGCGCGGCGCGCAGCGCGGCCTGTTTCTACCGCAGGTGGCCACCGAACACCGCCTGGGACGTGAGGAGTTCCTCGCCCGCTGCTGCCAGGAGAAGGCCGGCTTGCCCCCCGATGCATGGCGTGATCCGCAAACACAAGTGCTTCTGTTCACAACGCACGTCTGGTCCGAAGCAACGGACCTGCGCGCGTGAACAGAAGCACGCTTGGTTCGACGCCGCGGGCCCACAAGGTCCCGCGGCGGTCGTGATCTTTCGGACTAACGGCGACGCAGCAGCGCCACGCCCATCAGCGCCACGAGCAGGCTCGCCGGCTCCGGGACGATCTCGAAGAAATGCGTCCCGCCACCGAAGTCCAGCGCCGTCAGCGTGAACTCCAGCCGCGTGCTCATGTCCGTGACGGCCGTGCCGAGCATCGTCAGCCCGTTGTCAGGCACCACGTCCAGGAGGCTCGCACTGCCCGTCGCGGCCGTGACCCCGGCCAGGGCCTCGCCGAACAGCGTGCCGCCCGGGACCAGGCCGTTGTACCCGGCCAGGAAAATGCCGTCGGCATCGCCCAGCGGGAGCATCGCCACACCACCGCCACCCACGTCGGTGACGTTGCCGGCCATGCCCATGCGGGCCGCCGTCGCGCTGGCCGGCAGCGCGTCAAACGACAGCTGCGGCAGCTGGATGGTAAAGGTGGTGTCGGAGTCGCCAGCCGCTACCGCAAACGCCCCCGCGATCTTCTTGGGGTCGTTCTGGTAGATGCCGAGGTTGGCATTCTGGAGCGTGGCGATCACGTCGAACGTGTCGCTGAAAATGACCTGCGTTCCCGTGTTCCAGTGATAGCTGTCCGACACCGGATTGTAGACCAACTCGTCCCGGGTGAATTCCAACACTCCGGTGCCGGCGCCATTGGTCGCCTCAATCCGGAAAATCACGTTGGAAATGTCGTCCAGATCGCCGAACGCGGTGCCGCCCGCTCCCACGAGCAATACCGCCGCCAGCAGAAACCGAACCGCTGTAATCGAACTACGCATCTCCGCCTCCAACGCGGCCCCTCGCCGCTTCTGGGCGGACCTACACGGGTCCGCCCCGTCCCGATATTCCTATCGCCGTCGGGTGACCAGCAAGCCGGCCAGCACCAGCAGGCCCAGGCCGGCCGGCTCCGGCACGACCTGGAAATTCGACGAACCACTCGCAAAACCGAAGGCCGTCAGCGAGAACGCGATCTGCGCGCTGATGTCGCTGATGTCTCCGATTGGCGTGTACGCGCCGCCACCGGGGTACTCGAATGCGCCGACCGCCAGCGATTCGCCCGGATTGACGACGATCTGATCGATTTCTTCGACAAACGTGCTACCCGTCGGAACGATTCCGTTGTACTGGGCCAGGTACGCGCCACCGGCGCCACCCATGCCCGTCAATGTAGCACCCGTCCCGAAAAAGTCGAGCACCGTGAACGCCGCGTCCGCCCGCCCCGACGCATCGTCCAGGGGTGCGGGGACCAGCGCCGAGGTGATCACGAACTGCGTGTCCGTGTCCGCGGCCTGCACCGCGAAACCAATGCTCACCTGGAAACCTTCGTTGATGCCGAGCTCACCCGAAAACGTGCCCAGCAGGACGCCATCACTGACGATCTCGATGGGATCCGTGCTTTCCCAGGTAAACGTGCTGCCGTCCCAGGAGCCCTGGTCGGCCGTGATCTCCACGATGCCGTCGCTGCGACCGTTCGAAGCCTGAATCGTCAGAACGACATCGCTGATCTCCGCGTTCACCTGCGGCAACCAGGCGGAAACCGCAAGCAAAACGCCGGCGACCAGAATCGTACCCTTGTGACCCTTCAACATCATGCGCTCCTCTCCCAGCGGCCTCGTAAGACGCTTACGAACCACCTCTCCCTGCTCCGGACGCTTTTCCACCTATGCTTGCACCAATCTATACCGCTCCCGTCTCAATATCAAGCTTTTTTTTCTCTGGCGTCCCGGAGGCACGCTGTTCTTGTAAGTGCCTGCCAACGATTACGTTAGCGTGTTTTCCTCTCGACTGCTGATAACCCGAGAGCCCGGTTCACACCCTTCGCCGCATTCTAGGACACTCTGCCGCGACCCGTCAACAAAATTCCGTGTATTCTCGTTCCAATAAACCCAACCCATGGTACGTCCCAGTTGATAAACCGCCATATGACACGAGAATGCGCAGCAATCCTGCCCCCCTGGTGAACTGCGAGATTTTATGAGCCGGCTTCGCTGGTTGCTGATCACCTGCACGTTCGCCGGCGGCGCCAGCGCCGTGACCGGTGTGGCGGCCCCTCCCGCGCCCCCGCTGCCCGAGGCCCGGCTGCTCTACAACTTTCAGCCCGGCGATTGCGTGACCTACGAGCATCGCTGCACCCTCGCCCGACGCAGCACCGGCGAGCGCACCGCCCAGTCGCGCGAACAGGTCCGGCTCTGGTGCCTGACGCGCCAGGGCGACACAGCGCGGCTGCTGATCGATGTCGGCCGGATCGACGCGGACCGCGTGGTCCCCGCGCACGCCGCGCTCGTTGAGCTGCAGCCCACCGGTCAACTCGCCCCGCCGCCGAACCTGCCCCCTTCGGTCCAGGTGCTTCCCATCGCCGCCTGCCTGCTGGCCCCGTTGCGCAGCGCCGTGCAGGACGACAGCGCCTGGATCTCCGCCCCGGATGCGTTCGGCCGGCGCTGGCGCTGCGAGCGGATCGGCCCCGACCAGCGCCGTCGCGGAGAGGTACAGGTGCGCTTTCGCCTGGAGTTGCCGTTGCGCGGCCGCGGCGACGCCATCGAGGGTGCTTACTGGTTCGATCCGGCCGCCGGCCTGATCACGCGCGTCGAACAGGTGTCCGATTCCGGAGTGCTCGATGAACGCCGGGAAACGGTCATCATTCTCCGCGACCGGCGGCGCTGGCCTGCCACCTGGACCGACCGGCGCGCCCGTGAAGCCGAATCGTTCGTGCAGGCACTGCGCCGGTCACAGGAGCTGCACGCGCAGGCACTTCGCTCGCCCGGCGAATTGGATCAATGCGTCGAGCGTCTCGAGCGCCTCTGGCGCGGCACGCAGCAGGAATTCGAAGCGGATTCGGGCTCACCGTTCCTGGCCCTGGGCCGCGCGCAGTTCGCGGCACTGGCCGCCGCAGCCGCGCAGCTTCGCGCGCGGGCTGCGTACGTCGAGCGCTGGATCGGCCGAACCGCCGGCGCCTGGTCCCTCCAGGACTTCCAGGGGCAGCCCCTCTCGAGCGAACACGCGCTGGGCCGGCCTGTGCTCGAGCTCTGGTGGCGCTCGGACGACCCCCTCGCCGCCCGCATGCTCACGGCGCTGCACGAGGTCCAGGCCGAACTCGCACCCCGCGGCATCGTGGTGCAATGCTTGAATCTCGATCCGGATACACCGCTCGCGCAGCGCTTGCGCGACGACCTGCCGCCCGGCCCGGTCCACGTCCTCGCCGCGCCCCTGGCACGGGTCGACACCCCGCCAGCCCTGCCGATGCTTCGTCTGCTGGACCACGCGGGCGTGGTGCGGCGGGTCTGGTTCGGCTGGCCGGCGACGCTCGAGGAACCGCTCGCCGAGGCCCGCCGGCTGGCGCCTTAAGCGCTGCCCAGGCCGATACCCGCTATGATCAGGACCCGCAATGGCGGGTCGGACGGCGGAAACAGTCCCGCGAGGCGCAGGAGAATCCGGAGTGCCGAGGCGCAGTTGGCGACGAATCGTGATCACGCTTGGGCTCGGCGCGCTCACCTGGACCGGATGCGCGCGAACGGAGCCCGAGATTTCTCCCCGCCCCGGGCCCGTCCCCAGCGCGGCGCCGGCCGCGGGCGCGTCGGGCGCCGCCGCCGTTCAGCAGGACCCGGCGGGATCTCTGCTCCGCGTGCATGCGGCGACGCGCGCCCTCGATGACTACACACTATTGTTTGTGCGGTACGAGCGCCGCGGCCTGTTTCCGCGGATGCACGGTCCCGAGCACATCCAGGCGTGGTTCCGCCGCGAGCCGTTCAGCGTGCGGATGAAATGGCTGGACGAGGATCTCAAGTACGGCGAATCGTCGTACGTGGCGGGCAAGTACGATGACAAGGTGCGCTTCGTCACGCGCTGGTGGACTCCGCCGCTGCTGCCGCCGCCTGGCATCAACAAGGTGGACCTCAAGACGCCCGTCACGTGGGGCGAGTCGAAGCGGCCGCTGACGGACTTCGGGCTCGAGAAGCTGCTCGAACGCACCCTCACGTCGCTGGAGGCGGCCGGCGACCAGGTCGTCGTCACCTACGAGGGACTGGCGCAGATGCCCGAGTTCCCCGCAACCGTGCACCACGTGCGGCTGACGTACTCCGACCCCGTGCACGAGAAGGTTCCCATCCAGGAGCTGTACATCGATGCGGCGACCGACCTGCCTGCGGGTACGATCCTGAAACAGGCCGACGGCCGCATCGACGCCGCCTATTACTACCAGCAGCTCCGGACCGACGTCACGCTGACCGACGCGGACTTCCTGCTCGCGCCCGAGCGCAACGTGGCCACCACGCAGCCCGTGCCCGCGGCCGACACGACGAGCTACACCGGAGATGAAGGCAACTGACAGCCCGGATGCCGCGTTCATGCGGATGGCCCTGCGGCTGGCCGCACGCGGACAAGGCCGCGTCGAGCCCAACCCGATGGTCGGCTGCGTGATCGTTCGCAACGGCCGCATCATCGGTCAAGGCTACCACCAGCGCTACGGGGGCCCCCACGCCGAGGTCCACGCCTTGCGCCAGGCGGGCCGCGCCGCGCGCGGGGCGACGGCGTACGTGACGCTCGAACCCTGCTGCCACTTCGGCAAGACGCCGCCATGCACCGACGCGCTGCGGGCGGCGGGCATCGCGCGCGTCGTCGCGGCGCTGCGCGATCCGAACCCACTCGTCGCCGGGCGCGGCCTGCGCACGCTGCGCCGCGCCGGCCTCGCCGTCGAACTGGGCCTGCTCGCGCCGGAGGCCGCGGCCCTGAATGCCCCGTTTCTCAAGCTCATGACGCGGCACCGCCCGTGGATCATTCTGAAGTGGGCACAGAGCCTCGACGGCAAGATCGCCACGCGCACCGGCGACTCCCGGTGGATCACCGACGAAATCATGCGTGCCCATGCGCATCGCATCCGCGGTCGCGTCGACGCACTCATGGTCGGCCGAGGCACCGCCCAGCGCGACGATCCGCAACTGACCTGCCGCCATGGCCGCTGGCGCCGCCGGGCTGCGCGCATCGTGCTCGACGCAGAGCTGCGCCTCCCCGGCACCGCGCAACTCGTGCGGACCGCCGACCGGATCCCGACCTGGGTGTTCTGCACGCCCGCCGCACCCGCGTCCCGTGCCCGCCGGCTCCAGGATGCGGGCTGCCTGGTGCACCGCGTCGCTGCGGCTCGCTCCGGCGCCGGCGTCAACCTGCCCGCGGTGCTGGATTCCCTCGGAGCGCACCAGATGACCAATGTTGTGGTCGAGGGCGGCGGCCGGCTGCTGGGGGCGTTCTTCGACCAGCAGCTCGCCGACGAGATTCACGTGTATATCGCCCCGCGCCTGATCGGCGGAGCCGGGGCGCTCGGTCCGTTGCACGGCAGCGGCGTCGAGCGAATCGCGGGTTCACCCCGGCTTTCCGGCGCCGCACTGCGCCCACTCGGCTTCGGCTGGCTGTTGCAGGCCCGCCTCAGCTGAGGCCCGCCGGCGGGCCGATGCCGGCACTGCGTGGAGCGCGACGTGCCCGCTCCAGAACGCGAACGCCCAGCCCCCGCCGACAGCCGCGGCGAATTCCCGCTGATACCGGGCGACGATGGCGGGGACGTTCATCGGTCGTCCTCGGACCAACCGCCGCGCGGCGCCGGAGCGGGACCGGTCAGTCGGAGCCGGGTGGCGGCACCGCGCGCACGTAGACATTCAACGGCTCGCCGTGCTGAATGAGCTCGGCGACCCGCGCGAATCCGCACTCGAGGTAGAAGCGGTTCGCGGGCCCCAGGCGTGCCCCGGCCAGCACCTTGAGCTGCGCCTGGCCGTCCCGCTGCGCCTGCTCCAGCGCGGCGGCGACGAGGCGGCGGCCCACGCCGGTGCCGCGCGCGCTGCTGTCCACCACCACGCTGA
>CAZVRR010000133.1:0-10225 GCA_964629745.1 uncultured Planctomycetales bacterium | reverse complement strand
GCAACGGCGACGGTGAAGTGAATGTCTTTGACATCGACCCGTTCGTATTGATGATTACGGGGTAGCGTCACGGGCGCATCTGCGTGGACGCCACCGCCGGCTATGACGGCTGGAGCGGCCCGTGTCCGGTGTGGGACGGGTGGCTGTGCGGACTCAAGAGCACGATTGGTGGGGCGATCGCGGTCGCGGTGGGAGTTCCCCGACTGCGCACTGATTCTCTCGCGGTCATCGATGCGGACGGGTCTGTGAACGCGTTTGACATCGATCCGTTTGTGGCGCTTCTGACCGGACGATAGCGTCGCCGCGCGAGCCTACGGGCCGAAGCGGTAGACCTCGATGCGCTCGACCTTGCCGGGTTCGTTCTTGACCGAGTACGACTCGTGCACGGGTGGACCCAGCCGCTGCGTCAGCATCGCACGGTAGGCCTCCCATTTGTCGGTGGGGAACTGCACCTTGCGGTGCTCGACGTAGTAGGTCAGCAGCCACAGCCGTCCGCCGGGCGGGAGTTCGACGCTGGCGGGCTGCGGCGCCCACTCGGGCGGCGCGGGCGCGAAGCGCAGGACGTCGAAGACGAACTGCCCGCCGACTCCCATCCAGTCGCCCAGGTACGGCGCGTAGTCCACGGGCCGATCGGCGTTGAAGACGATCCAGCGATCGCCCGGGGACGTCTGCCCTGCAATCGTGGCCACCGCCTCGCGGCTGCGCAGCACGGGCTGAGACTTGTATGGCTTCACCAGGTCCGCGACCATCCCGCCGAGCCCGAACACCAGCAGCCCCGCCAGCGCGATGAGCCAGGCGTTGCGCTGCGCAGCCGGCGGGACGAACCGCCGCAGCAGGCCGTCGAGGCCCAGCCCGGCCAGCAGGCAGAGCGCCGGTGCCAGGTAGAGCGAGGTCCGCGCGGAGCCGCCGTAGGGATACTTGTGCAGGCACGCGCCGGCGAACGTGAACGCGAGGGGCGCCAGAAGCAGCACGGCCAACGGCCGTCGGTCGCGCCACAGCCGCCAGGCGCCGACGATGACGAGCACCAGCGTGATGATGCTGCCCGGGGGCTGTCCGCCGTGCGGATAGGCCAGCATGGGCCCGGTGTGCACCGCCAACAGCCAGACCGGCAGCAGCCAGGGCTTCTGCAGCGGCGGAAAGGCCCGCGTCCACATGTCGATCTCGGTGAGGCGGGCGGCGGCCGCGGCATGCGGCTGCGCGTAGAGCACGATCATGGCCGCCGAGCTGCCTACGGCCAGCAGCGCCATTGTCAGCCAGCCCGCAACGACCCTGGGGTCAGAGCGCTGCGTCCATGCGGTCCAGGTCAGCACGCACGCGGCGCCGCCGATGACGAAGAGCGAGGGGTATGAGCACCATGGCGCGGCCGCGGCCGCCAGCGCGAATACGAGCCAGCGTGGGAAAGCCCTCGGATGCTGGGTGACGCTCCAGGCCAGCATGGTCAGGACCAGCGAGACAAGCAGGTCGCTGGCGTACGGCTTCACTTCGGCGGCGTGGCGCACGGGGTAGTACGCCACCGCGAAGATCCCGAGGGCCAGAAGGCCCGCCGACGCCGGGAGCAGGCGCCGGGCGAAGCGGGCGAACAGGACCAGCGCGGCGATCCCGCAGAGCAGCGGCACGAGGCGCAACGCCCATTCCGACATGCCCAGCATCCGGCTCATGGCCAGCTCGACCCACATGAACACCAGCGGAACAATCTGGCCGTAGAGCAGGGGCTCGAACATGCCGCGGTAGTCGCGCGCGAAAAAGTTCACCGCGACGAAGGCCTCGTCGCCCCAGATCGGAAACGCCAGGGCCCAGCGTACGACGCGCCACAGGACGCCGACGGCCAACAGCGCGATGGCGACCTGTGCGAGTCGCCGATCCACAGAGGCGGCGGGTTCAGCCAACTCGGTCCGTGGTGCGTTCACTTGCATCATTGAATGTCACGTGGTCGGGCGGTGCGGCGGGAGAGTGCGCCGCGTCTGAACCGGTCCCGGGCGAACATTGTAGCGAGAGCATGCGTGGACCGGCACTACGTTCGCGCGCGGCCGTTCGCGCCGATCTGCTCGCGGTACCACTTGACGGTCAGCGGCACGCCGACCTCGTAACTCACCGCGGGTCGCCATTTCAGGATCCGCCGGGCCTTGTCCGTCACGAAGAACGAGCGGCGACCCATGAGCCAGACCGCGTAGCGCGTGATGAAGGGCGGCCGCCGGCGCCGAAACAGATGGCCCAGGCACTCGAGCAGGAAACCGGCCGTGTATGCGACGCGGTAGGGCACGCGGCGCCGCACCGGCGGCGCGCCGCACGCCTTGGCGAGCAGATCGAAATACTCGCGCTGCGTGATTTCCCCGTCGTTGCTGCAGTTGAACACCTGGCCGTTGGCCTCGGGCAGCACCGCGGCGATGATGGCTGCGTCCGCGACGTTGCCGGCGTACACCAGGTTCAGGTGGTTGTCGCCGCGCCCCAGGATCTTGGCCCGGCCGGCGGTGACCATGTGATAGAGGCGCGCGATCGTCGTCCGGTCGCGCGGCCCGTAGATCCAGGCCGGCCGGATCACGGCCACCTCGAGCTTGCCGTCCTGGTGGGCCTGGAGCGCGCGGCGTTCCGCCTCCAGCTTGGAGCGGCTGTAGTAGGCCCAGCGGTACAACTCAAAGCCGGTGGGCCAGGTTTCGTCGATCGTCGCGGCTTCGGTGTAGTACCCGTAAACGCTGATCGAGCTGATGTGGACGAGGCGGCGGACGCGGGCGGCGGCGGCCGCATCGATCACGTTCTGGGTGCCCTGGATCGTAATGCGCTCGAACTCGGGCCACGGCCCCCAGTCGCCGACCTTGGCGGCGGCGTGGTAGACCACGTCGACGCCCTCGCACGCGTGCCGCAACGACGTCGGATCCGTCACATCGCCGGCCACGAACTCCACGCCTTGTGTTTCGAGCCAGCGTCGGTCGCTGTTGGGCCGCACGAGCACGCGCACGGGAAGCTCGCGGCTGCGCAGACGTTCGACGATGTGACTGCCGAGGAGTCCGGTGGCACCGGTTACGAGATTCATGTCAGCCAATCCAACCGGTCGGTCCCGGTGCTTCGAGTTCCGGCCGCGGGGTGGCGGCCGGTTGCGTTCAGCCCGCGCGCCGCAGGAGCGCCATCACCTGGTCGGCGATCTGCCCCGGCCCGAGCCCACAGTATGTCAGGATGTCGGCCTCAGTGCGCGCGGAGCGCGGTGTGCGCTCACAGCAGAGCGTATGCACAATCCCGCTCCCGGTCCGGGCCACGGCCTCCGCGACCGCGCTGCCGAGCCCGCCCGCGTAGTTGTCTTCGACGACCAGCGCCAGCCCGTGTGAGCGCTGGAGCTGCTCGCACAACGCCTCGCTCTGCAAAGGCAGACTGTACGCGTCAATCAGGGCCGCCCGCACGTTCTGCCGCGCCAGCAATTCGACGACTTCGCGACACACGTGAACCATGTAACCCGCAGTCACGAGAGCGACGTCTGCGCCGGTGCTGAGCACCTGGAAGCCGCCCGGCTCAAACCGCGTCTCGGGCGTGTAGATCATCGGTACGGCCGGCCGATGCGTGCGCATGTAGCAGGGGCCGCGATGCTCCAGCATGAGCCGCGTGCAAGCCCAGGCGGCGACGGCATCCGCCGGATGGTAGAACCAGCAGAGCGGATTGATGCGGTCGTCGCCGCGCACGCCGGCCAGCGCACGGAGGAAGGCGACGTCGGTCAGAGCCATCTGGCTGGGTCCGTCGGCCGCGGGCGTGATGCCGGCATGGGAGCCGACGAGCTTGATGTTCGCGCGGGAAATCACCGCCAGCTCGAACTGGTCGTAGCCCCGCACCAGGAACTTGGCGAACGAGTTCACGAATGGAATGTAACCGGCCGCCGCCAGACCGGCGGCCACCGACACCATGTTCTGCTCAGCGATCTTGCTCTCGAAGAAGCGCTCGGGATGAGCCGCGGCGAAGAGCTCGGCGTAGGTGGAGTTGCTCACGTCGCCGTCGAGTACCGTCACGTGCGGGAGGAGATCTCCCGCGACCTTCAGCGTGGCGCCATATGCCTGGCGGGTGGCGAGCCTCCCCTTGTCGAGTCCCGCCCCCATCCCGCCCGCGCGCATGGTCTCGGCGAACGAAGGCCAGGTGGCTTTTCGCGGATCGGGCCGCTCGAGCAGCTCAGGGCGGGCGTGCATCGGTGTCGGCGGCCGGCCCAGCTCCGCGGGGTTTGAGCCGGCGATGACTCGCGAGAAACCCGCCGCCGCCGCTTCGAGGTCACCCGGCTTGACCGGCTTGCCATGCCAGTTGCCCTGTTGCAGGCTCTCGGCGCCCCAGCCTTTGATCGTGCGCGCCACGATCGCGAGGGGACGCCGCGCCGATCCGGCTTTGTCGAAGACACGCGCGATCGCCGCGGGATCATGGCCATCGATCAGAGCCGTCTGCCAGCCGAACGCGCGCAGCTTGGAGACGAGCCTCGTGGCGGATTGTTGTCCGGAAACGGGTCCGGCCTGGCCTTGGCCGTTCGCGTTGAAGATCGCGCAGACCGATTTCAGGCCGTGATCCGCAATGAAGTCCAATGCCTCCCAGATCTGGCCCTCCCGCGATTCGCCGTCGCCGATCAGCACGTAGATGCGCCGGCGGCTGCGGTCGAGCCGTGCTGCCAAGGCCAGGCCGGCGGCCACGCTGAGGCCCTGGCCGAGGCTGCCCGTCGCCGCGTCGAAAAACGGGAAACCCTCCGCGGGATTGGGATGACCGTCGAGCACGCTGGTGTGCGTGCGGAGCTGGTCGAGGTCGGCGATGGTCAGGCGGCGGGCCGAGTCGGCGTCGCGGCCTACCGCCCCGTTCAGGTCGGCATAGGCGGCATAAATGATCGGTACGGCGTGCCCCTCCGATAACACGAGCCGGTCCGCCGTCGGGTGCCAGGGGTTGGCCGGGTCATAGCGCATGTGGCGGTACATGAGCCAGACCACTAGATGCGCCAGCGAGAGCGCGCTGGACGGGTGGCCTGAGCCGGCCAGGCACGTCATCCGCACGACGAGCTTACCGAGTTCTGCCGCCTTCTGCTGCACGCCGGCCTCGGGCACCATACATCTCTCCACCGGCAGGCTTCCACCCGCGCAAAGGAAGCGCGGAATCTAGTGGCAAAGGTCCGATCGGGCAAGTTGCCGGCGCCCTTGGCGCGCGACCGAAGGTGTGTCATACTAAGCAATTCGTCGCGGTTTTATCGATGAACCCGGCGGCGCTGCCGCCTGTGAACGAGCGTGGACCATGCACTACCCCCATCGCATCAGCAAGATCAAGCGGAAACGCAAGTGTGGATTCCTCGTGCGGATGCGCACGAAGCGCGGGCGGAAGCTGATCAACCGCCGCCGCCGCGCGGGCCGCGCCGTCACAGTGGCCTGATTTTCCGGAAGCGACGGGGGGCGCGGGGGGAGTCGAAACAGCGCCGGGTGCATCCGGCGCTGCCCGGACGCGCACTCCGGTCTGTGGCGCGCCCAGCACGTCGACGAAATCCTCGTAATCTCCAGCTGCAGCGCCGGCGAGTTCCAGAATCGCGCGCACTCGTTCAGCGTGGAGGTGCGCGATGGATCTTGAAGGGCTTCGCGCCGCTGAGCGCGACGCAGGTTGAAAGGCTGCTCGCGCGCACGCGCGCTGCGGCACAGCACGGTGCGCACGAGCTGTTCAAGACCAGCGACCGCTTCGACGCGACGGCGCGGTACCCGGAGTGGCTGGGATAGCGCCGCTCGAAAGTCGCTGCGCGGCTAGCCGTTCCGGCGGCGCAGTCCCAGCGCTGCCGCCAGAAGGAGTGCCAGGGCGGCCGGCTCCGGGATCGCGGTGACGGCCAGATCGTCGATGATCCCGCGCGGCACGGTGTAGGAACCGTCCTTGATCGCGTACAGGTGCAACGAATCAAACGTCGCCCCGGCGACGGACATCGTCCGCACGGCGGGGTTGTCCCGGCCGCCGAGGTCGCTGATCACGAACGAGTCGCTGGCGACCGTTTCGCCCGCGAGGACCGCGTCGAGGACGTACTCGATTCCGCCCCACGGCCCGTTCTCGTAGTAACCCAGGTCGAGGCTCGCGGCGGTGCCGGGCTCATCGAGATCGAACCACACCGACGCCAGGGCGCCCAGTGACAGGTCGGGACCGGGGATGTACGCGCCGCCGAACGTGAGCACGTTCACCGGGCTCCCGAAATCCGGGAAGTCGCCGTAGAAGAGTTCCGCGTTCTCGATGATGAACTGCGTGCCGACCTCGTCGGGCGTGAACGGTTCGCCATCCGGCCAGAACCCGGAGACCTGATTCGCGTCGCGGTAGGTCACGCCGGGCAGTGTGAACGTCTCACCCAGCGCGCCCTCCTCCAGCCCCTCGTAGTCGTGGAGCACGTCCGCGTGCACGCTCGCGGCCGCCGCGCAGAATGCCATCACCAGCACCCATCGTTTCATTGCCTTCTTTCTCCTGTGTTGCAGAATTCTCGGCCCGATCCCCGGACCGGGAGCGTACCCGGTGCGAAGACGGGATTCCAGCGCGCAGTGCGGCGGCGGGGTTAAAACCCGTTCAGGTGTGGCCTGCGGCGCGGGCAGCGGGCGGCGTCACCCCTTCGTGACGCGGAGGACTTCCTGGGGGGTCGTCAATCCGCGCCGGCAGAGATCCCAGCCGACTTCGCGCATCAGAACGAGGTTGTCGGACTTCGCAGCCCGGAGAATCTCAGCCGCCGAGGCGCGCCGGACCACCAGGTCGCGCAGGGCATCGGTCATGGCAAGCAGTTCGTAGAGGGCGCGGCGGCCGGCATAGCCGGTGTTGTGGCAGTCACGGCAGCCGGTGCCCTTGTAGAGTTTCTCGCCCGGCTTGTAGTTGAAGTCGGGGGGCAGGGCACGGGGGTTGTCAGGCACCCAGGGGGCCTTGCATTCCTTGCAGATCATGCGGACGAGGCGCTGGGCCAGCACCGCCTCCACCGAGCTGGAGACCAGGAACGGTTCGACGCCCATATCGAGCAAACGGGTGGTTGCGGTGACTGCGTCGTTGGTGTGCAGCGTGCTGAAGACCAGGTGGCCGGTCAGCGAGGCGTTGATGGCGACCTCCGCCGTCTCCAGGTCACGAATTTCGCCCACCAGGATCACGTCCGGGTCATGCCGCAGGAAGCTGCGCAGGGCGCGGGCGAAGGTCAGTCCGATCTTGGGCAGAATCTGGGTCTGGTTGATGCCTTCGAGGTAGTACTCGACGGGGTCTTCGATCGTCAGGATCTTCACTTCGGGGCTGACGATCCGCTTCAGGGCGGCATAGAGCGTGGTCGTCTTGCCGGAGCCCGTCGGCCCGGTGACGAGCAGGATGCCATGAGGTCGGGTGATCAGTTCCTCGAACCGCTCGAGCGTCGTGCCGTCCATGCCGAGCGTCTCGAGATCGAGGCGTACCGCCGTGCGGTCGAGAATACGCAACACGATCCCTTCGCCGAAGGTCATCGGGATCACGCTGACGCGCAGGTCGATCTCGCGGCTGTGGGCCTTGATCTTGAAGCCGCCGTCCTGCGGCAGGCGCTTCTCGGCGATGTTCAGGTTCGAGAGGATCTTGATGCGGCTGACGATGGCGTTGCGGAAGCGGCGGATCTCCCCTGGCACGTTGGCCACGTGCAGCACGCCGTCCACGCGGTAGCGCACGACGAAGTCATTCTCGAACGGCTCGAAGTGGATATCGCTGCAACGGCGATCGATCGCTTCGAGCAGGATCTCGTTGACGAGCTTGACGACCGAGGCCTCCTGGGCCATCTGCACGTCGAGGTCGGCCGACTCGATCTTGTGCTCGTCGACGACTTCGAGCTCGCCGCGCTCCTGGACGAGCATCGTGATCACTTCACCGCCGACGCCGTAGTGCGCCTTGATCAGCTTGTGGATCGTGGCGCTGTCCGCCAGGACCGGCTCGATCGGCGTGTTGATGCAGGTGCGCAGCTCGTCGAGCGCGTAGACGTTGTACGGGTCGGAGGTGGCGACCTTGATGCCTTTTCCGTTCCGCGAGATCGGAATGATGCCGTACTTGTGGACGAGGCGGCTGGGTACGACCTGCAACAGCTCCTTGTCGACGTCGTTCTCGTCAGGTTCGACGATCGGGATCGAAAGCTCTTCGCTGAGGACCTTCAGGACGTCGCGCTCGCGCACCAGCCCGCTGCGGATCAGCACCTGGTCGAGGCGTTCGGAAGGGGAACTGCGCTCCGCCAGGGCGCGCTGGAGCTGTTCAAGGCTGATCAGACCCTTGCTGACCAGGGCTTCGCCGATAGGCATTTCTGCGATAACCTCTTGGGCTATATCCCTTTAGCCGTTTTCTTCGTCGCGCGCGGACGCGATGTCCCGCGCACTCTTATACGGCCAGCCCGGGCGGCGATTGCATTAGCTGCGAAGAATTTTGCGCCGTGGCTGCCGTGCGCTGCGCCCCCTTGACGGAGCCGCTGCCTTCCCATACGACCGCTGCGGTGAAATTCGGGAGCCGAAATCGGGGGCGCGAGGGTACGCGATGGATCGACGATCATGGATCGCTGCCGCCGCCGTCGTGCTGGCGGCGGCCTGCCTGGTTTTGACCGCCTGTGAGAAGGAGCCGCAGACGGCCAGCCTGCCGGCCGTCGGCTCGCAGAAACCTGCGGGCACCCCGCAGAAGTCGCCCGGCACGCAGCCGGGCCAGCAGGACTTTTCCGCCGTCCGCAAGATGCTGAATGAAGCGGAATCGTCCGGCTCGGCGGCGGAACTTCCGCCGGGGCATCCGCCCATCGGGCCGACCGGCGCCCCGCAGACCGCTCCCGGCGCGCCCGGCCGCCCGACAATGCCTGCGACCAAGATGCCCGCCCGCCCGCCGGCCGAACCGGGCAAACCACTCGAATGGGACGTGCCGTCGGCGTGGAAAGCGGTCACGCCGTCCACGGCCATGCGCAAGGCGCAATACGAGATCCCGTCCGGCGAAGGCGACGAGGCGCCGGGCGAGGTCACGGTATTCCACTTCGCCGGGACGGGCGGCACGGTCGACGCCAACATCGAACGGTGGGTCGGCCAGTTCAGTGATGCAGAGGGCAAACCGGTTCCGCTCGAACAGGCCAAGCTCGACAAGTTCAAGGTCGGCAACTGCACCGTGCACTTCGTCGAAACAACCGGCTACCTGACGGTCGGGCAATCCATGGGCGGCACCGGCGAACGCACGTCCAGCGAGTACCGCCTGCTGGGCGGCATCGTCGAAAGCCCCGGCGGCAACTGGTTCTTCAAGGCGACCGGCCCCGACAAGACCATGACCGCGGCGCGCGACGACTTCATGAGCCTGCTGCGGAGTGTGCGGTACTAAAAGGGGGGATCGATGGGCGGGGTGATCGGCGCTGGTGTGCTGCTCCTGGCGGCGAGTTTTCAGCCGCCGCCAGAATCGCTTGTACCACCGCCCGAGCCGCCGGTGCGATTCGCGCGGCTCGACAACGGGCTCCGCGTGGGCGTCTGGGAAGATCACGGGCTGCCGCTGATCAGCGTGCAGGTCTGGGTGCGCGTAGGGTCGGCGGATGATCCGCCCGGCCAGGCGGGGCTGTGCCACGCCGCACGCCGGATCTATGAGCAGCGCGACCAGGCCCCGGCGCGGCTTGCGGCGGCGGGGGTGCAGTTCTCAAGCCGCACGCTCTGGGACGCGTGCACCTTCGAGTCTGTCGCGCCGCCCGAGTTCCTGCCATTTCTGCTCGAGATCGAAGCACAGCGTCTGCAACCGCTGACCGCGACGGAGGACATGGTCGCCGCGGCGGCCGAGCCGAAGCCACCCGCCCCGTTCGCGGCGGTGCGGACCGCGCTTTTTGAAAGTCACCCGTACGGCAGATCCGGCCCGGCTCCGGCAGGGCTGTCGGCCGAAGCGGCAAGCGCGTTCGCGGCGCGCTGGTTCGTACCCGCGAACGTGCTGGTGCTCGTCGTCGGGGATGTGGAAACCGAACCGACACTCGCACTGCTGCGCGAGCGCTTCGCGACGCTCGACTGGGTGCAGCCGGCGCGGCGGACGGAAACGCCGTTGCCCGAGCCGGCGGAGATCGAGCTGCCGGTCGCGCTCGCGGAGACGCCCGGCGTGACGTTCGGCTGGCTGACACCGCCGGCGGGGCGGTTCGAGAACGTGGCGCTGGCCGTCCTGATGCAGCGGCTGTGCAACCCGGTGGATGGCACGCTTGCGCTGCGGCTGGCCGAGCGTGGCTGGTTTCCGCCGCAGTGGGAGCTCGATGCCGGTACCGAGGCAGGAATCCTCGTGCTGCACGTGCCCGTCATGA
>CAZVRR010000132.1:0-10308 GCA_964629745.1 uncultured Planctomycetales bacterium | reverse complement strand
GATGCGCCTGCGCCTCGCGCGCCTGCGCGGCGAGCGCGCGGTCGCGCTGCTGCGCGTGCGAGCGCGCAAGCATCGCGAAGCTCGTGGCAGTGGACGCCACGATCGCGAATGCGGCGGCGGTGATTGCCAGCGTGCGCCGGTAGCGCCACGCGGTTCGCCGCGCCCGTGCCCACCGACTCGCCAGCGGTGCAACGATGGACCCGCCCTCGAGGTAGCCTCGCAGGTCCCGCGCAAACGCATCGAGCGACTGGTACCGGGCCTGCGGCTGGTGCGCCAGCGCCTTCAGCGCGATCGCATCCAGCGCCACGTCCCGTCGCGCCCCGCCCGTCGGCGGCGGCGGTTCGGCGTCCTCGCGCAATGCCAGCGTCTCAGCCAGGGTTGCACCCGCGGGGAATGGCAGCCGCCCGGCAAGCATCTCGTACAGGATTACGCCCAGGGCATACCCGTCGCTGCGCACGTCCGTATCATCCGGCCGGCCGTCGAGCTGCTCGGGCGCCGCATAGGCCAGCGTGCCCACGAATTCCGTCGTCAGGTTGGAAGTCGCCGGCTCGCCCGGCGGCGCTGCCAGCTTGGCCAACCCGAAATCAAGCACGTGCGGCACGTCGTCCGCGTCCACCAGGATGTTCGACGGCTTCAGGTCGCGGTGGATCACGCCCCGCTGGTGCGCGTATTCCACTGCCGCCGTGACGCGCAGGAGCAGTTGCACGATCTCGCGCGCCGTGCGCCGTGGCCCGGCGCCGTTTTCGGCCCACGCCGTAATCGGCACGCCCTCGATCCACTCCATCGCCAGGACGGGCACGCCGTCGATGATCTCGCTGGCGAAGACGGACACGATCGAGGGGTGGCTCAGGCGGGCCAGCACCTCGATCTCCCGCTCGAACCGGCGCCGCATCGCGGCGCTGGCGAACGACTCGGCGCGCAGGCGCTTCAGCGCGACGTGGCGACGCGTGCCCGCCTGCAGGGCGCGAAACACGATGCCCTGCCCGCCGCCGCGCACTTCATCCAACAGTTGGTACGTTCCGACGGCCGCGGCCGGCAGCGGCGACTCCGCGGCACGGATCGCGGCGAGCCAGGGATCACCGGGCAGGTCGAATCCGAAACCCGCCAGGTCATCGGTCCGGCGATGGGGCGGTGGTCCGCTCGGCGGTGGCTTGCGCATCCACGTCCTCCAGGCGGATCTGGGCTTCCACGAGGGACCGCAGGCGGTCGCGGATCCGCTGTTTCACCTTGTGTACGGCGGGCTCGGTCATTCCCAGCGCCCGCGCGACATCCGCCACGGTCTCACCCGCCAGCAGGCGCTCGAAGATCGCGAGGCTCCGCGGTTCACAGGTCTGCCGCAGCCGGCGCAGCGCCAGGCGCAGGTGATGATGTTGCCACTCCTGCTCCCAGTCCGCCGTGCAAGGCTGCGCGTCGCGCTGCCAGGCGCCCGCGTGGGCTTCGTAGATAGCTACCCGTGCCCCGGCTGCTTTTCGACATGCCCAGAAGCGGGCGATCTCGTTTTGCACGATCTGGCCCAGAAAGCTGCGGAAACGACCGCGCTCGCGCGAGTACACGAACTCGCGCAGTGCCCGGGCCAGCCGCACCATGACCGTCTGCCGGAGGTCTTCCGCGTCGGCATGTTGCAGCCCGACGCGCCGGCAGTAGCGGAGGATCAACTCGCCGTATTGCGCATCAAACTGCCGCCAGGCGGCGAGATCTGCGGGATCGCGCACGCGCGACAGCAGCGTCGGCGATGTCGATGTGCTGTTCATGTACAACCGAGAGTCGGCCCACCCGTATTCTACACGTTGAGCGATCGTTGCCCGGGAACGCCCGCGCGCGATTCCTGGCGGGCAGTGTTGGGGGATGGCGCGGATGGATGAAAGTACATCGGGCGTTGGACGGAACGCCCGTCCCAACGCCCGGTCAGCGGCGGGGGGTAGGAGGAGGCCGTCGCTGGCGGGGAATTATCCTGACCTCGTCAAGAGCAGCCGGGCGCGGGAGTTAAGGTTGCGAGTCAGTCGGGATCAGTTGGACGCCGCTCCCTCAGCAGCCTGGGCGGGCGAGCGGAGAGCGCGGGGGAGGGCTTGGGCACGGCTGGCGCGCGCTGCGTGGATGGCTGCCCGGCGGCGTCGTGAACGCCGGATCTTGAACGCGACGACCGCGGCAATCACGATCACGACCGCCACCGTCACTGTGGTTTCCACGCCGGCAAGGTAACGCTGAAGAGTCGGCAGCATCCCGGCGAACAGGTATCCGAGCAGCACAAAAAACGGAACGGAGAGCAAGGCGCCGGCGAAATCAGCCAGGAAGAAGCGCCAATACGGGAAGTGGGTCGCGCCGGCGGTCATGCACATCACCGAGCGCACCCCGAGAAGAAACCGGCCAAAGAAGCAGTACCACATCCCGTAGCGGTGAAATTTCTGCGTCGCCTTGCGGAAGAGCGCCGGCGTGATGATCCAGCTCACCGAGCGGTGATTCACGACACCGGGACCCCAGCGTCGGCCGAGGTAGTAGAGCACCAGGTCCCCGACCATGATTGCGACCAGCGCGACGGCCAACGTGCCTTCCCACGTCGCCATCCCCGGGTGCGTTCGCAGCAGAACACCGGCCGCGAGCAGGGGAATGTCCTCGGGAATTGGCACCCCCATGCTGGCGACGATCAGCACGCCGGCCAGAACAGGGTAAAACGCCTGCTGCATGTACGCCTGGACCGCACCGGCCTCGGTCAGGCTCAAGACGCCGGAAAGTAACGCGAGCAATCGCACTCGGTCGTACTCGTCAGGGAAGCCGTCGGTGCCGAACGCGGCGAGCGTCGGCCGGCAGCGTGTCGGCGGGCGGTTCGCCCATCAATTCCGCAACGACTTCACTCTATGCGCTGTCAGCCCGCTCAGCAACTTGCAGGCCACATCGCACTGAATTAAAGATCGGGCAGTGCTTGCCCCGGCTTGCGGCGACGGCTAGCCCGCGTCTTCCTCGAACTCAGTTATCCGCACCGGGGGCGACCTGACTCGCCGGCGCAGCCTCGGTCGGGGGCAGCAGCTCAAACAGCTCACAGCCGCCGTCCGCGAAGACGCGGCGTGCATGGCGTGGCGTCAGCAACTCGCGCAGCCCCGCCGGGTAAACGAGGCCCCAGTTATAAGAATCTACCAGAACGTGAGTTATGGCTCTTTGCGTCAGGAGGGATCGGGCGACCGGGACGGCATGTGCGTCGCGCAGCCAATCGACGATCTGCGAGGCTTCGAAAAAGCTATCCGCGAGGTACGCCCGCTGCATGTAATACCCGCGGTTTGTATTCAGACACAGGACGTGCGCATCCTGCGGCAGTCGCCGGTTGATAAATTCGAACACGGAACCGGCGGGTGGGGATTCGACGCATGCTGGACGGGAACCGCTGTGCAGAACCAAATCCAGCCCGTCGCGGTATCCGTCGCGGTGCAGGGCGATGAAAGCGACGACGCCGGCCAGCAGCGCGGCCGCTCCCAGCGGTCGGCGCGCGGGCGCGGGCACCAGGCGCTCGAAGAGCTGAAGCAAGGCGCTGCCACCCGCGATCGACAGCAGCGGCAGCACGGGAATGAGGAACCGCACCTGTTGCGAGCTGAGTGCCCAGAACACGAAGTACAGCCCGGCGACCGCGAGGCAGCGCCGCTCCAGCGGACGGCGCAGTCCTGCGACGAGCGACAGCGGGATGACGACGATCCAGAAGCTGCCCACGCGGCCGCAGAATTGGGCATAGCCGGGACCGCCCTCGAGAATCACGCGGATCGGCAGCAGCAGGAAATCGCGCCACGAGCGTCCCATGCCCGTCGACTGGTGCCAGCGTGAGAACTGCTCACCCAGGGTAGCGCTCCACTCGATCCCGCCGAACCACTCGTAGAGGAACGGGTACACCGGATTGCCCGTGTACCACGCGGCCTTGAAGAGCCAGGGGAGCCACAACAGCGCCGCCGGCGCGGCGAACGCCACGAGCCAGGCGCCTAGCGCGCGGAGAGAATCCCGCCGCCCGCGCAGGCAGTGCACAAGGTGGGGAACGCAGACGACGGCTGCGCCGGCGACCAGGAACGCCTTCACGCCGGCGAGTAACCCGGCGCTGATTCCCGCCAGCAGCAGGCTCACGGCGCGCTCGTTCGGGTGTTCCCGGGCACGCATCAAGAACAAGAAGGAAGCCGTCAGGAAGAAGGCGCCACCCAGATCGACGTGCGCACACGAAAACGCCTCCGCGACCGTGGGGCTCGCCAAGAAAAGCAGGCTTGCCGGCCACGCGGCCTGCGGCGAACCGAACTCCCGGCAGCCGACCCGCATCGCGTAGACGGTCAGCACGCCGAAACCGAAGTGGACCAGCGTGGCGAGAATGTAGTCTTTCCACAGCATCGCCAGCGCAAACAGTAACTGGACGTTCAGGGGCCAGTTTGAGTAGACGTTGAACGGCAGGTGGCGAAAGCCGCCATGGGCGAGGTAGAGCTTGGGTACCGTCAGGTGATAGACGTCAGCGTCCCAGATGATGAACCCGCGGATGGCCCACAGGAAGAACGGCGCGACCAGGATCACGACCAGCGCGATTGGCCCGGCCGGCAACCCGCCCGGTGCAGCCGGGTCGCCGGCTCTGCCCGCCGGGCTGGTGACCAGCCCGGCGCGGCGCTCGCGCCACGCCCGCCAACCCGCCGTGCCCAGGATGGCCGCGACGAGGACGAGGGTCGGCATCAGGTGCAGTTGATGCAGGGCGGACAGCGTGAACAGTGCGCCGATCCAGTGGGTCAGGCCTGTGATCCAGCGCGCCAGGTTGAGGAATCCACCCAGCCTGGCGCGGCGTGAAATCAGAACGTAGCCGGAAATCCAGACCAATGCGCCGAGCAGCCCGAGGCTCAGCGCGTATTCCAGAACATGGCTGAAGCCGGCGGCAGAAGCCTGGAATTGTGCAAGGCTGGAAACGGGCATCCGTTCGCCCCGGGCAGGCAGTCGCCGGCCGGGGCGACCCACCGTGGTCAGGACCGTTGCGGCGAGTGGCTGCCTGGCGATCCATCGCGCCCGGAGGGATTCGAACCCCCAACCCCCAGGTCCGAAGCCTGGTGCTCTGTCCAGTTGAGCTACGGGCGCGTCGGAGCTGATTATGCGCGCTGGGCCGCGGGCGTCCAGCGCCCGCCTTACCAGTCGCGGAACACGTCGTGCGTACCTTGGCGGCGGTCCTGGTCGTAGATTTCCAGCGCCAGGCGGCGCACGTCGGCTTCGAGCTGATCCTCGTCGGCCAGGTCGCCCACCGCATCAATCTCGAGAAAGTTGGTCAGCACGTAGTAATGACCGCGGGCAGCGGCGCCGTACAAAGGCGCAATCGTGCCATGAGGGTCGCAGACGAGCACGACGCGCCGCGCGTCGGCGTCGCACTCCAGGCCGCGGCCCAGGGCCTGCTCGCAATCGCGCCCGGGTTCGCCCACGCTGACCACCACCACGTCGACCAGGTACACGCTGCGCCGCCACGTGAGATCGGCCCAGCGTTGCAGCTCCTCGCAGCTCGGCCACTCCGGGTCGCTCGGGAAGACCAGCACCGTCACACGTCCCCGCACGGCGCTCAGACGTGTCAGCGCCCCGTCGGCCGTGCGAAAAGCGAAATCACGGAACGGGCTGCCGACGCCGAGCTCACCGGGTCCGTACATGCGAATCGCGGTGGCGGTCAGCGGCTGGCGGGAGTCCGCGCATCCCGCGCACAGCGCCAGCGCGACGATCGCGACGGCCGACATCGGGGAGCAGCCCCTTGATTTCATGCCGCGATCATATCGTGCGCCCTTGATTCGCGTGCGACAACTGCGAAGGATGGCCACGGGTCGAAGAACACGCAGCATTGCGGGAGTTCTCACGCGGCGCGCTATGTCACCGTGCTCGTTGTGGCCCGGCACGGGCGGCGCCGAGCTTGACCTGGCGCGCGCGACAGACGAACCTGACGGCATGGTCGCGCCGCGCGCGGAATCCCTCGACCTGCCGTCCAATCCCCGCGCCGCTTACGTGCCGGTCGCCCTTGCCGTCTGCCTGTTCATCCTGGTGGTGCTGCGGACCGCGTGGACCGCGGATGACGCCTTCATCACGTTTCGCGTCATCGAAAACCTGTGGCACGGCTACGGGCTGCGCTGGAACGTCGCAGAGCGGGTGCAGGTGTTCACCCACCCGCTGTGGCTGCTGCTGCTGTCGGGCACGTACGGGTTCACCCGCGAGCTGCCGCTGACGAGCATCGCCGTTTCGGTCGTGATTTCGACGGCGGCGGTGTTGCTCGTGGCGCGAGCCGCCGTCGGCCCGCTCGCCGCGCTGACCGCGGTCATCACGCTGACGCTGTCCAAGGCGTTCACCGATTACAGCACGTCGGGCCTCGAGAACCCGCTGGTCCACCTGCTGCTCGCGGCGCTGGCTTTGGTCTACCTGCTGCGGCCCGCCAGTGTCCGCCGGCTGTTCTGGCTGACATTACTTTCGGCTCTGCTGGCGCTGGCGCGCCTCGATCTCCTGCTGATCACGCTGCCGGTCCTCGTGGCGGGGTTCTGGTCCGCCCGCGGCCGCGGTGCGCTCGTGGCGCTGGCCCTGGGACTGCTGCCCCTCGTGGCGTGGGAGCTTTTCGCGCTCGTGTACTACGGTTCGCCGGTGCCGAACACTGCCTATGCCAAGCTCGATGTCGGAGTGCCGCTGTCAGCACTTGCCGGGCGTGGCGTGATTTACCTCGCACGCACCTTGCAGCACGACCCGCTGACCTTCATCGTGCTGGGCGCCGGACTCGTCACGCCGCTCGTGACGCGGTCTTGGGGCGCACTCCCGCTGACTGTCGGGGCGCTGCTGTACCTCGCTTACGTCGTGCGGATCGGCGGCGACTTCATGCTCGGTCGCTTCCTCACCGCACCGCTGCTGCTCGCCGTCATCCTCATCGCGCGGCAGCGCCTCCCGCAGGTGCCGGCGCTGATCCTGCTGGCCTTGATCCTCCTGGTCGGCCTGGTCCCGCCGCGCTCGCCGTTCACCAGCGGCGAGACGTACGGCAACCGGTTGAACTACATCGATGCCGCCGGGATCTCCGATGAGCGGGCGTTCTATTACGAGCACACCGGCCTGCTGTCCGGCGCGTACAAGCGGTTCGTGATCGACCATGCGTACGCCGAGGACGGCCGGGCCGCGCGCACCGCGGGCGTGCCGTTGCTCGTGCATGATCGCATCGGCATGCTGGGTTATTTCGCGGGCCCGGGCGTCCACATCGTCGATCGCTGTGCCCTCGCAGACGCGTTCCTGGCACGCCTGCCGCCCGTGCTCGACGCGAACTGGCGCAGCGGCCACTTCGCACGCGAGCTGCCCGCCGGCTACGTGGAATCGCTGACCGCGGGCACGAACGCATTGCGCGAGCCACACCTCGCCGCGCTCTTTGACGAGATCACGCAGTTGACGCGTGCGCCGCTGTGGAGCGCGCGCCGGTGGCATGCCATTCTCCACCTGGCGTGGCAGGCCGGGGGCTAGAGGCGCACCAGCGACAGCACGCCCGGCTCGGCCATCAGCCGCCGCTGGAGGGCATCAAGCCGTTCGCGCGGGCCGAACGCCACGAGTACGCCCGTGTAGCCGTGCGCGTGCTTCGAAACGCGCCAGGACCGGCGGCGCAGCCCGAACTCCCGCACGTACTCGTCGATGCGGCGGCTCAGCTCGGCGGACTGGTCGATGTCAATCTGGTACTTGCCCGTGGTGCGCCAGCGCTCCAGCGCATCCTCCACGAGCCCCAGCCCCAGCAGGGCGCCCAGGCTGAGCAGCGTGGTGAAAATCCCCACGACGTAGTGCCCCGAACCGAACGCCATGCCGATGCCCGCGGCGAGCCAGATGGTGGCCGCCGTCGTCAGGCCGACGATCCGATCACGCCGCTGGATGATCGAGCCCGCGCCGAGGAACCCGACGCCCGTCACCACCTGCGCGGCGATGCGCCCGGGGTCGGATCCCGCGGCGCCCAGCCGGATCGAAAGAATCGTGAACAGCGCGGCGCCCAGGCAGATCATGAGGTTTGTACGCAGCCCGGCGGGCTTGTCGTGCAAGTCGCGCTCAAAGCCCAGTGCTGCGCCCGCGATAAACGCGGCGAGCAACCGCAACAGGTCTTCCCAAAGCGTGGGCATGCGTGCTGGCTCCGTCGCAGCGCCGCGCACGGCAGCCGGCGGCCGATGTGGCGCCGCGCCCAGCTTGACGCTGCGGGTACGCGCGATAGACTACTCGTTCCAGTCCCGGTAGCTCAATTGGACAGAGCGTCGGCCTCCGGAGCCGAAGGTTGTGGGTTCAAATCCCGCCCGGGACGCTTCGCTTATGGTTCGTGTTCGTGCCGCGCGGCGCTGTCGAGCCGAGTGAGTTTCCTGTAACGGCCCGCGTCCGCTGCATGCGGCTTTCCCCTGCCCGCCCGCAGCACTAAACTTTCCGCGCGAGCGAGAATTTCCACAGGAGTGAAGGTGCCGACGCAGACCGAGCTGACCCCAGTCCAACAGCGTGCCGTGCCCGAACCGGACGCGGGCGAGTTCGGCGCGGAGGAGCAGGCGCTGAGCGGCCTGCGGCGTCGGCTGACGCGCCATGCCCTCTGGCTGTCGCTCATCACCGGCGGGCTGGCCGTTGTCGCAGCGCTCGTCGACATGAGGGTCACGGCCGGCCTGATCGTCCCGGCCGTCCGCGACTGGATCGTCTGGTTCCTGACGGGCCCCGAGGCGCTCTCGTTGTGGTGCCTGATCCTGGCGATTCTCGCCGCGTTTGAAAATCGCGCCCGCCTGATGTCCGGTTTCCTCGCGACCGTGCTGTTCTCGGCGGCGCTCACGCACGTGCTGAAATGGTCGGTCGGACGAGCGCGACCCGATCAGAATTTCGGCGCCTGGAAGTTCCAGGTGTTTCATGGCGAATTTGCGGGCAATTTCCAGTCGTTTCCGTCCGGTCATTCCAGCGCGGCGGTGACGGTCGCACTGCTGCTGGGCCTGTATTTCCCGCGCGCGCGCTGGGTGTTCTACTTCTACGCGGCGGCCGTCGGGCTGCACCGCATCATCGAAAACCGCCACTTCACCTCCGACGTGCTGGCGGGCTGGGCGGTCGCGGCGCTCTCCGTGTACGTCGTCGGCCGATTGTGCGGGCCCGGGTTCTTCTCACTCAGCCGGCCGCGACGGGAACTGGCCGCCGCGGATTGACCTGCCCGCTGCGCCCTTGCGGATCCACGAGTATGTCCCGGCACGGGAAAGTCATTGTCGCGATGTCCGGCGGCGTCGATTCGTCGGTCGCGGCCGCACTGCTGAAGGAGCAGGGCTACGAGTGCATCGGCGTGTTCCTGCGCACGGGCGTCAGCGCCGATGGACCTGAGAGCCAGGCCGCGGAGATTCCCGCGGACGAGGCGCCGCGCCGGCGCCTGCGGCATGGCTGCTGCTCGGTCAACGATGCGCTCGACGCCCGGGCGGTCGCCAACCGGCTGGGCATCTCGTTTTACGTGATGAACTTCGCCGACGAGTTCGAGCGACTGATTGCGTACTTCGTCGATGAATATGCGCAGGCCCGCACGCCGAATCCCTGCGTGCGCTGCAACATCGACATCAAGTTCGGGAAGCTCTTGCGCTACGCCCAGGCGATGGACGCCGAGTTTGTCGCGACCGGCCACTACGCGCGCGTGCTGCGCGACGGACCGGCACCGCGGCTGGCGCGCTCCGCGAACCAGGCGAAGGACCAGTCCTACGTTCTGTTCGGCATTGCGCGCGCCGACTTGGGGCGCTGCCTGTTTCCGCTGGGCGACATGCCGGACAAGGCGCAGGTGCGCGCCTTGGCGGCGCAGCTCGCCCTGCGCGTGCACGACAAGCCCGACAGCCAGGAAATCTGCTTCGTACCCGAGAACGATTACAAGCCGCTGGTTGCAGCGCGCCGCCCGCATACCCAGCGGCCCGGCGAGGTCCGTGACCCGGAAGGCCACGTGCTCGGCGCCCACGGCGGCATCGTGAACTTCACGATCGGGCAGCGCCACGGCCTCGGCATCGCCGCCGGCAAGCCGGTCTACGTCACCCGGCTGGACGTCCTGAACAACGTGGTCACACTCGGTCCGCGCGAGATGCTGCTGAGTGCGGGGCTGGTGGCGGAGCGCATCAACTGGCTGGTCGACGCGCCGCCCGCAGATGGTGCGGTGGCCGCGGTTACCAAGATCCGTCACACGCACACACCTGCATCCGGCCGCATTCGCCGGCGCCTGGACGAGACGGTTGAGGCGCAGTTCGACGAGCCGCAACTCGCGGTCACGCCCGGCCAGGCCGCGGTGTTTTATGACGGCGACGTGGTTCTGGGCGGCGGCTGGATTCGCGAAGCGCTTCCCGCGCCAGACGTTTGATC
>CAZVRR010000131.1:0-10317 GCA_964629745.1 uncultured Planctomycetales bacterium | reverse complement strand
GCCGAAGCGGACACAGTTCACCGTGATGAGCTCGGTCACCGACCAGCAACGCGCCCAGGAATTCTCGGTGGTCGTCGCGCCTTCGTCCGACGAGCAGGCGACCGAGCCGCTTTCCAGCACGTCCGGCGACGTACTCTGCGTCATTGCCTCCGGACCACAATCGCGCAGCACGGCACCGTGCGTCGGACCGGTAGGCGGATTCGGGTTCACGACGAACTCGTGCGGCCCGGCCGCCCAGCCGGGCGCTGTTCCGAAAAACAGTGCCGCGGCTACCGCTAGAAAAGCACAGGTTCTCACGCTACTTTTCAAGGCAGGCCCTCCTACAGTTGAGGTAGAGGAAACAACCCAGCGCAGGCCAGAAGGCTCCCTCGGGGCGCCCCATGGCGCTTCACGGAACCCAGCCTGGCGCACATCCAAATGCGATACACCGGTCCTATATTCATACACGAAAGATACCTCCCGAAGCAATGCAAATTTCGACTTTTTTTCGGGTCTGGCGGCCGCGCCGCCGCACATGTCGTCAACGGTCCTATCGGAACAAAACGGCGTCGATCGACGTGAAAGAATCCGCGGACCTCGCATGTCCGCTGCGCGCCGTGTAACACGCTCTTCCGTAAGAACCTGCGGCCCGCCCCACCCGGACGCGACAGGTCACAGCGTCGGATAAATTGCCGACATGCCGCATTCGCCAACCGCGACGCGCCGCGTGTCGCACCCCGCCATGCGTCCGAGTCGCCGACGATGCCGCGGCCATCCGCCCGGGGCGCCGCTCAGGTGCGCTCCACCAGTCGGGCCAGGACGTGCAACACCTGCCGGATGTCGCGCCGCGCCCGCGCCAGAACCTCGCTGCGCGCGCCCGGCTGGCGCGCCGCCTCCGATAACTCCAGGAAGCTCTTCAGGTCCAGCAGCGGCTGCTGGGCCGCCCGCACCACGTCGCAGATGCCGCCGAGCGTCGACTCCATCTGCAGCAGTTCGAGCCGGGCCGCCGCCACGCGCTGCCGGTGTTGCGCGACACGCCGGATCTGGCTGCGGATTCGCGCCCGCAACTCGTCCGGGTCGTACGGCTTGCTCAGGTAATCCGCCGCGCCGGCATCGAGGTTCGCCACGCGCTGGGAGCGCGTCGCGCCTCCCGTCAATACCACGACGGGCGTCTCCACCCGCAGGAACGCCGGCGACTGCGGCCGCCGCTGCATCCGCCGATAGCGCCGCAGGAATTCGTGGGCCGACAGGGCGGCCTTGTGCAGATCGATCAGCACGAGGTCAGGCGGCTGGTCGTGTGCGAGCCGCAGCGCGGCGCGCGGGTCGCTCGCAGCCACCAGCTCGTAACGGGAACGCCGCAGCACCGACTGAAGTCCCGCCAGACTCGCCGGCACGTTGGCCACAATGAGGACGCGGGCAGGCTCCATCACTCATCACTCCGGGGTGCCCCGGCGCAGCGCGCCGCGCGCGGCGGCGCGGCACAGATGTCATCGGCTGATCCGCAGGCCCACTTGGCCAAGGAAGATTGGGGCGGGAGGACAGACCCGATAAGCGGCGCCGGCTGGCCGCGGCGTGAGTCAGGCGCCGACCAGCCCGAGCAGGCGGTGCACGAGCCGCGCGGCGAGGAACTCGGTCACCGGGTTCCCCGGCAGCGGGCGCACTTCCACGATGTCCGCCGCCACGATGCGCCGCGCCCGCGCCGTGCGCGCGAGCAGCTCGGTCACCTGGAACCAGTCCAGGCCGCCCGGCTCGGGCGTGCCGGTGCCCGGGGCCGCCGCCGGGTCGAAGCCGTCGATGTCGATCGTCACGTAGACGTCCGGCCCGAGGCCGTCCACGACGGCGGAAATCCAGTCGTCCGACCCCCGGCACATGCGCGGCGTGAAGTGCCGGATCCCCGCCGCGCGGACGAAGCGTGCCTCGCCCGCGGACAGGTTGCGGATGCCGACCCCGACGAACGGCACGCCCAGCTCGTGAATGCGGCGCATCACGCTCGCGTGGCTGAATGGCGAACCCTGGTATGACTCGCGCAGGTCGGCATGCGCATCGATCTGGAGCACGCTGAGCGCGCGGTAGCGTTGCCGCACCGCACGCACCAGCCCTGCGGAGAGGCTGTGCTCGCCGCCCAGGCCGACCAGGAACTTCCCGTCACGCACCACCCGCCGCGCCGCCCGGTAGACGCGCTGTACCATGAACTCGGGACCGCGCGCGTCGGGCTCGAGCGGGGGGAGCGTTGCGCAGCCGTGTTGCGGCACTTCGCGCCCCAGGTCGGCGTCGTAGAGTTCCACCTGTTGCGAGGCGGTGATGATCGCGCGCGGCCCGTCGCGCGTGCCCACGCCGAAGGATGTCGTGGCGTCGTACGGAATCGGCAGCACTACGGAGCGCGCGGAGTCGTAGTCCGCGGCGCGCGGCGGCAGGCCCAGGAAATTGTCGGGCACAGATTCGGCCACGGCCGGCTCCGGCGGCAGGATCGCGTCGCGTCCCGCGTCGGCGGGATCCTGCGGCGTGCGCTAGTGCAGGAGGAATACGGCGGCGGCGACGACCGTCGTCCACAGTCCGTTCTTGTCGCCCTCCGCGGTCTGCACGATCGCGCGCGACTGCACGATCTGCGCGCTCATCTTGTAGACTTCGCGGCGCTCGTCGTAGTCGGCGTAGGGATCAAAGTCGATGCCGAGGGTCGTGGCGAGCATGCTGGCCGCCATGTCCTCCACGAAGTCGGCCGTCTTCTTCTCGGTCATGCCGAAGCCGTGATGCTCCGAGATGTAACCGAACTGCTCGCCCTTGGCGGGCACCGCCAGGCCGATGCCGGCCGAGACCAGGCGGTTGGGTTCGTTGGTCCGCGCGTCCGCCATGACCACGAAGACGATCTGGCCGGAGCGCAGATGGCCCAGGCCCACCTTGCGCGAGACGATCTTGCAGCCGGGCGGGAAGATGCTCGACACCTTGACCAGGTTGAAGTGCGCGATGCCCGCGTCACGCAGCGCGGCCTCGAACGACTCGAGGTTATGACGGTGCTTGCCCACTCCGCGCGTGAAGAACAGGCGCTTCGGAACCGGCTGGTCCATCAACACGCTCCTCTCGTCGGCAGTGAAACGCTGCGTGGAGGACGGCCTCTGCCGGCGCGGGCCGCACCACGGTCCTGCGACCAGGTAAGGGAGGGGATTATAAAAAACGCCAAGGCGGAATCAATGCGGCGCCGCAAAAACGCCGGCCCGACCTTGGCATTCCGCGCGGGCGATTGGAACACTTCCTCCGGTGGAGCCTGAGCCGGACCCGCAGCCGGCTCGTGTGATCGGGAGCTAACTCTGCGGTGCGTATCCGCGGGGAGAGAAGCGTAACCTGGGGAAGGGCCGGCGATGCGTTCCGCGTCGCCGGCCCTGGGCATTTACCGGCTCCTCGTTTCCTGCGGCGCCTCGCGCAGCTTCCGAATCACCACCCTGTTTCGCGCGCCGCACACGCCGGTGCGCCTCACAGCGCCGCCGTCAGCCGCTCCAGCAGCGGAATCAGCAGCAGGACCACGGCATTCAGCGCAATCGAGTAGGCGATCGCGAATTTCCATACCACCGGCGGCACCCGCGCGGCGCCGGCCGCCACCAGCAGCATCAGCACCGGCAGCCCGTCCAGCAGAAAGCGCTGGGCGTGCGTCTGGACGTATCCGTTGTTGTAGTACAACACCGCGACGGCCAGCGGCACGCCGACGGCGAGCCACGCCGTCCAGCGCTGCGCGCGCGGGCCGCGCGCCAGCAGCGCCAGGAACACGAACGGACTCGCAAACGTGACCGGGGTGCCCCAGGGATCCAAGCCCATCACGCTCAGCAGCCGCGGCGGCCCGAACTCCACGTGCGGGCCCTGCAGGAAGAGATACACGAGGTTGAACGGAACATACGCCCAGTCAAACAGGCCGCGCGCCGCGACTCGCTCCGCCAGCACGCCCTCGAGGGGCAGATAGGAATACCCGCTGTCCAGCGGGTTCCCGAACCGCACCGCGTTCAGCACCAGGTAGGCGGCCGCCGCCGCGGCCAGCGGCAGCACAACCGCGCCGCACTGCCACCAGCGCCGCGCGGACTGCGCGTGCTGCCAGCGCTGCCAGACCAGCACGATCAGCAGCGGCGCCGTGCACACACACAGTTGGCGCGACAGAATCGCGGCGGCGCAGGCCAGCCCGATCCAGAGCCCCCGCGCCCGCCCCAGCGCTTCGGCCAGGGCCAGCAGCAGGCACGTCACCGCCACGAGATGCGCAAAGGGCCAGGTCTCGTAGGCGCGGAACAGCGTGGGCGTGTACGCCGTACCGAGAAAAAAGCCCAGGAGCAGCCAGCGGGCCAAGACCCGTTCCGTATCCATGCGGACCAGCACCCGCCGCAGGGCCCACACGCCTACGCCCGTCAGCACGAGTGCGACGATCGTCGTGCGCGTCTGGAGGCCGAACACGGCCACGAGCGGCGTGAGCAGCAGCGCGGGCAGCGGCGGGAAGACCACGTAATTCTCGCCGCCGTACACCGCCACGTCGGTGAAACGCTCGTCAATGCTCAGCCGCCCCTGGAGAAACGCGCGGGCCTGGTGCAGGTGATGATTGTCCAGGCTCGAAGGCGCCCAGAGCCTGCTCCAACTGCCGGCCCCCACGGCAAACACCAGGGCCGCCAGGATCAGTCGCCGGCCGAAGCGTTGCACCGGCTCAACCCTCCGCCGCCCCTGTGGACCTCCGCTACCGCGGCGCCGCGCCGGCCGCGTGCAGCGCAAGCTGCCGCAGCAGATCGACCGTCGTATGCGGATCCTCGCGCGCCACCAGCGTGCCGCTGAGCCGCGCCTCGCCGAGCAGTTCCGGAATCTCCCCCGTGCGCGTCGTGAGCCGCAGCCGACCGCTTTCGACGTCCGCGGTCAGCCCCCCGTCCTTCAGGCGCCGCGGATACACGAAGGCCGTCCCGGAATACGCCGCCGTGCCCGCGGCGGACGTCACGACGTACTGGATCGTCGCGGTCGTCGTCGTGGAGTCGGCAAACGTGACGCTCGGCCGCGGCCGCCAGAACAGGTCGACCGCCAGGAGTTCGCGGACGCCCGCGCTGTCCGGCGCCGCCGTCGCGGCACCGGCCTGGGCGGCGATGTGCAGGTCGCCGGCGTCGTCGAGTTGATACGTGCAGAGCGGGAAATCCACACGATACGTTTCGGGAAAGTACGGGTCGCGGTAGGAGACGAACTCGAGGTGCGAGCCGTCGATACCGCACCCGCCCAGCGCCGCGGCACTGAACACCAGCGCGAGCGTGCCGAGCCGGGCCCCTGCCCGGCGTGCTTCATTCGTCATCGACGAAGATCCCGGGCCTGTTGCGCGGACCCGCGGGATGGCGCGACTCGATCCCCAGCAGCGCCAGGGCATCCCGTTCGACGATCCCCCGCAGTTGCTCGCGCGGGATCGCCTTCAGGCCGGTTCCGTGGCTGATCTGGTTCATCGAGTACAACGCCTCGATGCACTCGGTCGGCGCGCGGGCTGGGAAATCGCTCGCGAACAGCAGCTTGTCCATCACGCCGTACTCGTAGGCCGCCAGCAGCGCGTTGTAGGTGAGCCAGTGACGCCGGTGCAGGCCCGCCACGTCGGCGTAGGCGTTCGGGTGTTTCCCGAGCAGGACCAGCGTTTCGTCGATCCACGGGAAGCCGAGGTGACTCACGATGATCCGCAGCTCGGGAAACTCCCGCGCCACCTCGTCGAGCAGCATCGGCCGGGCGTAGGCCATCCGCGCCGCCGGGCTGCGCAGGTTCTGCTCGAACAGCACGGGCATGCCGCGCCGCGCGCAGGCGTCGTACAGGCGCATCGCGCGCGTGTCGGCGGGATGAAAGTCCTGCAGCGCCGGCGAGAGCGCCACGCCCTTGAGGTTCAGCTCCTCGCGGGCAATCCGCAGCTCTTCCAGCCAGTCCGGCTCGGCGGGGTCAATTCCGGCGAATCCAATCATCTTTGCCGGATACTGCCGCACATACTCCGCCACCACCCGGTTCGAGACTTCCATGCCCATGACCCGGCTCTTGAACGCGAGCACGATCGCGCGGTCGACCGCGTCGACGGCCGCCAGGTGACGGGCCGTCTCCGCGTCACACGTTTGCCGTGCGGCCGCGAGTCCGGGAGGGATGCTCGGATCGAGAATCTGCGTGTGACAATCAACAATCATGTCGGCAGACAGACTCCGATGTTACTTCGGCGCAATCTGGCCCAACCGCGCCGAGAACCAAGACCTGCGCCGGAGCAGCAATGGCCGCATCCTATCGCCGCCGCCCCGGGCGTCAAGAAACCGCTGACGGCGCCGCGTCAGCCACGTCATCGCGCGGCCGGTAGAGCCCCGCGCGCAGCAGTCCGATCGCAACCTCCACGTTCGGTGCAACTTGCGGCTCGCGCGTCCCCGGTTCGCCGCAACGGATCAGCTCCAGCAGCGGCTTCCAGTACTCTCCCAGCAGCACCATCGGCGCACGCCGCTTCATCAGTGCCTTGTTCTGCAGCTCCCATACCAGCGCCAGTTCGAGCAGCGTCCCCGTGCCGCCCGGCAGCACCACGTATCCATGAGCCAGCCGCGCCAGAGTGTCCAGCCGCGCCAGCAGGGAGAAGGTGGGGACTTCCTGGCACACGTAGGTATTCGGACCCGAACGGCCGAAGACCCGGCACGTAACGCCCACCGTGTGCCCGCCGCGTTCATGCGCCCCGTGGGCCGCCGCCTCCATCGTTCCACCATAGCCGCCGTTGCAGAGGTTCCAACCCGCCTCCGCAATCGCCGCCCCCAGCTCGAAGGCAAGACGATATTCCGGGGACTCCGGCGGCGGCCGGGAACTGCCAAATACCGCAATGGTGGGCCGGCGTTGTTTCATGCTCACGTGATCGCGCCAGGCGCGCGGCCGGCAGGTGCGGCCGCATGGGCCGATTCTACGGGCTGCGGCCGTCGTTGTTGAGGGGCGCGATCAACATTTTGGGTTGACGGCACCCGTGAGACGCAATACGAGCTACACTCTGCTGAGCCACCCGTGAGGACTTCGCGTGCGACCCGGCCATCGTCCCGCGCTGATCGTGTTGCTCCTCCTGCCCGCGCTGCTGGCGCCCGTGGAGCCGAAACTGCCCACGCCGGTCATCCTGGCGGGCGCCGATGAGCCGGCCCCGGCCAGCGCACCCGCCGGAGTGGATGTGCTGGAGGCGCTCGCGCAACTCGGCCACGCCGACTTCCGCGTGCGGGAAGCCGGCACGCAAGCCCTGCTCGCCGGCGGCGAAGAGCTGGAGCCGCTGCTCCGGCAACGTCTGGCGCTCGAGAGCGACGCGGAGGTCCGCTACCGGCTGCGGTTCGTCCTCGAGAATATCCGCCCGCCCGCGGAGGCGGTCCTGGTCATCCGTGGCGGCGCGGACCGGGTGCTGGGGGCTGGAACGCTGATCACGCACGTGGAAAACCGGCGAGTCCGGGGACGGGCGGACCTGTTTCGGCGGATCGGTGAGGCGCCCGCGGGGATCTCCCTGCGCATCCGTGACGAGCGCGGCCCGCGCGACGTGCACGTGACCGGCACCGAGGGGTTCCCGATGCTCTGCGATTACCGCGTCCCGCGCGGACCGGTGATCGCAGCCGCCCTGCGCGAGTACGACCAGGGCTATGCGGAGCGCGCCTGGGACCGCCTGTGCAGCCTGCCCGCGCCGCCGCCGGAAACGGAGTTGCCGCAACTCCTGCGCGCCATCCTGGCCTACACGGCGGGCGACGCCGACACCGCGCTCACACTGCTCGAGGCGCATCCCGAAGCCTGCCAGCCCTACGCTCTCGGCAGCATCTGGAACAGCCCGTCGTGGCTCGACCTGGCCGGCCCGCGCAAGGCGCCGTACCACCTCGAATGGCTGCTCTGGCAGCGCCCCGAGAGCCAGACCGAGGAGTCCGGCCTCGAGCCCGACACGCCCATCCAGCGCGTGTTGGTGCCGGCCGGCCGCTACCTCGATGCACTGCAGCAGGTATCAGAGCTGTGGTGGTGGCAGTACCGCGGCGTGCTCGGCCAGCACCACGACACCGACCGCCGCGCGGGGAACCTGCTGGCCGTGGCCGCGTGGATGCTCTCGGAGGTCGATCTGCTATCCGAGTGTCTGCGCCTGGTCGAGCCGCGCAGCGAAATCCTGCGGCGAACTCCCCAGGGCGTGCGCAAGTGGATCCGCGTGCGGACGGATGCCTGGTTGCCATACTTGCAGGGGGACCTCGCGGGCGCGCTGGACAGTCTCTACGACGACGCGCGCAGCATCCTCCAGCCACCCGGTCCGCCGCCGATCCGCATGACCATCCAGAACCCGCGCGTGGCGGCGACGATTGCGTTCTTCCTGTACCAGGCGCCGCAGGACGAACGCGTGGGCGAGATGCTCGGGCTGGTGAACCAGCCGGCGCATCCGGCGCTGGAGTACTACGGGTTCTGGATGCTGTTCGCGCTGCACGCCGGGAACTTCGAAATCATCGCTACCCATTTCCCGCAACTGACGCCCGCTGTGCCGCCCGAGGAGAAGGCCGGATTCGCCCTGGCCGGGGCGCTTCTGGAGTACGTCCGCGCGGAGCCGCGCGGTGCCGGCTTCGCCGCGGCGCGCGAGCAACTGGCACTTGCCCGCGACACGCCGCCCGAGGCCGCCGCACTGTTGGGAACGCTGGAACACCTGGCGCACGGCCGTGCGGATGAAGCGCTGGCACAGCTCGAATCGATGCCGGAAGCCGAGCCGGGCTCGGCCGCGCTGCGCTGGACGGCCCGGTTCTGTGAGCAAGCGGCGGGCCACGCGCTGCCGACCGCCGTGCAGCAGCCGATCCTCGCGGTGCCGGAGGGGCTCGAGCAGCGCCAGTGGATCGTGCTGACGCGCGGGCGTGAACTGGTCCGCTACGCGCCCGAAACGCGCCAGGTGACGCCGCTGCCGGCGCCGACGCCCGACTGGTTCCCCGGCCCGCTGAACTGGCCGTGGCTGGGACGCGAGGAAAGCTCGGGACGCGTCTGGGCCTATGCGCCGCGCCGCGTCATCGAATTGACCGAACGGCCCGACCGGGTGCAGTTAAACGTCACGCCCCGCGACGTGGTGTTGTTCGACTACCACTTGCGCAGCGCATTCACCCCGCTGGCGCAGGCGGTGGCGCTGGCCCGCCGCGAGCCCGGTGAAACGGCCGAATTCCTGCGCGCCGACCTGGCCGCCGGCCAGCAGTATTTCTCTGACCCGGATCTGCCCGAACTGGCCTTCATCCGCCCGGTGCGGGGCGACGACCGGATCGTGCATGTGGCCCTGCGGGGCGGGCCGCACCTGCTGCTCGAACCCGCGAGCGGGCGGGCCTGGGATTCGCCGGAAATCGCCCGGCAACTGGGGCTGCCGGGCGCACCGCGCTTCCTGGCCCAGGCCGTGCCGGAACAGGCCACGCCGCTGGTGTTTCTCTTCAGCGAAGCCGGCCTGATTCGCTTCGACGCCGATCCCGGCACGTTCGTGCGGATTCCACTGCCGGGCGAGGCTCCCTACCCGCGACTCATCCCCGAGCATTGCCCGTACGTGCGCCGCGACCCGCGCTGGGTGTACGCGGCGCGCGAGCCGGCCGACGGCGGGGCCGTCTTCCGCGTCAGCGTGGCCGACAACTCCGTCGAGACTCTGTCGCTCATCAACGAGGCCGTGAGCGACGACTACTACCTGCTCTTCACGCGGCACGAGCTGCGCGCGCAGCTCGACACGCTGTTCGAGTCGGTGGGCCTCCCGCCGCTCAACGAATTCATCGCGCAGAGCATCGAGAGCGTCACGGCCTATACCCGGGAGAACCAGCCATGACACCGGTGACCGTCCGGCTCGGCGAACGTCCCCTGACGCTACCCGCACTGGACGTTTGCCTGGGCCACCCGCTGAAGGTCAGTGTGGTCCCCGCCGCACTCGAGCGCGTGGCGCAGGGACGGGAGTGGGTCGAACAGCTCGCGCAGCGCGGCGACGCGATCTACGGCATCAACACCGGTTTCGGCTATCTGAAGAATCAGCGGATCTCGGCGGACCAGCTCGACCAGTTGCAGGAAAACCTGATCGTCTCGCACGCGGTCGGCGTGGGACCGCCCGCTCCGCCCGACATCGTGCGCTGGATGATGCTGATCAAGACCCACATGCTGCTCACCGGCCACAGCGGCGTGCGGCCCGACGTGGTGCGCTATCTCCAGACCTGCCTGAACGCCGACATGTTGCCGGTCGTGCCGACGCGCGGTTCGCTCGGCGCCAGCGGCGATCTGGCGCCCCTGGCCCACCTGGTGTTTGCGCTGCTGGGACACGGCGAAATGACCGTCCCGGGCAGTGGGGAGCCCGACGAGACGCGGCAGCGCCGCCCCGCCCGCGAGCTGCTGGCCGCCATCGGCCTGGAA
>CAZVRR010000130.1:0-10385 GCA_964629745.1 uncultured Planctomycetales bacterium | reverse complement strand
AGTCCATAACGGCATCGGTCAATTCCGGATGCACATCGACGAACGACTCGAGGGTCACGCCGGGCATGAGCTGGAGGTCAGCCAGTTCGCGCCGGAGTTCGGTCACCCCATCGGCGCGGGCGGCAGCCTGTTGCGCCTCCCGGCTCTGCCGCTCGTCGAGCGCCGGCCGGTACCTGCCGCGCGCGGTCAACACGCGGCTCGCCCCTGCGGGCTCAGCCGGCAAATCGGGTTGCGAGGCTGCCCCGATTTGCGCAGTCGCGGCAGGTGCAGTCGTTGCGGGCGGCGAGACCTGCGGCACGTCGACGCTGGACAGGGGCGGCCACTCCTCGATCTCAGTGGGGGCAGGTGCAGGCGCGCTGGCCGGCGGCAGTTCCGCAAGCACGGGGGCGGACGTGGCCGTCAGGACGGGCTGCGGCAGGACGGCGGACGGTGTGGGTGGCTCGCCGGGCGGCGTCGCCAGGCCGGTCGCCTGCACCTCGTCGGAGCGGGTCAGCAGGGCCATCCCGCGCAGCATGTCGGCGCTGATCAGGTCGCCGTCATAGACGCTGTCGTGCACCTCGACCAGGATGCCGATCAGGTCCCGCATGTCCACGCGGGCCTGCGCGACCGCGACCTGGTCGGGGCCAAAAGTCACGCGGGTGTCAGCGGCGTCAGCGAGCTCCGCGCGCACGGCCGCCCGCACGGCGGGACTCGCGTCCAGAAACGTCCGCACGCGCCGGGCATGCGTCACGGGCAGGGCCGCAATGGCTTCCAGCAGGGTCCGGCGTGCATCCGCCTCGGCGGCGCGGGCCGCCTGCTCCATGTCTTCAGCCGCGACATCCTCCCACCCCAACGGCTGCTCGGGCACGACCTCGGCCGGCCCGGCGATGCCGAGCACGGTCAGCTCGCCCCAGCCGGCGGCCAGGTCGTCGGGCAGTTTCGGTGCGCCCGCGACCGGCAGGTTCTCCTGGAGCTGCCGCAACTGCTCGCGCAGTTCGGCCCCCGTCACGCGGAGCATGACGTACACGGCGCCGGCCGGGTCGGTTTGCGTTTCGGCGGCGGGACGGGTCCGCAACCAGAGTCGCAGTGCCCGGTCACGTGCCAGGTCGTACGCCGCCCACGCCCCGACGCGCAGCTCGGGAGTGAGTGGCAGCTCGTAGGCGTGCGCGACCAAGGCGCTGCGTGCCCGGGCCAGGGCCAGGTCGTGCGGGCCCCCCTCTTCCGCCGTGGCGGTCGTCGCCGCACTCAGCAGGCAGGTGATCAGGAGACGCATCGCGCGCAGTCTACTCGACGATCATCTCGCCCGGCGAGACGTCCTCGACCTCACCCTCCGATTGCTGTTCGATCACGCGCACCTCGCGATGTTCGTGCGATGCGCACCCCACCGTGAGCAGGATCAGGAACAGGGCCACCAGGAAACAGGCTGCTGCACGAACCCAGGATCCCATGTTCGTCTCTCCGATGCGGGCCGCGCGGCCCGAAAGGCGGCGGAATTCCCGTGCGTGGCGCGGTCAGGGCTGGCTCGGCGGGCCGTGCCGGTCGACGTCGGCGACAACGTCCCAGACCCGGGCCCCGGGCAGTGACACGCGCACGATCGCCGTGTTGTCCTGGAACCGCGTGTCGGTCACGACCGCATCGACGAGTGCCGCATCCACCAGCCCCGCCATCTCGGGATGGCGGCCGGCCAGCTCGGCCAGGGTCGTCGTGCCCTGCAGCTCGAGTCCCTGGATCTGCTCGGCGAGCTTGCGCTTGGCGTCGAGCTCGGCGGCGCGGGCGGCGCGCAGTTTGCCCTGGGGCGAGGTCATGTCCTGGTCGGTGCCGTGGCCTTCCGCTTCGAACACGCCCATGGACCATTCCGGCATCGCGACCTGTTGCGACGCGACGAATTTCTGGAAGAAGTGCGGATTGGGAATGCCCATCCCGGTCGCCTCGAAGTCGCGCTTCACGACGGTCCGCACCTCGTTTTCGATGTCGGAGCCGCGCACATCGTCGCCCTTGTAGTGGCGGCTGTGCAGCTCCTTGATGGTGGAGATTACCTGCTCCGTCGGAATGACCAACGTGCACTCCGCGATCAATTCATCGTCGTGCAGGTAGTAGCCGCGTTCCTCCGCGCCGACCAGGAACGCGTCCATTTCCGCGGTGATGCGGTCGCTCTCCGCGATGAAGTCGCGCACCTGCGTTCGTGCCGTGAGCCGCAATCCCTTGATCCGTTCCGCCAGGCGGCGCTGCGCGTCCATGCGTGCGGCACGCATCGCCGAGAGCTTGGCCTGGGCACCGACCATGCGCCAGATCTCCGGCAGGTACGAACTCATCCCGGCGGGCGGGGTGCCGAGCAGCTCGGGTGCACCGACGGGCAGGTCGGGCGGAAGATCGGGGCGCGGCACACCCATCCCCACCACCTTGAACACAGACTTCTCGGTGCGCTTGCTGAGCGACTCGAAGTCGCTGGTCTGAATGTCCTCGCCTTTGTAGTAGCGGTCATGCGCACTGCGTAAAGTATCGACCACCTTCGCCACGGTGACTTCCGCCGGCACTTCGCACGAGCCGTCCTCGAAGTACACCGGCTCGCCCAGGCGAATGCCTTTGATGAAGGTGTCGACCTCGCCCCGAATGTCGTCCGACTCGGTCACAAAATCCTGGACGACGGTCCGCTCGTTGATCCGCAGGCCGTACACGGTTTCGGCCAGCTTGCGGTACGCGTCGGCCTCGGCGGCACGCTTGGCGAGCAGCTTCTGCTGCTCCGCCGTCACATCCTGGGCCGTGCTGGTCGCAGCCAGCCCGATCAGCACGCACACAAGAGAGAGGAGGCGCATGGTGTGGAGTCCTCGTCTGCCATGATGGCGCACCGGGGGGCGCGTCGAGCGCTCCGCCGTACTCCATCTGTGACACGTTCGGGCGGCCGAAGTTAGCCGCCGCGGATAACTTACTACCCTGATGGCCCTGCAGCCGTCCAGATCCGTGAATCAACGAATTCCGTGCAGGGTGCCAAGTCTGCGTAACGAGGAATTCCTTGCAGGGTGCCACGGTCTGCGGTCACTCGCGGGGTTGGACGCGCGTGACCGCAGGCCGTGTCGCACTCCCTGGGCGGCCGTGGGCGGCCATGGGGTTCCCGGCGGGATTTTGAGACGCCCGGGGTCGGAAGTATAGTTGTGCCCGAGGCGACCGCGGAGGCTTTCGGATGTCGGATGCGACGGCCGCAGGGAAACGCACAGGCTGGCGTGCGCGACTGGACGAATTGGCCGCGGACCGCCCCGACCTGCCCCTGATCGCACCCTACATGAGTTACCTGGTCCTGCTCGCGCTCGTGAGCGTGGTACCGCCGGCGTGGGAATGGGCCGCGATCCTGGTCCGCGGCATCGGCGCGCTGGCCGTGGTCTGGCTGCTGCGCCGGCACCTGCCGGCGTGGGGCCGGCCGTACTGGGCGCTCGCCTTGGGCGCGGCGCTGGTGGCGGCCTGGGGCTGGTACGCGGGCCAGTACCTGTTTGACGCCGCCGGCCTCGGCGGCCGGCTGCCGCTCTACCCGGGGACCAAGGTGGTGGACGATCCCCGCACCGCGCTAGGCGCAGGGCACCTCTTTTGGACGACGGCGGTGCTGCGGGTGTTCGTGGCCGTGACGGCGGTGCCGATCGTCGAAGAATTGTTCTGGCGCGCGTTCCTCCTGCGCGCACTGATCAACTGGCAGAATTTCGAACGCGTCCCGCTCGGGACGTTCGGCTGGGTCTCATTCCTGGGTACGGCCCTGCTCTCGACCTTACAGCACCCGGACAACTGGGGCGTGAGCATCCTGTGCTGGTTCTGGTTCAACGCCCTGTTCATCTGGACGCGCAGCCTGTTGTGCCTGGTCCTGGTACATGCCCTCACCAATCTCGTGTTATATGTACACGTGTTGCGCGTGGCGGACTGGGCCTTCTGGTAATCGGCCATGCTCGGCTTGACGTTCGCGCTCCTGTTCCTGGCGCCCGCGGTCGCGGCCCAGCCGACCAGCGCGCCTGTGCCGCGCACGCCCGAGGAGCGGCTCTGGGCCGACGTGCAGCAACTGATGCGCGATCCCGATGCTGCGGACGGCGCGGGCGCCCCCTTCGACGGCATGCTGGCCCGGCAAAAACGACTCCTGCAGCAGGTACGCCTCTACCAGAGCCTGTACCCCGGCGGCACGCATCGCCAGACCGCGCTACAGACCGAGCTCCAGACGCTGCACAGCATCGGCAGCCTCGAGAACGGGAACTTCGAGCCGCTGTGCCGGCGCGTGGACGAACTGCTCGCCAGCCAGGCTGCCGCCACCGGGCCGGAGGCGGCGGAGGCCGCTTACTGGTCCATCCTCTGCCGGCGCCTGGCGCGCCAACCCACCCCGCAGCCACAAGACTGGAACACGGGCCCGGACGACGAGCTGCTGGCCGCCTACCGCGACCACCTCGCGCGCTTTCCCGACAGCCCGTACGCCCCCCGCCTGGCCAGCCTGCTCTTCGAAGCCGCCGCCCGGCGGGGCGCAACGGCGGAGATGGGCGGCCTCGTGGACCTGCTCACGACGCGCTTCCCGGACCATGCCCTGACCGCGCGCCTGGCGGGCACCTGGCGCCGCATGCAGGCGACCGGCCAGCCGTTTTCGCTGTGCGCGGACCTGGTCAGCGGCGCGCGGCTTGATACGCGCGAGTGGTACGGCGAACCGGTGCTGATCGTCGTCTGGGACTCCAATCGTGAAGGCGGCCGCCAGACGGTGCAGGAAATCGAGCGCTTCCGCCAGGCGCACCCGGCCCTGCGCGTGGTCGGCGTGGGCGTGCACGAGAGCCGCGAATGGCTGCGCAGCGCGGTGGCGGAATTGCACCTCGACTGGCCGCAGGTGCACGACCCCCCCGGACCGGCGGGCTTCGCGCAACAGTGGGGCGTAACGCACGTCCCGTTCGTCTTCGTGATCGACCGTGCCGGGCGGCTGGCCGGTACGACTGCCGATGAGAGCTGGCGGCCGCTGGCCGAACAGGCAATTGAAGCACCTGAGGCCGTGCCGCTACCTGGGAGAGAGCCATGAACGTGTTACGCAACTCCGTCGCGCTGGCCGTGCTGGCCTGTGCCGTAGAGTTCCTGACTGGCTGCCGCAGCACGCCGCCGGCCGCGTCGCGCGAGCCGTCATCCGCTGAGCTGGCACAGTCGCTGCGCGAGACGGAGGCCGAATCCGCACAGCTTCAACGACAGGCGCAGGAGCTGGAGGAACTGCTCCAGCGCAGCCGCACGCAGCTCGACGAACAGCAGGAGCTGATCCGGATCCTGTCACAGGCGCAGCCGCCGACCGCCGGCGATAACCGGCCGCGCGCGGTCACGGTCGCGCAACTCGCGGCCGCCGAAGAGCCGGCGCCCGCCACGGCGCCGACGGCGCCGGCCGCCGGCGATGGGAAAGCCGGCGAGGACGCCGCCAAGCAGGCGCGGGAGGAGGCGAAAAAAGCCCGGGAGCGCCAGCGCCGGCTCGACAAGCTCGCGCGCGAGCTGGAATCGGCACAGTTGCGGCTGGAGAAGGTGCGCCTGGCGAACGAGCACGCCGCCGTGCAGCACGAGGAAGCCCTGACGCGGGCAACGCGCGAGGCCGTACTCGAGAAACAGAAGCAGCGCAACTTCGAGGAGGCGGGCGCCCCGAACCGGATCGCACGAACCGAGCTCCACGTGCGCGGCGGCGAGGACGGGCTGCGCGAGGCCCAGCAGGAACTCGAGCAGCTCGAGCTGATGTACGCCGAGGACGAGTTCGCCGACCAGACCAAGGAAATCGTGATCGAGCGCGCCCGCCGCAGCCTGGAACGCACCGAGCGCGATCTGCAACTGCGCCGGCAGGAACTCGCGATCCTCGTCGATCGGACGCTGCCCCAGGAGACCGCCGACCAGGACCTGGCCGTGCGCCAGAAGGAAGAGGCGGTCCGGCAACTGGAGCGCGGCCGGAAGGGTGCGCTGCTCGAAGAACGTCTCGCGATCATGGGCGCCGAAGCTGAGATCACGCGGCTGGAACTGGAACTCGCCGACGTGCACGAGGAGATCCGCGAGGCGACGGCCGAAGCCGGCCCCGTGGCCCCGCACCCCGTTTCGCAAGAGCGCGGAGGCTGACGTGAACCCGCGACACGCACTTCGCGCCGGCGCCGTGTTGCTGGCCGGCCTGTGGATGGTGGGGCCGTCCCTGGCCGGCAACCCGCTCGCGGGCGAGCGCAGCCCGGCGGCGACCCCCGAGCAGGCCGGCGCCGCGCTGGAGCGCGGGCTGACCTACCTGGTCAACAGTCAAAACGCGGATGGATCATGGGGCGGGGCGTGGGACTCGCTGACGACCTGGAGCGGCGGCACGTGGTCCAACCCGGAGTCGCACCGTTCCTGGCGCGTCGCGACCACCGGCCTGTGCTGCCTCGCGCTGCTGGAAGCCGGGCAGACGGAGGCGCAGCGTGCGGCGCTGGACCGCGGCCTCGAGTACCTGGCCGCGCAGCGCCCCGTCAAGCGGCCCAGCGACTGGGACACGATGGACTGCTGGGCACACATCTACGGCCTCCAGGCCCTGGCCGCGGCCTGCCGTGATCCGCGCTTCGGCCCGCGCCGGCCGGCGCTGGCGGAGGCGGCCCGCAGCCACCTGGAGCAGCTCGCATTCAGCCAATCGCTCAGCGGCGGGTGGGGTTACCTGGAATTCAGCGTGCCGCGCACCGCGCGGCCGCAGTGGGCCACGAGCTTTACCACCGCGGCGGGCGTCGTCGCGCTGATCGAAGCCCGCGCCGCCGGCCTGGAAGTGGACGACGGCATGCTGCGGCGTGCCGTCGCGGCGGTCCGGCGCTGCCGCCTGCCGAACGGCGCGTACACCTACTCCGTCCAGGCGATCACGCATCCGCGGCGGCTCGGCTCGATCGACCGGATTAACGGCTCGCTGGGCCGCATCCAGGTCTGCAACCTGGCCCTGCGAATGGCGGGCGAGGAGGTCGACGCGGAGCGCCTGCGCACGGGGCTGGGCCATTTCTTCCGCGAGCACCGTTTCCTCGACGTGGCCACGCACAAGCCGGTGCCGCACGAGGCGTACTACCAGAACTCGGGCTATTTCTATTTCTTCGGCCACTACTACGCGGCGGGCGTGATCGCCCTGCTCCCCGTGGAAGACCAGCGCCAGTGCTGGCCGCGCCTCCAGCACGAGATCATCAAGATGCAGCAGCGCGACGGATCGATGTGGGACTACGACCATCATGCGTACGACCGGCCGTATGGGACGGCGTACGGCGTGCTGACGCTGGCGCGCTCGCTGCGCGAAGCTTCCTGACGTTACCCGCCCGGCCGGGACAGCGGCGCCGTCAGCGCGGCGACGAACTGCTGCACGCGCGCGGGGATGGCGTGCGGCGGAACGTGCTCTTCCAGGGCCCGGGTAATCTGGCGCACGAGTGCGCTGCCCACGATCGCACCGTCTGCAATTTCGCACACCGCCGCGACCTGCGCGGGACGCGAGATGCCGAACCCGACGCAGACGGGCTTGCCGCTCTCCGCCCGCAGCGCGGCGACCTGCGGCGCGAGGTCGGTGGGCAGCGCGGCCCGTTCGCCGGTGATCCCCACGACGGCCTGGTAATAGATGAACGGTTCCGACAGGCGGGCAATGCGTGACCGGCGGACGGCCTCTGTATTGGGGGCGACCATCAGGACGAGCGGACAGTCCGCCGCCCGCGCGCAGGCCGCCAGGTCCTCGGCCTCCTCGAGGGCCAGGTCGGGAACGATCAATCCGTCAACGCCCGCCGCACGCGCCTCGCGGACGAATCGTTCCGGGCCGCGGCGCAGCACGATCGAGTAGCTCAGCATCGTGACGAGGGGCACGCGAAGCGCGCCGCGTGCCGCGTGCAGCGCTTCCCAGAGCGCGTCGAGCCGGAAGCCGGCGGCGAGGGCGTGCGCGAACGAGGCCTGGATCACGGGTCCGTCGGCGACGGGGTCGGAGAACGGGATGCCCAGCTCCGCGCAGAGGCAATGCTGCGGATCGAGTGCGCGCAGGATCTCCAGCGTGACCGCGAGTTCCGGGTAGCCCGCCGTCACATACGGCAGCAGGCCGCGGCGCGGCGGGGCGGAAGCGAAAACTTCGCGCAGGCGGTTCATGTCAACAGTGTAAAGCACGGGCGCGGGGCGAGCACGCGTGCAACATTCCGCCGGCGGCGCCAATCCCCTGGTGAGGCCGCGCCGCGGCTGCCGGGTATAAGCCTATAGCCCCGCACCTGCGGAAGGCTGTTACCTGCGCGCAGCGCGCGTTAGGATGAGTGCGGGTCGGGAGACCCTTGGCGCGAAGGGCACGCGGGAATTTCACGGGAGAACGGATCCATGCGCTACCTGGATAGCGGGCGCCGGTGGGTGGCATTGGCCCTGGGGTGCTGTGCCGCGCTGGCCTGTCCGGCAGTGGCGTTCCAACCGACGCAACCTGCGACGGCGCCCGCCGATGCGGGCGATGTCGTGGAGCGCGCCGCGGAAGAAATGACCGAGACCGCCACGGACGCCGTCGATGCCGCCGCACAGACCGCGCGCGAGCTCGCGGACCAGACCCGCGCTGTCGCCACGCGCGTGGCCGCGCCGGAGGCGCTTCCGGTGGCCGTGCCGGCCCCGCCCGCGGACTTCTGGCCGCAATTCGATTCCACGACAGTGACGTGGTTTGCGATCGTTGTGATCCTGGTGCTCACATTGCGCTTTCGTCCGATCTTCTCGGAGCGCAACCTGGACGGGCTGGTACTCGCCGCCACGTGCCTGTTGCTCGTCCTGCGCGACGACTTGAGTCCCCTGCCCGGGTGGGCGGCCGGGCAGACGGCGCAATGGTGGGCCTACCTGCTGCTCACGATCGCCGGGATTTACTGGCTGCTGCGCGGCCTGCTGTCGCTCGGCGCCGAGCCGCCGCGCCGGCAGATGCTGAACGTCGCTCCCGGCGCGCTGCTCGTGCTCGTCGTGGCGGGGCTGGCCGTGTCGATCCGCCACGTGGCGACCGCGCCGCTTTCCAGCGCGTCACGCGACGGAATCATCGGCGGCGAATACCTCGCCGAAACCGGCGCGCTGCCCTATGGCGAGACCACGCCGGCGGATCGACGCAGTCCGCTGCTGTACGTGCTCCACGCCGGCGCGGTGCAGATCGCGCCGCCCGCCGACGACGTAAAGTGGGACGATCCGACGACGTGGCAGGACCCGCAGCGCGGCGCCGAGGCCATGCTGCCCACGGCACGCCTGGTGAACTTCGCGCTGCTGTTCGCCCTGCTGATCGGGCTGCTGGCCATCGGCGTGCAGGTGCACTCGGGCGGAATGGGCTGGGCGATGGTCGCGCTGTTCTGCGTGTTTCCTGGCACGCTTGAGTGCCTCTCGCGGCCAGACGTCATGCTGCCGGCGACGCTGCTGACGTGGACACTCGCGCTCGGGCTGCTGCCGGCCGCGGGCGGCCTGCTGGCGACGATCATGGTCGTGCTGGCGGGGATGGCCTGGCCCTGGGCGTGGCTGGGACTGCCGGTGCTGCTGGGTTGTTTCTTCCGTTCCGGCTGGCACGCGCTGGGCAGCCTGGTCGGCCTGGCCGTGGGGGTGGCGGGCAGCCTCGCCCTGATCACGTGGCTGACTCCGCCCGACGTGCCGCGCGCCGATGGTGCGCTTGCGCAGGCCGGCCAGCCGCCGGAGTACGTCGTGACCACGGGCGCGGACGGCTACCTCGAGGTGACGCCGCGCACCGAAGATGGGCCCGATCACCCCAGCCTGTTCCGCTGGTTCTGGCGCTATCTCGTGGAAAGCGAGAACCTGAGGGTGGATACGGTGGGGCCCAATCGCGGACAACTGCGGTTTGCCGACAACGTCCGCGCCGACAACCTTCTGTACCGCAACCTCGCCCCGGAGCCCGAGGCCCGCGCGGAGCTGAACGCGCGCTACGCCGAGCTGTTCTCGCGCGAACTCGTCGTGACGCGCGTGCAGGCCAGCGTGCGCACCGTGCTGGAGCAGACCTGGCTCGCGCCGGAGCGTGCCCCATCTCACACCCTGCCGGCCTGGTCGCTCTGGGGACGCGACGTGAGTTCGTGGTGGCGCAACTTCCACCTGGCCGCGAAAGTGGCCGCCGGTCTGCTGGCCCTGCTGGCGGGACTGCTGCTGCTGCGTCGTCCGCTCCTGCGGCCCGTGCATCTGTGCGGCGGACTGCTGACCGTTGCTGCCGCCGCACTGCTGGCGAGCTACCCCGGCGGCGTGACGAACCTCGCATGGCTGGTGCCGATGGCGCTGGCAGTGTGGGCCGCCGGTGATGCGCTGCCGGAGGGCGGTGCCGCCGCGCTGCCGCCGCCCGTGACGACTTTGCGGGGGGACATGCCCGCGGACCCGCTCGGGCCGGTCCCGCGCATCACCGTGGAGCATTAAGCGCGAGCGCCGACGTCCTGGCCGGTCCGTGAGCATAAGGAGCAAACGTGTCGCAGCAGCCATCCGAC
>CAZVRR010000129.1:0-10432 GCA_964629745.1 uncultured Planctomycetales bacterium | reverse complement strand
GGGCGGTGCGGACTGTGCGCCTGGTGTGGGCGGCGGCTGCTCACGGCAGCCGGCCACCAGGGGGGACAGCAGGAGGGACAGCAGGAGGTTCCGGCGAGAACATACAAGCGCCACGTGTGAACTCCGCAGTTGAGCTGGGAAGACTGAGTTCCTGAACGCCAATCCGAACTCTCGGCCCGATGCCGGGCCGCTCCGCGCGGATCGGGCGGCGGAGGATGATTCGGATATCGACAGTGCAGGGCGGGGAATCAGATCAACAGCGGGGCGGGGCCTGCGGAATAGGGGGATGGATTCGAGCGTGCTGGCGGCCGGAGCGCCGACGGCACGGGAATCGGCTGGATGTCGGTCAGGACGCAGCCGGCGTCGGGCAGAGCCGGCGCGGCCGGCAGCAGCGCCCGCGCATCGGGCTTGTCGTCAGGTGTCTTGACCGGATTGCGGCAAACGAGCAGGCAGGAGTCGCGATCGCCGGACCGGCGACCCGGCTGCTCCGGGGCCGGGGCGGGATCCTCCGGCTGGGTGCGGCCGGCGCCACAGCAGGAATCCACCACCGCGTCCGACGTGGCCGCGGGCGGGCAGCAACCGGCCGGCGTGCCGCTCCAGCACAGGGCCGGGGCGATCACGAGCGACCAGACGGCGGTCACCAGGGCGACGGCGGAACTCATGGCCCTTTCATCATAGTCAGGCGGGTCGCGGCCGGGCGAAAAAAAATGACGCGGGCCGCACCTGGGGGGTGCGGCCCGCGCCCGTCAGCTCACCCTTCGCAATGTCAGTTGACGAGCAGCGTGTTGTAGGTCGGATCGTCGGGGAACGTGTAGTTCACCCAGCCGGTCCAGATGTTCTGATACAGGTTGGTCACGGGGTCGTTGAACCAGGCGTTCAAGTCCTCGTTGTTGACGGCTTCGAAGGCGTTGTCGACACCCACGTCTACCGCGTAGTTGCCCACGTCTGCCAGGAAGTTGATATACGGCTGGCTCTCCGCAAACGGCTGGCAGCCCCAGCCGAAGGCACCGAACGCGAACGTCGTGCCGCCCAGACTGGCCAGCGCCAACCAACGCACAAACCGGTTGTTCATCAAAAATCCTCCAAGAGTGCGATTGTCAGTGCGGGCTCGCGCGCCCACGCCGGTTAGAACGCCACCTGGAACTGAACGCGGAAAATCAGCGCGTCGTCGTTCACGTTGGCCAGGCTCGAGTAGCCACTCGTGATCGGGACCTCGCTGATCTTCACGACGTCCGCCTGCAACTTCACATCAGGCTCGAAGTAGTAGTTCAGACCAACGGAGTACTCCCAGGTTCCCTCCTGGTCTTCCGCCAACGTCGAGATCCCGCCCACCCGGGCGATGGCTTCGAGCTTGTCCTCGAGGCCGGCAATTGGCAGGAAGTAGCCGAGCTGCACGTAAGCGCCTTGCTGCGCCACGGTGGAGTCGTCGCCCGTCAGCAGCCACCACGGGGCGAACGGCGTCCGCCAGGCCCGACGGACATCCACGACGCGCACGACGTACTCGCCCGTGGCCGAGAAGCCGGCGTACTTGAACGCGGCGTCCGCGCCGAACTGGTGAATCTGCAACCCGCTCGCGTCGGTCAGGCCGAAGCCGCCGGGCAGCAGCGTCTGGCGCGGGAACGGCATGCGCGGACTCTGGGCGTCGCCGTAGTCATCGTTAAAGGCATAGTGGAAGCCGAAGTCCAGGGCCGGACTGTCGTGCCGCGGCAGGTCCTGCATCACGATGAAATCCTGGGTCGGATTGTCACCCAGGGCGTGCCACACGGCGCGGAACAGGATCGCCGGATTGCTGTCCAGCTCCGCCGGATCCGGCGTGATGGTCCGCCCGCCGGCTCCGAAATCGCCGTCCCGGGTGGAGTTCACGATGGCCAGGTGATACTCGAGCCGCTTGTCGCAGGCCTGGCCCCAGAAGTCGACGCCGACGCCCCAGCCGAAGCCGAAGACGGCGTCAAACAGCGGCGCGTCGATGGACTGCTGCGCCAGCTCCGGCACCATCGAATTGCGGGTGGACGGCAGGCGGATCATGCCTGCGCGGAACTGGAACTCGTCCGCGAAGCGGTAGTTGGCCCAGACTTCCGAAGCGACGACGTCATACGCATCAGGCGAGTCGGCCTGGAATCGGATGTAGTAGGTCAGGTCCTTGGAATAGGCGTGGCCGGACAGCGCCAGGCGAATGCGATTGACATCGAAGCCCGTGCGGTCATCGCGCTCGCGGCCCGGGAACTGGTAGTGATTGTCGGAACGGGTCGCGTAGTGCGTCCAGCGGAACTGGATTCCGCCGTTGATGAACATGGCGAACTTGTCGTCGCTGCTGCGGATGAAGAAGCCCTTGTCATAGCCAGCCTGCAGCATGGATGGCATCAGGCTCTCGCGAAACTCCTGCTCGCTCAGGATCTCGCGAATCTGCTTGCGCATCACTTCCACTCGCTGGGCATCCGCACCGGTCTGCTGGGCGGCCGCCACCTGCTGCTCCAGCACCTCGATCTGCTGCTGCTGCGCCTGTAACAGGGCCTCCAGCCGGGCGACCGCCTGGTCCTGATCCTGGGCCGGCGGTTCGGCCAGCACAGGAGCGCAGACCAGGAACAACGCCAAGGCGCCCAGCCCTCCGCGAATCAGCTGTCGCGACATGTGCGTCTCCTTTCGCATGCTCTCTGCAGGGCCTGTCGTGTCATCGACCGCTTCGGTGACAAACCCGCAGAACACCCTTCAGTTCCATAATCTGGCTGCGCGCAGCCAGACCGCGCCTACTTACATCCGTGCAATGCAATGTCTATACCGAGACGTGCCCGTATCGGCAATAGGTTCTTAACTCTATTTGCGAAAGGAAAATACGAAACAAGCAGCCACCGACCCCCCGCAGGCAGGCCGATGTCTGACCTGACGGTAAACCGCCAATGTTCGCGAGGTGACCATAAGCACCTAAATTTGAATATCTTATGTTTGGCCCATTTCTGGTCGGAATTGCCTCTGACGAAAAACCGCCACATTTCGCCCGCCAAACCAACCTGTGATGGGAGAAAAAAATCCGGTTGGAGGTGATTAGTCGCCTGCTGTGGGGGGCTGCGCCAGCTCGCGAAACGCCGCCAGCAGCCGGCGATGACGCCGGTGCTGGCTCTTGAATCCCAGCTCGTCCATCTCGCGCAAGGCGTCGTCGGGCGACAGGCCCTGTCGATGCACCCGGTACAGACCGCAGAACAGCAGCGTGCGCTGCTGGCCAAGTCGGCAGTGCACCAGCGCCGGCCGGCGCTGCGGATCGGTCAGCAGCGCCAGGAAGCCCTGCACCTGCTCGGCCGTCGGCGGGTTCTTGTGATTGCACGGAATCGTGACGAACTCCACCCCCGCCGCGGCGCACGCGGTGCGCTCCGCCGTCTCCCAGTTGTCCGGATCGTCCGCTTCGCGCGTCCCGCGCAGGCTGATCACGGAGCGCAGCCCGTAGCGCTGAATCAGTTCGGCGAGTTCCGCGGCGCGCGGCTGGCCGCAGCGATACAGCACGCCCTCGTCGACCACGCCGAAATGACGAAGTCCGTCGTACGGAGCACCGAAGAGTCTTCGCAGGAAGCGCGGAACGTTCATGGCACCCTTCGGCCAACCGACACCGGGCGCCCCGCCATGGTCACGGCGGACTGACGACCTTCAGCGTCACCCGGCTCTCGGCCAGCTTGTCCCCCAGTGTATCCACGACCGTTACCTTTGCCACATACTCGCCGGGCCCCAGCGTGGCGGGCAGGCGGACCAGGCGCGGAATGAAACAATCCTGCCGCGGCTGCCGACAGCGGTCCTGCACGCCGTCGTCCCGGATCTCCAGCACCACCTCGCCCGAACGGTTCAACAGGACCGTGCGCATGTCGAACTGGGCGTGGTACAGCCCGTCTTCCTGCTTCTCGCTGACGAAATCCTGCAACTCGCAGTAGAGCACGAACTCGCTGGCTGCCCCGGCGGGGAAATGCGCCGGCTCGATCGGCCGGTAGTCCCCGTAGCCGCGGACTTCCCGGCAGATCGCCAGCGTCGAGATGCGCAGCTCACACAGGCGCCGCAGGTTGTCGCGCAACTGGTCGATCTGCTCACGCACCTTGACCGCGGCCCCGACCGGATCACCGTCGTGCGCATCGCGAATCGCGATCAGGCTCTCGACCAGGCGCGCCGCCATCGCCTGCTGCGCATCGGAGACACAGGTCAACGGCTGCCGTGCCGCCTCGTAATCGCCGGCCAGGGCGCGCAGCACGCGCAGGTCCAGTTGCTTGGCAAACGATGAATCCGTGCCGTCGATCGGCCACTGCGACACGAACTGCTCGAGCGAGATTGGCGCATGCTGCGCAACTGCGGCGGCGTTCACGCTGGTCCGCTCCGGCGGTCGTGCCGACGACGTGCTCGGCTCCCGTGATTCGGCCGGACGAACTGCCGCATCGCGAAGCTTCGGCGGAGCCGCCGGCGGCGCCGGTTCGACGGCCGACGCCTCAACTGAGGAGGCCGAATCGTCGCTCTCCGCCTCCTGCATCGCGGTCGCAGGGGCCGGGGCCGGCACAGTCGCCGCAGACATCGGAACGCTCAACTCGGGCGGCGGGGCGGCCGGAAGCAACTGCACCATTGCCGCCTCGGACACGGGATTGCCGCCGGTCTCGCGACGCGCGCGCTGGGCCACGCCGTCCAACTGCTGGATGTAGCTCTGGACGGCCTGATCCACCGTCGCGCTGGCGTCGGTCCCACCCTCCGCGTTCGGCGTCGGCGCCTCGACCACCTGGCGCTGCGGCGCGGGCTTATTCGGTTCGGACGGAGCGCTCTGAAGGGTGGGTTTGCCGGTCAGCGCGGCACATCCGGCGATGAGCAGGGCGGCTGCAGCGCAAAGCACGAGCAGACTGTGTTTCGCATCCATGCGGGGGCTCCGCGGCGTCCTTCACGTGGCCGGAGCTGCCACGCGCACCAGAAACGCCTCTACGCCCGTTTCTATCGACCGCCGCCCGATCTTGGCTTGCGAGTCCAACTCGGCGAGCCCCCCCAGCAAGGACGCGAGTTTCTCGGCCGGCTGCCGGGCGAGCAGCGCCTCGGCCTCCCGTTCGCGGCCCCACATCATCAGGCGCGTCGCCAGGTCGCGCGTGCTCGCGCCCTGCCGACGCAGGTTTTGCGCATCCAGCCACTTGCGGAGCACGAACGCGAGGCCGCCGACGCACTTGTAGACGGCGCTCGGATCGCTGCTCAATACCTGGTGCCACAGGGTCAGCGCCTCGGCCAGCCGGCCGCTGCCTGCCTCGTCCATGACTCGGAAGATTTTCTCCTCACGCGTCTGGCCAACCAGTTCGCTGACGTCCTGCGCAGTAATCTCGGCGCGACTGCCGGCGTACAGGCTCAGCTTCTCCACCTCGGCGGCGAGGATCCCCTGGTCGGCGCCCACGAGTTCGCAGAGCGCCTGCGCCGCCGCCGGCTCAATGCGCTTCCCGCGCACACGGGCCTCCTCGTTCACGAATCCAACCAGGGCGCGCCCGGTGAGCTTGCGGCATTCGCGCAGCTCGCCGCCGACGGCCGCGGCGGCCTTGTAAAGCCGCGTCGTCTTGGGAAACGAGCGGCATTCCAGAATCAGCGTGGCCGTCGGGGATGGCGCCGCAAGGTAGCGCTCCAGCCGCTCCCGGTACGTGGTGATGAACTTGTCCGCCGCCCGGACGACGACGACGCGCCGGTCGGTGAGAAACGGGAGCGTCTTCAGGTCGTCCATGATTCCGGCGAACGAGGGTCCCCCATGCTCCTCATCCTGCGTGCCATCCAGCACGACCAGAGCCAGGGCGCGATCAACTTCCGGCGGCAGCAGTGTCGCCAGGGCGCGCTGGAGCACGGTCGCTTTCTGGTAGTCCTCGTCGCCGTAGATCACGACGATCGGCGGCGCCTGGGCGGCTTTGGCCATCGGATGCTCGCAGTGTCCGGTCGCGACACGCGAGCCTACAGCGGCGCGGCGCTGGCGGCCAGTGCGACTACGGGGCCCCTGTCGGCTGAGCCACGATCTGGATGGGCTCGAGATCGTCCTGCGCCTGGTTTCCCGCGCGATCGGTCGCAACACAGCGCAAAGCAATCGTGCCGGCCAGCCCAGCGGGGATCGGCCACGCGAGTTCCTGCCCGCAGACCGGCCGTTGGCCCCCGTCGCGCCAGGCGGACTCCGCGAGCGGGCGGTAGAAGACCCGCACGCCGCATTCGCCCAGGTGCTCATCGATGAGTGAGAGGCGCACAGCCAGCGTCGTGCCGGCCGTAGCGGGCGTGGTGGGAGCCGGCGCGTGAAGCTGTAACACGGGCGGCTGGGTGTCGACGATGACACGCAGGTGCGGCGTACTGTATGCGTCGGGCGGCGGAGCCGAGGCGCCGGCGTCGTTGTGCAACACGAGATAGAACTCGTACCGGCCGTCTTCCGGCGCGGAGTAGCCCACGGCGCGAGGGGATGCCCGGCGGGCCGCCGCACGCGTCCAGGCCTGCCCGCCATCGCGCGAGACCCACAACTCCACGTCCGTCACTTGCATCTCGTGGTCGGTCGTGAACGTGACCAGCACATCGCGCGAGCGGACATATTGCGGCTCGGCGGCGCACGGGACGTCGGACCGCAACAGACCCAGCAGGAGCAAGGCTGCTAAAGGCATGGGAGGTACCCGATAAGCCGCTCTCCGCGCAGCGCACTATCGGAATCGCGACCTGTCGTGCGGGCGGCGGGTGTCCTCGCAGCGCGGTACCTGCGCGAGCGAACGCCGCGCCCGTCGCGGTACGAGCGTACAACGACAGCGCACGCGAGGGGACCGATAAGTCGCGCGCCTCCGGCGACCGGTGTTTTGTACTCTTGAACTGGGCTTGGTGGCGGCGGTCGGCCCAGGACTCCCGTGTTGTCCGGAGCTCCCCAGGCTTTCGACCCACGACGCCGAAGCGCCGTCTTCGCCGCGATTGCCGCTGACTTATCGCCTGGCCGCTGAAGTAGGAGCCTGAGATGTTTGAACGCGCGTTTGCGGTGCTCATCGTCATGGGGGCGGGGTGCGGGTCCGCTTCGGCCGACCTCGTGAACGAGTTCGCGGGGTACGCCACCATTTTTGAGGTGGCGGCCTCCGGACTCACGTCGTCGTACGGCCCCGACACGAAAGTGGGACTCTCGATCACCGGATCGACCATCAGTACCGCGCTGCCGACGTTCGGGCCCGAGCACGTGCTATATCCGAGTGGCGTCGGCGCGCAGCCGAGCCCGGGCGGCACGACCGGGCGTGCCTTCGACCAGGGCGTGCTCGGCTTGCGTACGCTGGGCGATGATCTGGAAGTGAAGCTCGCCACGGGCATCGACGCGGAGAGCGGTTACTTCTACAGCGGCTGGAACACGTGGTACGGGCAGGGCGACGTGTTCCTGACGGTCGCCGACGACCTGGGCATCAGCCACTTCGCCCTGCTCAGCCGCTGGGCACGCGGAGACAACGGCGTCGCCCGCCCGCTGGGCGGCAGCCACTTTGACCGGGCCCGCGCGCTGCACGTCGGCGACGGCGACCAGGAAGGACTGGAAGGGCACCTCGTGCTGCTCGATGACGATACGGACGTGACGATTGCCGGCGGAGCCGGCGCTTACACTCCGAACATCGCCCCCGCCGGACTCGACGTGCGTGTGTTTGCCGCCGGCGGCACCGACCTGGGCGACGCTGGGCTGGCACACAGCAGTCTGACGGATTTCGGCCAGGCGTGGTACGTCCAGACCTGGACAATCCCGCTGTCGCTGCTGTCGGACGACGCGCAGTTTGAACTGGCCCTGCACGCCGCCCCGAGCTGCGCCAACGACCAGATCGGCGGCGTATTCGCCATCCCCGAGCCGGGTGCGTTTCTGGCCACGCTGCTGGCGACCGCCCTGTTGCGGCCGCGGCGCTCGTAGCCGGCGCGGAGGTACCGGAAACCGGGCCGCGGATCCGTCGGTCGACGGACCCGCGGCCCATCGTTCTGGGAACGTCTCCTACGGGCAGTCGCAATCGCCCGTGGTCAGGCAGTGAATGAACGGGTCGATATCGAAGGCATTCACACTGCCGTCGCAATTCAGGTCGCCGGGCAACACGAAGCCCGGTCCGACGATCACGGATGTCAGGTACTCCGTCTGGTGCTGGTACGGGCCGCAGCCCACGACGGACTCGTCCGTCACCAGCAGCCGCAGCGTATAGGCGCACGGGTCCAGTGCGCCGACGTTCCAGTTATGCAGCAGGCCCGCCACGACGTTGCTCGAACCGGAAGCGAGGGTCACCCAGCCGTGTTGCGCTCCGCCGGTGTATTGCAGCGCCCAGCCCTGGATGTTCGCGTCGAACGCCGTACCGGTGACCGGCACGATCCCGTCCAGCGCGGCACAGCTCAGCGGCGTGCTGATGGTGGCGACGGGCGCCGTGTTGTCGACGATCACCGTGCGGCTCGCGGACTTCTGGTGCGAGCAGTCGTTGTAGGCAATCACGCGCAGAATGTAACTGCCGTCCGCAAGGCCCAGGCCGACCGTGTCCCACGAGGCGAAGCCACCGTTCACAACCGTGCCGGAATAGACCGGCTGGCCCGGATCGACCGGCTGGAACGCGCCCCCGCCTGACGGCCGGTAGCTGACGGTGTATTCCGATCCGCACCAGCCTTCGAAAATCGTGCCGGTGATGCAGACGTCTCCGCCGACCACCCCGCTCGCCGGCGGGTAGCCCCACGACAACGTGTCGTAAGCCTGGTCGACGTACACGCTGCGCACGTCGCTGGCGCCGTAGCCGCACACGTTGGAGGCGGTCAGGCGCAGCAGGTAGTAGCCTTCGGGCAGGGCGGTCGTGTCCCAGGCGCCGAGCACGCCGGCGATCACCGGGGTCGTGCTGCTGCTGATCAGCGTCCATGAGCCGCCGCCCACTTCGCGGTAATCCAGCGTGTAGCTGCCGAAGGTGCCATCGGGATCCTGGGCGGTGCCGACAATGTTCACGACGTCGCAGGCGCAGCCGTCGCCGAGCTCCGGCGGCGTGCTCAACACCGCGACCGGGGCGGTACCGTCCGCGTCGCAGACGCAGTTGCGGCACATGTTGCAGGTCAGCTCGTGCCACTCGCCCGTGCCGTACGTCGCGCCCGTGTGGCCGGCACTGTAATACACGCGCCGGTCCCCGCGCCACGCGACGGACAGCCGCGACGTGCCGGCATCGTTGAATGTGCCGTCCGAGTCGGCCCCGGGACGCAGCGCGATGTTGTCGAGGTAGCTGGTGCCGTACGCGGAAACGAACGGCGGCCCGGTGTGCACGCAGTCCGTCCCGTCACCGGCATAGTCGCCCGAGTTGTAGCTCGAGTCAGAGGTGACCGGGCAATAGGCCGCGGTCATGATCTGTCCCTCCAGGTAGTTGCCCTGGTCGGAGGGATACGTCCACTGTCCGAGAATCACCCGGCCGCCCGCGTCGACGTAGTCGGCCAGCACGTCGCCAAACGCGACGGCGTTGAAGTAGTCGTAATTCGTCCAGGTCAGCACGCAATCGTAGTTCAACAGCAGCGCCAGGTCGGGCGTGCCGACGCGGGCGTCGTAGTAGTCGACGGCGACGCCCAGGCAGTCGGCCAGATCCTGGCGAAACGCCGGGTTGTCGGGATTCGACGGTGCGTAGAGGAACCCGCCGCCGCCGGCGCGGATGCACTCGACGATGTTGCAGGTCAGATCGGTCCACTGGCCGGTCCCGTAGAACGCGCCGGTGTTGCCGGCGCTGTAGTAGACCTTGCGGTCCAGGCGCCACGCGACCGAGAGCCAGCCGTCGGTGTACGTGCCATCCGACTGGTTCCCGGCGAGGAGCGTGCAGTTGTCGTGGTAGTCCGTCGTGTACGCGCCGACAAAGGGCGGACCGTAATGCACGCAGTCGGCGCCATCCCCCGCATAGACGCTGGTGACGCGCGTGTCGTCCGTCGCCGTCACGGGGCAGTAGCCCGCGCCCATGATCGCCCCCTGGAGCCAGTACGTCTGCGTCGGCAGACACCACTGGCCGAGAATGACCTTGCCGCAGCCGTTGTCGACATACGTGGCCAGGCGGTTGCCGAAGAGCACGGGGTCCTGGTACGCGAAATCCGCCCAGGTGAAGACCACGTCGTACGTGCACAGCGTGGCGACGCTGGGTGTGCCGACGCGCGCGTCGTAGTAGTCGACCGTCATCCCCGTGCAGGCCGCCAGGCCGGCGCGGAACGCGGGCGAGTCCGCCTCCGACGGCGCGTACAGGATTCCGCCGCCCGCGCCGTCGCCGACGCTCAAGTCGTGGCCCGTGAACTCGACCACCCGCAGGTCGCCGTAGTTGGTCAACTGGGCCTCCGCCGGGATCTGCGGCGTCTCGGCGGCCGCGGCGCTGCGGGCGGCGCTCACTTCCGCCGGATCACGTGACACCGCCGGCGGCGCCACGCTGAGCACGTGGCCGGTGAAGATCACCGCGCGGTGCTCGCCCGTGTTGGTGTGCTGAAGCCCGGCGGGTGG
>CAZVRR010000128.1:0-10442 GCA_964629745.1 uncultured Planctomycetales bacterium | reverse complement strand
GAGCAGTGCGGGCAGCCGGCGGCGCGCCGGGGCCGCCAGCCGGGAGGACGCGACGATGTCGCCGGTGACGACGGCATAAGCGTGATCGGGCTGGGGGGTCCACGTGCCGGGCACGGGGTGAGCGGCAGCGTGGCGGGTCGCGCGGTTGGCCATGGTGCGCCGTGTGCCTCCGGTGGTCAGCGGGCCTGTGTGCCCCCTGTATCGGTGCGGACGGTGCGCCTGTCAACTGCTCAGGCGGGGTCCGCAGCCGGCGTCGTGTGCGGCGGGAGCGTGCCGGCTGCAGAAGGACCAAGCCGTGCCAGTTCGGCGCCCAGCGCCGCCGGAGCGCCCGGCTGGAGAATGCCGGTGTAGCAGTGCACCAGATCGACGGCCTGCTGGGCCGTCTCGTCGAGCAATTCGATGCGAAAGTGACGTGCCCCGGCCGCGTACAGCGCGCCGGCGCACGCCGCCGCCGACTGGGGCCGCGCGTGGTAGATCGTGTTGCAGCCCGCCTCGTCAGGCAGCACGGGATGCTGCTCGCCGCTGCGGTTGCGCAGACGCAGCGCGTGTCCGCGACAGGGCCACTGGCAGGCACCGCAGCACGGGCCGCTGGAGAGCGCGGCGGCGTAGAGGCAGTGCCGCGTGTGGAACAGGGCGATGCGCTGGTGAACGACCACCTCGAGCCGCGTGCCGGGCACTTCCGCCAGCAGGGCCGCGAGGTGCTGAACGTGGAGATCGTTGCAGGCCGTGACACGCGTGCAGCCGGCGGCCACCAGGCTCGCCACCGCCAGCGCATTGGCCGCGTTCAGCGTCGTGTCGCCGATGCGCGGCAGGGCGGGCGCCAGTTCGCCCAGCCGCCGCAACGCGCTGAGGTTCCGGACGAGGAAGGCGTCGATGGGCAGCGCCGCCAGGCGGCCCAGGCGCGATTCATCGCCCGCGAGCAGCACGCGCGGCGTAACCGCCCCGATGCGGCGACCCGCGGCACGCGCGTGGGCGATGACGCAGCGGAAATCGTCCGTCGCGGCCAGTTCGCAGTAGAGCAGGCCCCAGGTGAAGGCCGCTGCGCCGGACAGGTCGAGCAGCGCGTGGGCCTGCTCGGCGGTTCGGGCCAGCACGTGCAGCTCCGCAGTGGCGACGGATTGCGGCGCAGCGGGCGCACCCAGGATCGCGCGGCAGGCCGTGCGTTCCGTCTCGACCACGTCGCCGGCGGCGATCGCATGGCGGGCGTGCGCCGAGCGGATTTCGAGCAGGCGCGCGACGCCGGCGCGGCGCAGGTCATTTAATACGCTCTTGGGCGCCAACACCGGCAGGGCGGACGCGGGTCCGTCCGGGCCGGTGAGTGTCACCTGGTCGAGCGTGAACGGCGTATCGCCCAGTCGGCCGAACTGCGCGCGGGCCAGGTCGACGGTCAGCGGGTGTTTCACGGCCGCGGCGAGCGGGGTCGCGCTGTGCACGGTCACCGTGTGTCCCGCGTCGTCGCGCAGGATGACCTGCAGCGGCTGATCCGGGCGGGCGCTCAGCTCGACGTGCAGCGCCGACCGGTGGATCACCACGTCGCGCCGGTAGCTCGCGTCCAGCGCGCGGCGCAGTGCGGGGTCGTCGGTCCTCCACACCAGGCTGGGAAGCGGTACCGCCGCGAGCACCACATCCGTGCTTCCGAACGTCACCTCCACCTGGTCGGCGCCCTGCGGCGTGACGGTGAATGCGCGGCCGCCCTGTTCGTCACGATCGGGTCGGCCGGCGTCGAACACGAGGCCATCGCCGGGTCTGATCGCCGCGCCGGGGGCGAGCTGCACGACGATGCCGCGGGCGGTGCGGCGCGTCGCGCGGCCGATTCGCACGCCGCGGTGCTTGGGAAACCGGCCGGGCACCAGCGCCTGGTGGTCCACGCCGCCGAGAAAACCGGGGCCGCTGCCGCGTGAGAAGGCTTGCGCGAGTTCGGCCTGCTGCTGTGGCGTGGGGTCGAAGGGCGCTCCCGTTGCGCAGGCGTCGAGCGCTGCGCGATAGAACCGCGTGGCGGCGGCGACGTACGCGGGGCTCTTGAGGCGCCCCTCGATCTTCAGTGCCGCCACGCCGATCTCGGCCAGGCGCGGGATGAACTGCGGTGCGCACAGATCCTGCGCGCTGAGCGGGTAGCGCCGCCCGTGCCGGGCCACGGGCTGTCCGTCGACGATCAACTCGTACGGCAGGCGGCACGCCTGGGCGCACGTGCCGCGGTTCGCGCTGCGATCCCAGAACGCGGCGCTGGCCAGGCACTGACCGCTGAACGAAATGCACAGCGCGCCGTGAATGAAAATTTCGATCGGCAACGGGGCCGCCGCCACCAGCCTGCCCAGCTCCGGCACGCTGAGCTCCCGTGCAACGATCACGCGCTGCACGCCGAGGGCGGCGAGCAGGGCGATCCCTTCCGCGGTGGTCTGGGTCATCTGCGTGGAGGCATGCACGGGCAGCGTCGGCGCGAGGCGCCGCGCGAGCCGCAGCAGCCCGAGATCCTGCACGATGACCGCATCGGCGCCGGCCTGTGCGAGCGCCGCCAGCAGCCGGGCGGCGGCGGGCAATTCCGGCGGGAACAGCAGCGTGTTCAACGTGACGTAGCCGCGGACGTTGTGCCGGCGCAGGTACTCAAAGAGGTCGGGCAGCTCGTCCGCGTGGAAATTCGCGGCCCGGCGCCGCGCGTTGAAGTCTTCCAGGCCGAAGTACACGGCATCGGCGCCGTTCGCCACCGCCGCGCGGAGCGACTCCCACTGGCCGGCGGGCGCAAGAAGCTCGGGGATGCGACGCGTGCTGCTGCTCATCGGTGCGGCGCGCATCGTACCACGGCCGCGCGGTGCGCGCGCTCGCGTATAATGCCGGGCGACGATCCGGCGGGCCGACCGGTTGTCACCCCCAGGAGCAGGAGATGGGTCGAGTCGTAATCTGCTGTTTCCGCCCGCGTCCGGGGCGGGAAGAGGAACTGCGCGGGATCCTGCGGGAACATCTGCCCGCGCTGCGCAAGACCGGCCTGGTTACGGACCGGCCGTCGATCGTGATGCAGGCCGCGGACGGAACGTACCTCGAGGTGTTCGAGTGGCGTTCGCGGCAGGCGGTGGAGGAGGCACACCGCACGCCGGCGGTGCGCGCGCTGTGGGACCGCATCGATGCGGCGTGCGAAAGTCTGCCGCTCGCGGCGCTGGCCGAGGCGCAGGAGACATTTCCCAACTTCGATGCGGTGACGCCATGAGTACCGGGGCACACGGGCCGTTCGAACGCGAGGCGCGCATCTGCCAGACGATGCTGGGATATGCCAACTGGCTGCTGCGCGAGATTCCCGCGGAGCAGTTCGACCTGCAACCGCTCGCCGGCGTGAACACGCCGGGATGGATCGTCGGCCACCTGGCCCTGGCCGCCGATTGGGGGCTGGCGCAACTCGACGCCGCCACGCTCTGCCCGCCGGCCTGGGAGCAGTACTTCGGCCTCGGGTCGGGCCCGCCGCGGCCGGCGCAGGCGCCGGAAAGGGCGGAACTCACAGCAGCCCTGGCACGTGGCTACGACGCGCTGATCACCGCCGCGCGTGGCGCCGATCCGGCTCCGCTGGAACGGCCGCACGACTTTCCGCCACTGCAACGCGGGGCAATCCGCAGCGTGGCCGACCTGCTCGCACACCTGCTGACATCGCACCCGGCTCTGCACGTCGGGCAACTGACCTATTGGCGCCGCGCCATGGGCCATCCCCGGCTGTTCTAGCCGCGGGCGGCGTCGGGCAGGGGGGGCAACCCGCTGCCGCACGCGGCAGAAGGAGTCAAAGCTCGGCGGGGCCTATGAATGCGAAATGGATCGCCTGGCGCGCAGGAAGCGGGCCGCATTATCGTAAATACCAATAGCGAGTCTGCACTCTGTCCGGCGGGCTGCGGCACATTGCACCGCTCGGAGCTCGGTTGACCGGGCCGCCCTGGATTGGGGGCATGGCTACTTGCCGGCCGGTTCGATATAGTTCTGCCGTGGCGGAAGGCCGCCACAACCAACTCGCGCTTCACGCAGGTCCGGAGGTCTATCGGATGACGACGTGCGGCCCGCCGCACCCGGATGGTGATTGCCCGCCGCGTGCGGACACCGGGGCGCCGCAGGCGGCGGCCGCCGTCGATGCAACGCGCACGACCGCCCTGGACTTCGAGCCCGAATCCGACGTGTTCGCACTGCCGCCCGACCACTTCCCGGGGTACCGCCTGGTCCGGCGGGTCGGACATGGTGGGCAGGGCGTGGTGTACGAAGCGATCCAGGAACACACGAACCGGCGCGTGGCGATCAAGGCCCTCGTGGGCGAAGTCTCCGCGCCCGCACGCCGGCGCTTCGAGCGCGAAATCGCGCTGATCGCGCAGTTGCGGCACCCGAACATCATCGCGATTTTCCATTCCGGCGTGGCGGCGGGTCCGCAGTTCTACGTGATGGACTACGTGGACGGGCTGCCGCTGCACCGCTACGCGCGACAGCACGCCCTGTCTCTGGAGCGGGTGGTCGAGCTGATCGCCGTGGTGTGCGACGCGGTGCAGTGCGCCCACGCACAGGGCATCGTGCATCGCGACCTGAAGCCATCCAACATCCTGGTGGACGAGGCCGGACAGCCGCGCGTGCTCGATTTCGGGCTGGCCAAGGAGATCAGCGCCGCCGCGGAGCCGCTCTCCCTCACGCGGGATGTGCTCGGGACACTGCCGTACATGTCGCCGGAGCAGGCGCGCGGCAGCCCCGACGCGATCGACCAGCGCAGCGACGTGTATGCCCTCGGCGTGGTGCTGTACGAGTTGCTGACCGGCGGCTTCCCGTACCCGGTGCGCGGGACGGTCTGCGAAGTCCTCCGGCAGATCCAGGAGCTGCCGCCGACTCCGCTGGCCATCACGTGGGCGTCAGGCGGAGGAATTGCGCGCGCGACGCGGCACGACGTGCGTGCCGGTCATTGCCCGCTCGACCGGGACATCGAGACGATCGTGCTGAAATGCCTCGCCAAGGAGCCGCCCGACCGCTACCAGAACGCCGGCGCGGTCGCAGAGGATCTGCGGCGCTACCTGGCAGGCGAGCCGATTCGCGCGCGCCGGACCCTGCTCATGGCGCAGGCGTGGTCGCGCGTGCGGCGCGGGGTGCGCCGGCATCCTGTCCTCGGCTGGACCTGGGGTGTCGTGGCGATCCTGCTGCTGGCGAACTATGCCGTCGTTCCCTGCGTGTACGAGTGGACGCCGCTGGACCGGTTCTACCAGCGGACCGTCGCCGTCCGGGCACAGCCGAGCCTGGCGCGACCGATCGAGTTCGTGCGCCTGGTCGAGTTGCGCGACGAGCCCGACGTGGCGCTGCTGGCCCAGGAACTCCAGGTGAGCGGAGTGGATCCGGCCGTGCCGCAGAGCCTGCGCCTCCTGCACGGCGCCATGCTGGAGCGAATGGCGGACAGCGGAGTGCGGACGCTGGTCCTGATGATCCGCTTCCGGGCCGACTCGCCCTACGACGCGCCGCTCGTCGCTGCGCTCGCCGGACTTCGCGAGCGCGGCGTGGAAGTGGTGATGGATACGGGCGAGTGGGGCACCGATGCAACCGGTCTGCCGCTGGCGGCGCCGGGGCTGCTGCCCTACCTGCGCTGGGGCCCGGCGACCGGGCAGTACTCCGATGACCCGACCTGGTTCGTGGACCTGGCGGCCGATGCGAATTGCACGATGCCGGCGCCGTCCCTGGCGCTCGCCGCTGTCGCCGCGTACCGCTGTCCCGGGGCCGAGCCGTTCTTCGCGCTGGATGCCGGGCGCGGGCTCGTGACCGTGCAGTATCGCAAGCCTGCGCCGCGCTCCGCGCACGCGTGGCAGTGGCTGGCGCTGCGCGACGAAGTCTGGTGCACCGGTGCCTACACGTCGCGGGAGGCGGACGTGGGATTGCAGCCGAACGACGTCGTCGCGCAGTACGCGTTTTTCGTGCCCGGGGCGGCGGAGCTGACGCGCGTGACGACGTCCTACGCACAGGTGCTGCGCGCCGATGCGGCCCAGCGGCGGGCGTGGTTCGCCGATCGCCTGGTCATCGTGGCCGACGCGCGGCAGGACGTGAAGCGCTTCCCGACACGCGACGGCCGCGCGCTGACGCAGGCCGATGCGCAGGCCGCGGTCATCGAGTCCCTGCTGCGGGCCGAGCCGATCCGCGAGCCACACCTGCGCGAAAGCATCATTGCGATGCTGGCGGGCGTGGCGCTGGGCCTGCTGGCGACCCGCACGCTGTACCCGCGGCGACTCTGGTGGGCCGCGGGGCTCGCGTGTGGTGCCGGAGTTCTGCTGCTGGCGGCGGTGGGCGCGTACCGCTACCTGGCGCTGCTCTGCAATCCGGCGTTGTCCTGGTTCACACTGTTCGCGACGGCCGGCCTGACCGCGTTTATCCGCCACCAGGTGCGGCTGGCCAGGTCGTAACTGGAGGTGCGGCTGATGAAGGCGATGGCTGTGCTGCTCGTTGTCGCTGCCCCCTGCGGATTCCTGTGCGGACTGCAGCACGTGCAGGGCGGCATGTCGCTGCGCGAGGGGCAGCCGTTCACGGGGAAAGAGATTTCCTGGCGTGAGCTGTCCCAGGGTGCTCCCTTCACGACCCAGCAGGTCATGCGTTTGCCCGACGCCGTCGCGCCCGACGGCCGCCGCTGGCGCATCCTGGTCGGGCCCAATGACCGCGCGAGCCGCGCCACGGTCATCTTCCGCAACAGCGAGCCGGACGTGTACATTGAGAATGGCTGGATCCTGATCGAGGTGCTGCCGGCGCCGACCGGCTCGGGCGGACTTTCACCCTCCACCGGGCCGGCCACGAGCCTGCCGACCCACTGGGGTCGCGCGCGCACCGAGCGCGTCAGCGGAACGGTCGACGGCTCGCGCCTGCTCGTCCACAATGCCGGGCCGCGTCACCACGTCGTCAAGCTGAGCGGCACGGCGGTCGTCGCGAAGATCTATCGCGTCCTGCCCGATCAAACGGAGCAGGTGCTGGACGAGCAGCCGATCACCGGGAATCGAAACTACCGCGGGGTGACCACGGAGCAGAACTGGCCGGCGGAGAGTGCGGTGGACCAGAACGCGGAACTCGCCGCCATCGTGCGACAGGCCGAGGAGGCCGCACTGGTCGAGGGCTGGTAGCGCACTCCGCCCGACGCCAGAACTGCAGCAACAAAGGCGAACCGCGCGCTCGTCCGATATCGGCAGGCGGTTATCGGCACCCGACGCAGCCGTCTGCGGCGGGACGTGGGGGGTTCCGATAGAAGGGGCGGAAATCTATTCCCTTGTCCCATCGGCCGCCGGTATGATGAGCCTGCCGACACGCTCGAACGCTGGGCGAGCTATACCGCAACGCGTTGCGCTGGCATGGAATGCGACAATATCGGGAGCATGCCTGGTCAGGCGGCCGCCCGGTCCGCATCTGCGAGCCACGAACGCGGCGGTCCCGCGCTGCGTGACTGGAGACCGCGACGAAGGGACTGAAATGGAGCGATTTCCCCTGTGGTGGCCGCGGTACGGCTGCGCGCGCCCACAGGTCCACTACGCTGGGCGTACCGCGCGGCTCGCGCGGGCGCGAGGTATCCAACCAGGAGTGCAGAGATGAGAAGTACCGTTCGTTGGGTTTCCGCAATGCTCTGGCTGGCCGGACTCGGCATGACAGCCGCGGCCCAGGCAGTGTCGCCCGGCTCCGCCGGCCACACGCTGTCGCTGGGCGGGCAGCCGTTCCACACGACCGCGAACGTCGTCCGCGCCGAACGCGTGATCGACGTCACGGGCAGCGGCACGAAGCTCGTGCTCTGGGAAGAAGTCCAGCCCGATGGGCTCGTCGTCCCGTACTACGCGGTCAGCTTCGACGGCACGCGCGTCGTGCGCGTCCGTCCCACCTCGTACCAGCTCCACCTGCGCGATGCCGCGTTTGACCCGGCGGGCGGCGTGCCCGCGGTCGACGGCGGTCTGGTCGCGGACGGCAACAACCAGGTCTTCCTTGTTCAGTTCATCACACAGCCGTTGCCGGAATTCCGCACCCAGATCGAGCAGCTCGGCGGGAGCGTGGAGCAGTACATCGCGAACCACGCGTTCATCGTGCGCATGGATGGCCCGACGCAGGCGCGCGTCGCCGGCCTGCCCTACGTGCGCTGGGTCGGCCCGTACCAGCCGGGCTACCGGCTGGAAAGCTACCTGCGCGAGAACCTGGGCCGGGCCGAAGAACTCTTTCCCGTGCAGCGCTACAACATCCAGGTGTTCGCCGCGGGCATGAAGGAGAAAATGGCGGTCGCCGACAAGATTGAGGCCCTGGGCGGCGTCGTGAATGCGACCGACGCCGGCAAGTATCTGCTCGAGGCGACGTTGTCGCCGGACCAGCTCGTCGAGGTCGTCCGCTGGAACGAAGTGCACTTCGTCGACCGCTGGAGTCCGTATGACGTCGACATGGACAACGCCCGCCAGTACGGCGGCGCAAGCCACATCGAGACCCTGGCCGGGTACGACGGCAGCGGCGTGCGCGGCGAAGTCTTCGACGCGGGCTTCAACCTGACTCACAACGACTTCGCGTCACGGCCGTTGATTCAGCACGGCGCGGTCAACGGCGATTCGCACGGCGCGGCCACGTCCGGCATCGTCTTCGGCGACGGCACGAACAACCCCGCCGCGCGCGGCATGCTGCCGGCCGGCCAGGGCATTGCCGGCGACTACGACACGATCGGCTTGACCGGCGAGACGCGCTACACGCATACCGGCGAGCAGGTCCAGGCGCCATACTTCTGTGTCTTCGAGACCGCCAGCGTCGGCAGTGACCGCGTGCTCGACTACACGACGATCTCCGCCGACAAGGATGCGGCCCTGTTCGACTTCGACATCCTGCACTGCCAGAGCCAGAGCAACGCCGGCGATCGCATGTCGCGGCCGCAGGCGTGGGCGAAGAACGTGCTCTCGGGCGGGGGCGTCTATCACGAAAACACGCTGGATCCCGGCGATGACAACTGGAGCGCCGGCGCCAGCATCGGCCCCGCGACGGATGGCCGCATCAAGCCCGACCTGTGCGCCTACTACGACGAGATTCTGACGGTCGGCTACCCCGGCGCGACGGATTACACGACCAGCTTCGGCGGCACGAGCGGCGCAACGCCGATCATCGCGGGCCACTGTGGCCTGTTCTTCGAAATGTGGGCCGACGGCGTGTTCGGCAACCCGGTGGACCCGAGCGGGACGGTCTTCGACAACCGCCCGCACATGAGCACGGCGAAGGCCGTCATGATCAATACGGCCACGCAATACCCGTTCTCCGGCACCTCGCACGACCTGACGCGCGTCCACCAGGGCTGGGGCTGGCCGAGTGTGGGGCGCATCTACGATATGCGCGAGAAGCTCTTCATCATCGACGAGACCCAGGTGTTGGAGGTCTTCCAGAGCGCGGTCTACACGCTCGCGGTCGAGGACGGCGAGCCCGAGCTGAAGGTGACGCTGGTCTACGCCGATCCGCCGGGTTCCCCGGGCAGCTCGATGAACCGCATCAACGACCTGTCGCTGCGCGTCACGGCGCCCGACGGCACGGTCTACTGGGGCAACAACGGCCTGCTGGCGGGCAACTATTCCACGCCGGACGGCACGCCGAACGCCGTTGACACGGTCGAGAACGTGTTCGTCCAGAATCCCGCCGGCGGCGCCTGGGTCATCGAGGTGTTCGCCGACGAAATCAATGAGGATGGGCACGTCGAGTCGCCCGAGCTGGACGTGGACTTCGCGCTGGTCGTCAGCGGCGTGACGCCCTGCACCTCGACCGGCACGATCCGCCTGAACCGCTCGGTCTACGCGTGCGACGGCACCGTCACGCTGCGCGTGCTCGACTGCGACCTGAATACCGATCCCGAAACCGTGGAAAGCGTGACGGTCAGCATCGTGTCCGATTCGGAGCCCGCAGGCGAATTGGTTGTGCTCGTCGAGAGCGGGGCGGCCACGGCCGCCTTCAGCGGCACGATCAGCCTGAGCACCACCGATGCGCCCGGCGTCTTGTGGGTCGCGCCGGACGACGTCATCACCGGCACCTACATCGACGCGGATGACGGGCTGGGCCACACCGACGTCGTGGTGATCGATACCGCGGTCATCGACTGCACGCCGCCGCTCATCAGCGAGGTGCAGGCCGTCGAGATCGAACCGCGCTCGGCACGCGTCACCTTCAGCGCCGACGAGCCGGTCAGCGCAACGGTCTACTACGGCGTGGCCTGCGGCGAGCTGACGGAGGAGTCCGCCAATCCGGCGTTCGCGGACGAGCAGACGGTGGCCATCACCGGCCTGCAGGACGAGACGACCTACTACTACGCGGTCGAGGCCCGCGACGCAGCCGGCAATTCCACCTACGACGACAACGGCGGCGCGTGCTACAGCTTCACCACGCCGCAGATCCCAGATTTCTACACCGAACTCTTCTCGTCGGGCAGCAGCAACGACCTCGACAACATCCGGCTGACCTTCTATCCCAACGGGAGCGTCGATTTC
>CAZVRR010000127.1:9989-10463 GCA_964629745.1 uncultured Planctomycetales bacterium | reverse complement strand
GGTCGCTCCTGCCATACCCTATCCCAGCGCGGTCGACGTCACGGCCGCCGGCAGCGTTCTTGACGTCGCCGTCACGCTGACGGGCATCCACCACTCGTCGCCCAACGACATGGACGTCCTGCTGGTCGGCCCCACCGGGGCTGCCGCGCTGCTCATGTCGGACTGCGGCGACGACACTGACCTGGTCGACGTGACGCTGAAATTCAGCGCCGCGGCCGCGGAAACGCTGCCGTCCGACGCGGCCATCGTCAGCGGGACTTACCTCCCGACCAACTACGAGGCCGAACTCGATACCTTCGCGCCGCCCGCCCCGGGCGGCCCTCATGCCGCCAGCCTCGCCGCGTTCGGCGGCACGGATCCGGACGGCGAGTGGCACCTGTTCATCGTGGACGACTACCTCACCACGTTCGCCGGCGAGGTCGCGGGCGGCTGGACGCTGCACCTGACGACGGGCGGCGCCTGCTGCGATCCGGA
>CAZVRR010000127.1:0-9889 GCA_964629745.1 uncultured Planctomycetales bacterium | reverse complement strand
GCCGCGCGAGCACGGCAGACCGGGTATACCACGAAGAACACGAAGGGCACGAAGGCCCATCGCTCAGAGTCACGACGCGGTATCAGCCGCAATCCCCGGAGATCCACACGACTTCACCTTGCGGAGCGGCCGCTGCGCAGGATAAGTCGCGTCCCGTAATATGCGCGCGTTTCCTCACTCTTTCACGCAGCCGGGTTTCCGGATCAGTGAGTTGAGCGTCCGATACGCGCGCCCACGTGGTTCTCTCGCGTCGTGGCCTGCGGCCGCTGCCGGCCCGCGTGCCTGGAATTTCGTTGACTTCGCCTGGAAGATGGGTCATTCTGCGGGCGTGAGGGCAGATCGCCGCGTCGGTGCTGCCCGCGGGCCCTATGCGCTGTTGGCCCTGCGTTGCAGACACGGGCTTCCGCGCTCGTTAACGGGATGACCGGACATGAAAAACGTACTGCTTGCCTGCCTCGTCCTGGCCGCGGCTGCCATGAGCAGCCACGCCGAGGATTTCAGCAACCCCGCGGCGATCTCGATCGTCTCGATGGGAGTCGCCGACCCGTATCCCAGCTCGATCAGCGTCAGCGGCGCCGGAGCCACGGTCACCCACGTCACGGTGACATTGACCGGACTCAGCCACACCGCCCCGTTTGATGTCGACGTCCTGCTCGTGGGACCGACCGGCGCGAGCGTCATCCTGATGTCGGAGTGCGGATGGCACTTCGAGGTGTCGGACGCCACGCTGACGTTCAGCGATGCGGCCGCCATGACTCTTCCGTTCGACGACACGATCGTCAGCGGGACCTACCGGCCGACGGATTACGATCCCCCCCCCACGTCCGACAGCTTCCCGGCACCGGCCCCGGCGGGCCCCTACGGCAGCGTCCTGGCCGGGTTCGTGGGGACGAATCCGAATGGTGAGTGGCAGTTGTTCGTCGTGAATGCGGAGGTCGACGCCGGAGAGATCGCGGGCGGCTGGACGCTGCACCTGACGACGGGCGGCGCCTGCTGCGATCCGGATGGCTCGTGCGCCATGACCGCCGAGGCCGATTGCACCGGCGTCTGGCATCCCGAGTGGGCGAGCTGCGGCGAAGCCGACTGCCCGCAGCCGACGGGCGCCTGCTGCGACGCGGATGGCTCGTGCGCCGTGACCACCGAGGCGGATTGCGATGGTGTCTGGCACTCTGAGTGGGCGAGCTGCGGCGAAGCCGACTGCCCGCTACCGACCCGGGCGTGCTGCGCTCCGGATGGCTCATGCGCTGTGACCACCGAGGCGGATTGCGACGGGGCCTGGCACGCTGAATGGGCGAGCTGCGGCGAAGCGGACTGCCCGCAGCCGGTTGTGCGTGCGGCGTGCTGTGACGCGGATGGCTCGTGCTCCGTAACGACCGAGGATGATTGCGGCGGGACGTGGCATTCGGCGTGGGCGAGCTGCGGCGAGGCTGACTGCCCGCAGCCGGTGGAACGCGCCGCGTGCTGTGGTGCGGACGGTTCATGCGAGGTGACGACCGAGGCAGCCTGTGACGGCACCTGGCATGCGGAGTGGACGAGCTGTGCTGCCGCCGAGTGTCCGCAGCCGCAGACGTGGTATCGTGACGCGGACGGCGATGGCTTCGGTGATGCGGACGCGACACAGCAGGCGTTGGAGCAGCCTGCGGGCTACGTGGCGGAACCGGGCGACTGCGACGACAGCGACGAAGTGGTCAACCCGTCGGCGACGGAAGTCTGCAACGAGCGCGACGACGACTGCGACGGGGCGGTGGACGAAGGCGGCGTGTGCGAGGATCAGTCCGGGCAAGGGCAGACGGGGCTCTGTCCGGGGACGGCGGCGGCGATGCTGACGCTGGCGTTTGCGGGACTGGTTGGCACGCGGCGTCGCGTCCGCCGGTGATCGCGCGTCGCGTGAGGCATTGAGGCGCGCGGCCTTCGTGTCCGGCGTGTGATTCGTGGTGGAATGTCTGCCGCGCGAGCACGGCAGACCGGGTATACCACGAAGAACACGAAGGGCACGAAGGAAAGCGCGGGGAATCCGGGTGGCTGCGCGGCACGTGGCCGCAACCAGCGGGGGAGCTTTTCGAATCACTCACGATGATCGCTGGGCTTGGGCGGCGGACAGGCTGCCGCCGCAGTGAGAGCGCGCCGCCTCCCTCGCGTGGGTCGCTCGCAGATCGCGCGGTACACTCCCCGCTTACGCCGGCGACCCCGCGGTTGCCGAGGGAGCGTTCCGATGATGCGCTTCTGCATGAGCTGGGTCTGTGTCGTGGTGTTCCTGTCGGCGGCCCGCGCGGAAGACGAGCCTGCCCCGGTCGAACTGCCCGCCGAGTGGGTCAACACGTTGCAGTGGCGCTGCATCGGCCCCGCGGTGATGGGCGGACGCATCACGGCCTTCGCCGTCCATCCGCAGGACCCCAGCACCTGGTGGGCGGCAACCGCGTCGGGCGGCCTGCTGAAGACGACCAACAATGGAACCACGTTCGAGCACCAGTTCGATCGCGAGGCCACGGTGTCCATCGGCGACGTCGCGGTGGCGCCTTCCGACGGGAACGTGGTCTGGATCGGCACCGGTGAAAACAACCCCCGCAACAGCGTTTCCTGGGGCAACGGCGTCTACAAGTCGCTCGACGGCGGCCGGACCTGGAAGCACATGGGCCTCGACCGCACCTTCCAGACGGGCCGGATCGTCATCCACCCCACCGATTCGAACGTCGTCTACGTCGGTGCGCTGGGGCGACTCTGGGGCTCCAATCCTGAACGCGGGCTGTTCAAGACTGCCGACGGCGGGAAGACCTGGCAGTGCGTGCTGTACATCGACGAGCGCACGGGCGTCATGGACGTCCGCATGCACCCGCGCGAGCCGGACACGCTGATCGTCGCCACCTACGAACGCCGCCGGGACGGCTTCGACTCGAACGATCCGGCCAGGAAATTCGGCCCCGGCAGCGGGCTGCACAAGACGACCGACGGCGGGACGACGTGGCGCCGCCTCAGCGCCGGCCTGCCCGCGGGCCAGATGGGCCGCATCGGCCTGGACTGGTACGTACGGGATCCGAACATCGTGTACGCGGTGATCGAGACGGAGCGCATCGGGCAGGCGCCGCTGCATGCCGGCCACGCGGGGTTCCAGGGCGCGGATTCGGAAGCCGGTGCCCGGCTGACGGAGATCGTCGCGGGTGGACCTGCGGCGCAGGCCGGGCTTCAGATCGGCGACATCGTACTGTCGGTGGACGGCACGACCGTGCATTCGTGGGCTGATCTCGCCGCCGTGCTGGGCCGCTACCTGGCCGGGCAGACCGTCCAGGTCGAGGTGGCGCGCGAGCGAAAGAGCGTCTTCGTATCGCTGGAGCTCGGGCACAAGCCGCTCACCTGGCGCATGCAGCCCGAGCTGCCGTTCACCTCCGGCCTGGGTGGACAGCGCGAGAACGTGCAGATGCAGCAGGGGCCGGCGGGCCACGACTACGGCGGGGTGTATCGCTCGGACGACGCCGGGGAAAGCTGGACCCGGATCAACAGCGTGAACCCGCGCCCGATGTACTTCAGCCAGGTGCGCGTCGATCCCAACGACAACCGGTACATCTGGGCGCTGGGCATCGACCTGCATCGCTCGCGCGACGGCGGGGCTACGTTCACCAGCGACGGCGCGCGCGACGTGCACCCAGACCACCACGCGATGTGGATCGACCCGCACGACGGCCGCCACCTGATCCTCGGCACCGACGGCGGCATCTATGTCTCGTACGATCGCGGCGAAAAGTGGGACTTCCTCAACCACGTCGCGATCGGCCAGTTCTACCACGTGACCGTCGACCCCGCGCGGAACTACAACGTCTACGGCGGGCTCCAGGACAATGGCAGTTGGGGCGGGCCGCACCGGTCGCGCTACGCCGCCGGTCCGACCAACGCGGACTGGTTCCTGCTCGGCTGGGGCGATGGCTTTTTCTGCCGCGTGGACCCGGAAGACCCGCAACAGATCTACTTCGAAAGCCAGGAGGGTGGGCTGGGGCGCGTGCACCTCGAAACGGGCCAGCGCGGCTGGCTGCACCCCGAGGCGCCGCGCGGACTGCGCTACCGGTTCAACTGGAAAACGCCGTTCCTGCTGTCCCACCACAATTCACGGATCTACTACGCCGCCGGCAACTACGTGTTCCGCTCAGTCAATCGCGGCGACGCGCTCAAGGCGATTTCGCCGGAGCTGACACGCACCCGGCAGGGCAGCGCCACCGCACTGGCCGAGTCGCCGCGGGATCCCGACGTGCTGTACGTCGGAACCGACGATGGCTGGCTGTGGGTCACGCGCAATGGCGGCCAGAAATGGACCAGGCTGGTGGAGTTTCCGGCCGAGCTGGACGTGTGGAAGACCGTCCAGGAGACCGGCGAGGCGCTGCTGCGCACCTCGGCCGAACTGCTGAGCCGGCTGGCGCCTGCCACTTCGCGCCCCGCGCCGGCGTCCCAGCCGGTGCCCGCGGGCGCCCACCTGGTAGCGATGCTGTTGCCGTGCGACCTGGACCAGGACGGGCAGGTCGAACGCGATGAAGTTCCGCCGCGCCTGCTGCGCGCGTTCGCGCAACTGGATCGCAATCGCGACGGCGTGCTCGAGCCGGCGGAACTGCGGGCCGCCGGCGAAGACGTCGGCCCTCCGCCGGTAGTCACGGAACCGCCGGCCCAACCGGCCGCGAGCCAGCCGGCGGAGCCCCCGCCCGCTGGCGGCCCGGGCGGATCCTGGCACCTGGTCGCCGCCTTGTGGCCGTATGCCCCGACGGCGGAGCCGGAACCCGCCGTGACCGCCAGTGCGCCGGTGTCGCAGCCGGCGGCCGACGACCCGGTCTCCGGCAGCTGGGAGGGGCAGGTGAGCGCCGAACACATTCCTCCCGCGCATCGCGACTTCAAGCTGGTCATGACGCTTGCTCGGGACGGACGCGTCACCGGCACGATCCAGTTGACGATCGGCGAAGCCGAGCTGCTCGACGGCCGCTTCGACCCCGCGGCGGGCGTGCTCACCTTCGCCGTCGACATGGGACAGATTGCCTTCCTCGCGACGGCCGACGTGTCCGGGTCGGCGTTGCGGGGACGGGGCAGCGGTCCACAAGGCGACTACGCCTTTGATTTTTCGGCCACCCGCAGCGCCCCCGCGGCGCCGCCGGCGGAAGCCGCAGAATCGCACGACGGACTGCCGCTGACCGAACTCCTGCCGGGGCCGCGCTGGGTGAGCTGGCTCGAGGCCTCGCGGGAACGGGATGGCCGCGTGTATCTGACGCTGGACGGGCACCGCAGCGACGATGACGAGCCGTACGTTTTCATGTCCGAGGACTACGGGGCACGCTGGCGCTCCATCCGCGGCAATCTGCCCGCGACGGCCGGATCGACGCGTGTGATCCGCGAAGATCCCGAAAACACGAATCTGCTCTATCTCGGCACCGAGTTCGGCGCGTGGGTCAGCCTGGATCGCGGCACGCACTGGACGGCGCTGCGCAGCAACCTCCCGACAGTCGCCGTACACGAATTCGCGATCCACCCCACCGCCGGCGAGATCGTCGCGGGTACGCACGGCCGCAGCCTGTGGGTCCTGGACGTGACGGCGCTGCGGCAGATGACGGCCGAGGCGCTGAGCGCGCGGGCCTGGCTGTTCGAGCCGAATGCCGCGGTGTACTGGCGGCCGGAGCTCTCGCGTGGCGGCGGCGCCTCGCGGTTCTATACCGGGCAGAATCCGCCGGAGGGAGCGCAGATCTTCTACGCGTTGCGCGAGCGTCCCGGGCGCATCGAGCTCGAGATTCGCGACGTCGTGGGCGCGCTGGTGCGCCGGCTTGCGGTCAGCGCCGACCCGGGGCTGCACATGGTGAGCTGGGACCTGCGGGAAGAAGTCGCGTCCGACGGGCAGAGCCCGGGTGGGCGGGTGGCGCCGGGGCGCTATCGCGTGGCGTTGATGGTGGATCGCCAGACGCTGTTGCAGGAACTCGAGGTGCAGGCGGATCCCGAGTACACGGATTACGCGGGCCAGGACTGAGCGGCGGCCCGGGGCGTACAATCCCGCAACGCCCCGCCGGGCGGGAGAGGAGTGTGTTCATGAAGCGGCTCGTGAGATGCGCGTGGTGCATTTGCAGCGCGGCGAGTTTGCCCGCCCTGGCGCAGACGCCGGCCGAGGACGTGTCGCGCCTGCTCGAGGAGGTTCGGCAGGCACAGCACGGCGCGGCCGGGTCGCAGCCGGAGAGTGGCGCGACGGCGACAGTCGACTTCGGCCCGCGTTTTCGCGCCCTGGTCGAGCAGTATCCGGGCCAGCCGGAGGTGATCCCCGTGCTCGTGGCGCTCGTGCAGCAGGACACGAGTCCGGAATCGGCCGATGCGAAATGGGCGCTGGAGCGCCTGACGCGCGATCACGCGGCGCAGCCGGAGATCGCACCGGCCCTGCGCGACCTGCTGTACAGCGCGACGCCGCCGACGGAAACGGCCTGCGCCGCCCTGTACGATGCGGTCGTGGCACGCAATCCCCAGCGCGAGGCACAGTCGCGGGCGCTCTATCAGAAGGGGGCGTTGATCGCGCAGTTTGCGCAGGGGCCGGACCGGGCCGCCCGCCACGCCGGCGCGATCGAGCTATTCCGGCGCGTGACGAAGGATTACGCGGGGCTGCCGATCGCTCCCCGCGCGGACAGCTACATCTTCGAGCTCGAACACCTGCAAGTCGGCATGCCGGCCCCTGAGCTCGCGGCCACGGATCTCGCCGGGAGCGAGCTGCGCCTGTCGGATCTGAAGGGCAAGGTGGTGGTGCTGGCCTTCTGGGGATACTGGTGAGGGCCGTGCCGTCGCATGCTCCCTCACGAACGGGAGCTGGTCGCCGCCCTGGCGGATCAGCCGTTCGAACTGGTGGGCATCAACAGCGACGAGAGCCGGTCGGCTCTCGAGAAGATTGTCGCCGAGCAGCAAATCACCTGGCGCAACGCGTTTGACGGGCCGGCGGGCAAGGGCCCCCTGGCGTGCCGCTGGAACGTGTTCAGTTGGCCGACGATCTACGTGCTCGATCACCAGGGCGTGATCCGGTACCGCGACCTGCGCGACGCGGAACTGGAACGCGCCGTTCGCGAACTGCTGGCCGCGGTTCCGGGCAGGTGATCCCCCCGGCGCGGCGCCTCTCGCGGGCTGCGGCGCACACGGTATAGTTCCGGGCATGCACGACTTCTTCGCGTTACTGGGTGCGTACCAGGTATACGGCTGGACCGCGTTCGTGCTGGCGCTCCTGGTGACGCCGGTCGCGATGCGCATCGCGCGCCGCACCGGGATCATGGATTACCCCGACGCGGTTCTGAAGCCGCACGCCAAACCCACGCCGTACATGGGCGGCGTGGCGGTCTGCCTTGGCTGGGCGGCCGCCCTCGCGCTGGGCCTCGTGCGGGGCCTGGATGCTTCTGTGCTGCTGCCGCTGCTGCTGGGCGGCGTGGCCATGTCCATCCTCGGACTGGTGGACGACGCGCGCGGCGTATCGCCCAAGCTGCGGCTGGTCGTCGGATCCATTGTGATCAGCGCTGTCCTGCTCGGCGGGCAGATCGGGTTCCGGCTGGTAGATTCACTGTTGGGCCCCATCGGACTGGTCCTGCCGGCGTGGCTTTCCCTGCCGTGTTCGCTGCTCATCGGGGTGATCGTCGTGCTGGGCGCGTGCAATTCGACGAACCTGATCGACGGACTGGACGGGTTGTGTTCCGGCGTGACCGGGATCATCTCGCTCGGGTTCTTCCTGCTCGCTTCGCACCTGGCGCTGTTCGGCTACAGCCGTGAGGGCGACCCAGTGCGGCTCGTCGTAGCGATCTCGATGTTCGGGGCCGCGCTCGGCTTTTTGCCCTGGAACTTCAATCCCGCCCGCATCTTCCTGGGCGACGCCGGCAGTGTACTGCTCGGGTTCAACTGCGGAATGCTGATCGTGCTCTTCGCGGAACACGCGATCGCGCGCTGGGTAGTCGGCTCGCTGATGATCTTTTCCGTCCCGGTCTTTGACACGCTGCTCGCGATGGTGCGGCGCTGGCGCAGCGGCCGTTCCATCTTCGAGGGGGACCGCAGCCACTTCTACGATCAGCTCGTGCAGCGCGGATTCACAGTGCGCCAGACGGTGCTGATCTCGTACGGACTGACCGTCTTCTACGGCGCGATGGGGCTCCTGATGACGTGGGTGCGGCCTGGCGGCCGGCCCGTGATCCGAACCCGCTACGCCATTCCACTTTACCTGCTGGTGTGCCTGCTGACCGCCCTCGTGGCGCACCTGACCGGGCTGACACGGCCCGAGGAACGCCGCACCGGCCTGCTGGCCCGGGAAGCCCGGCAGACGCACGCCTGAGTCGGCGCGGTCTACCGTCGCGTGATCGTGGCCGTCTCGCGCTCGATGACCAGTTCGAGCGCCGTGGAGGGGTCGTCCGCCTCGCGCAGTTGCGCGGCCAGCCCGGAATTCAACATCAGCGCCAGTCGCGCCAGCACGCAGAGGTGCGCGCGCTCGTCGTGGCTGCAGACAAAGAAGAACAGGTCCGTGAGCTGTCCGTCGGGCGCCCCGAAGGGGATGCCGGCCGGGACCCGGGCCAGGCACACCAGGGGCTCGGCCGTCGCGTAGGGCATCGGCCGCCGGGGGTGGGGGATCGCCACGCCGTTGGGCAGGGCGGTGGAGTAGAGTTCCTCGCGATCACGGACGGCGGCCAGGAGCCCCTCGCGGTCGTAGACGAGATTCGTCCGTTCTGCCAGCCCGACCAGTTCATTCAAGACCGACGCGCGCGAGCGGGCGGCCAGGTTCATGTCGATCGCTTCAACCGGCAGGAGCCCGCCCAGAACCTGGTCGTCATTGCCCGCGCTCATGGCCCGTTCGAGGTTGCAGATGTGCTCTCGATCGAGGGAATGCAGCTCCTTCTGAAGCCAGTCGAGCATCTGCGCCCGGTTAAAACGCCAGTGCCCATGCACCATGGTGCCGGGCAGCTTCCCGCGCTCGACCCAGCGGCGGACGATGCGCGCATCCATGCCGATGTGGACCGCCAGCTCGTCAAGGCTCATGGTTCGATACGGCATGGCTCGCCAGACCCCAGCGAAAGCCGTATTTTACCGTGCGAGGATCCGGAATTGAAGTTTGCGCGGCGACCTCGTCGCGGCCCGGTCAGGCGTCCGAAAAATGGCTGGGCCGCTCGCCGATATCCACGATCGCGCAGGCCAGGGTCGGCGACAACCCCAGCTCGGCCGCCCGGTCAAGCAATGCCGGGCTCTCGGCCCCCGGGTTCACGAACAGCTCCACCTCGCCCAGCCCGGCAATTTCGGGGAGAAGCGTAATTCCGACGTCCGGCGGCACGTAGAGCGCCACCCGCCGAACCGGATGCGGAATCTCGCGGAGGGAGCGGAATACGGGCAGTCCCTCGACTTCGCCACCGTGTGGATTGACGGGAAAGACTTCCCAGCCCTGCCGCCGATAAGCGCGGACCGCCTTATTTCCAAACTTGTGACGCTGGCTTGATGCTCCGACGATCGCGACGGCCTGGCCCCTCATTTCCAACCTCCAGCAATGACCGGATCTTAGGAGTGCCGCGCCGGATTTCCCGCGGCGGCTGGACTTCGGGGCGCCGGCCGGAATCCAGTTGGCGCGGGCGGGAACTCGTGTCATAATAACAAAGGAGGATTTCATCTAACCGTCCGATGCGACGGGGGGCGGAGCAGATGATGTCACGAGGCAGGGTGTTACGCGCTGCGACGGCGGCCGAGCTTCTGACGGTCGCGGCGGGTGTGGGCCTGCTGCTCACCGTGATCACACCAACCTCGCGAATGTTCGGCCGGCTCCAGCAGGATACGGTCTGCCTTTCCAACCTGGGGCAGCTCGCAGCCGGCTCGCTGGCGTACTCCGCCGAAGACGCGACGTCGCAGCTCATTCCGCTCAATCGTCTCAACGTACGCTCGGAACATT
>CAZVRR010000126.1:0-10505 GCA_964629745.1 uncultured Planctomycetales bacterium | reverse complement strand
TGGCAGCGCCGGCAGGTCCACTCGGCGCCAGCATGGCGCGCTGAACCACTCGTCCGCGGCACGGCGCTGGTTCGCGTCGGCCGCCCGCGGCGCCGCCTTGCCCGCCTCGCGCGTCAGCCAGTAGCGGCGCCGCTCGAACGGATAGGTCGGCAGCGCGACGCGCCGGCGGCGCTGTCCCGCCCAGAACCGGCCCGCATCGAGCGACACGCCCGCCGTCCACAGACGGCCGGCGGCGGCCAGCAGCGCGGCCCCCGCGCTGTGCTGTTCGCGCGGGTGCGGCAGCGAGCTGACGAAGCTGTGCGCCGGCTTGCGCTCGGGATGCCGGCCCGCCAGCGTAGCCAGCGTGCGGCCGGGCCCGACTTCCAGGAACACCCGGCGCGGGGCCGCCATCAACTGCGCCACGCCCGCCGCAAACTGCACCGGCTCGCGCAGGTGACGACCCCAGTACTCCGGCGCGGTCGCCTCGTCGGCGGTGATCCAGGTGCCCGTGACATTGGAAAGGTACGGCCGCTGCGGCGGACGGAGCGTGACGCCGCGCACCCGCTCGACGAACGGTGCCACCACGTCCTGCATCAGCGCGCAGTGAAATGCGTGCGACGTATGCAGCCGGCGTGAAGCGATGCCGCGCTGCACGAGGAGCTGTTCGAACTGTGCGATCGCCTCCGGCGCGCCGGACACGACCGATTGCGCCGGCTCGTTCAGCGCCGCCACGGCCACGGCCCCGTTGACGAGGGGCGCCAGGTCGGCGGCGGACAGCGGCACGGCCAGCATCGCGCCAGGCGGTGCCTGCTGCATGAGCGCCCCGCGTGCGGCGACCAGCGCCAGCGCATCCTCCAGCGTCAGCACGCCGGCGCGACAGGCGGCCACGAATTCTCCCAGGCTGTGTCCGATCATCGCCGCCGGTTCGACCCCCCAACTGCGCCACAGTTCCGCGAGCGCGTACTCCACGACGAACAGCGCGGGCTGCGCCAGCGCGGTCTGCTCGAGCCGCGCCGCCGCGGACTCGCGCTGCTCGGGGGCGGGATAGAGCAGGGTCCGCAGGTCGAAGCCCAGCGTCGGCTGAAGCAGGTCGCAGCAGCGATCCACCGCGGCGCGGAATTCGGGTTCGTGGTGATAGAGTTCCTCGCCCATCCCGGGGTGCTGGGCCCCCTGGCCCGGGAACAGGAACACCACGTCCACCGGCCCGGACTCCACGCGCCCCGATGCGACGAGCTTCGGATCGGTTCCGCGCAGCGCCCGCACGGCTTCGTCCGCGCTGCGCGCCACGACGGCCCGCCGGTGCGCGAAGGCCTCGCGGCCGACGTGCAGGGTGTACGCGACGTCGGCCAGGTCCTCGGCACCCGCACCGGCACCCGCGAGGTGGTCGGCGAGGTTCCGCGCCGCCTGGTCCAGCGCTGCCTCGGTCCGCGCCGCGAGCAGCACCAGTTGCCACGGTCGCGCCGGAGAGGTCGGCGCGGGCGGCGGCGCCTCTTCCAGCACGACGTGGGCGTTCGTGCCGCCCATCCCGAACGAGCTGACACCTGCCCGGCGCGGCGTGCCGTTGGCCGTCCAGTCGCGCAATCGCGTATTCACGAAGAACGGACTGCGGGCGAAATCGATCTTCGGGTTGGGCCGCTCGAAATTCAGGCTCGGCGGAATCTCGCGGTGCTTCAGCGCGAGGGCGACCTTGACGAGACCGGCGACGCCGGCCGCCGTGTTGAGATGCCCGATGTTCGTCTTCACCGAGCCGAGGGCGCAGTACCCCTGCTGCTGCGTTCCGGCCCGGAAGGCCTGCGTCAGGGCGGCGACCTCGATCGGGTCTCCCAGCACCGTGCCCGTGCCGTGAGCCTCGACGTAGCTGATCGTCGCCGGATCGACCCGGGCCACGGCCTGCGCCGTGGCCACCAGCTCGGCCTGCGCATCGAGGCTCGGCGCGGTGTAGCCGATCTTGTCAGCGCCGTCGTTATTGACGGCGCAGCCCCGGATCACGGCATAGATCGTGTCGCCGTCGGCCAGCGCCTCAGCCAGGCGTTTCAGCACGACGATTCCGACGCCGTGCCCCGAGATCATGCCCTGGGCTTTTTCGTCGAACGCGCGGCAGTGCCCGTCGGGCGAGGTGATGCCCCCTTCCTGGAAGAAGCAGCCGGCCTTCAGGGGCACCCCGATCGACACGCCGCCGGCGAGGGCCATGTCGCACTGATAATTCCAGAGTGACTGGCAGGCCTGGCAGACCGCGACCAGCGAGGTCGAGCAGGCCGTCTGCACGCCCACGCTCGGACCGCGCAGGTTCAGCTTGTACGAAACGCGCGTGGTGAGGAAGTCCTTATCCGCACCCACGATCATCTCGAGCCCGGCCGACGAGCGCACCAGTTCGTGCATCCCGCCGAAGTGGTGCAGCAGGTACGTGTTCAGGCCGGCGCCGGCGAACACACCCACGGCCGCATCGGCCGGCCGCGCACCGTAGCCCGCCGCCTCCAGCGCTTCCCACGCGCATTCCAGGAAGACGCGCTGCTGCGGATCCATCATCTCCGCTTCGCCGGGCGTGTAGCCGAAGAACGTCGCGTCGAACAGATCGGCATCGTCGAGGGCGCCACTGGCCTTCACGTAGCACGGGTGCCCCAGCACCGCCGGGTCGATGCCCGCCGCGATCAGCTCCTCGTCGCTGAAGAAGCGGATCGATTCCACGCCCTGCCGCAGATTCTGCCAAAACTGCGCCACGTTTCGCGCACCCGGGAACCGACCCGCCATGCCGATGATGGCGATCCCGCGCATCTCATCGCGTTTGCCTGCCTTCGCCACGCTTCGTCCCTCTCTCACACCGGGTCCGGTTCGGTCAGTGCTTCCAGTTGCCGCCGCGCGCGGGCCTGCACGCGCGCCAGGCCCGTCCACTCCTGGGCCCCCTGCTCGTAGAACCTGGCCAGGGCGGCGACCGTCGGGTACCGGAACAGCTCCAGCAGCGGGACGTCGCGCCCGAAGGCCGCCTTCAGCTTGCCGTGCACCTGCACCAGCAGCAGCGAGTTGCCGCCCAGGTCAAAGAAGCTGTCGTTCACGCCGATTTCGGCGATGCCCAGGAGGTCCGACCAGATCGCCGCGATGGCCTGCTCGGTCGGGCTGGTCGGTGCGACGTATTCCGCCGCCACCTGCCGCCGCGCCTCCGGCGCCGGCAGGGCCCGCCGGTCCACCTTGCCGGTCGGCCCGAGCGGAAACGAGTCGAGCAGGACGTACGCCGCGGGGATCATGTAGTCGGGCACGCGCTCGCGCAGGAATTCGCGCAGGCTGCTGGCGGCAAGGGCCGCATCGCGCGGCTGCACGTACGCCACCAGCCGCTTGTCGCCCGGCTGATCCTCGCGCATCGTGACGACCACGTCGCGCACGGCGGGGTGCTGCCCGAGGGCCACCTCGATCTCGCCCAGCTCCACGCGGAACCCGCGCAGCTTGATCTGGTGATCGAACCGGCCCAGGAAGTCGAGCGAGCCGTCCGGAAGCCAGCGCACGCGGTCGCCGCTGCGGTACATGCGCGCCTGGGGATCGCCCGTGTAGGGGTCCGGCACGAACCTGGCGGCCGACAGCGCCGGCTGGTTCAGGTAGCCGCGCGCCACCCCCTCTCCGCCGGTGCACAATTCGCCCGGCACGCCCACGGGCAGCAATTGCAGGTGCCGGTCGACGACGTAGAGCGTGGTGTTGCTGATCGGACCGCCGATCGGCACCGGGCTGGGAATAGGCGTTTCGCCGGTCATGTGAAAACCCGACGAATACGTGGTGTTCTCGGTCGGCCCGTAGGCGTTCATCAGGCGGCGCGGCCCGGGCGCCTCGAACAGCCTGCGCACGTGGGCCACGGAGATCACTTCGCCGCCGGTGATGATCTGCGGCACCGCCGCCAGCACGTCCACATGATGCTCGACGAGCTGGTGGAACAGCGCCGTCGTCACCCACAGCACGGTGATGCGGCTCCGTCGCACCAGCTCGGCGAGTTCGCTGCCGCCCCGCAGGCCGGGGGGTGCGATCACGAGCCGCGCCCCGTTCAGCAGCGCGCCCCAGATCTCGAACGTGCAGGCGTCGAACGACAGGGGCGCGGAGTGCAGCAGGACCTCGCCCGGTCCGAGCTTCACGTAATTCGCACCGAGCACCAGCCGCACGACGCCGCGGTGTACGATACAGGCGCCCTTCGGCTGACCGGTGGAGCCCGACGTGTACATCACGTAGGCCAGGCTGTCGGCCCGCGCTGCGCCGCAGACGTCGGTGTCCGATTGGTCCGCGATGCGGGCAGCGTCGCCATCGAGCCGGACGACGTGTCCGCCGAACTCGGGAAACAGCCCGGCCAGGTGTTCGACGGTCAGCAGCACGTCGGTGCGCGTGTCCTGCAGCATGTACTCCAGCCGCCGGCGCGGGTACTCCGGGTCCAGCGGCACGTAGGCTCCGCCGGCCTTGAGAATGGCCAGCATGGCGACGATCGCGTCGACGCCGCGCTCCAGGCACATGCCGACCATGACTTCCGGGCCGACCCCCAGCGACTGGAGCAGGCGCGCCAGCCGGTTGGCCCGCCGGTTCAACTCGCCATACGTGACCTGCTCGTCCGCGCACTCCAATGCAACCGCGTCGGGATGCTGGGCGGCCCGGGCGGCGAACAGGGCGTGGATGGTCGACTCGCGCGGGTAGACGGCGGGCGCGCGGCCCCAGTCCAGCACCTGCGCGCGCTCCGGATCGGTCAGCAGGGGGATGCTGGCGACCGGGCGCTCCAGGTCGGCGGCCGCGTGCTCGAGGATCGTCCGCTGATGCCCGTGCAGGCGTTCGATGTCGGCGCGGACAAAACGCTCTTCGTCGTAGTGATAGGACAGGACGATCCGCTCGCCCGCGGCCACCACGACGGCCAGCGGATGGTCGCTGCCCGAGCTGTAGCTGCGGCCGGTGAACTGAATGCCGTCGAGCCAGTTGTGGTCGGAGAAATCGCCCAGCCAGTTCTCGTAGACGAGCAGCGTCTCGATCAGGTTGTGGCCGGCGGGGATGCCCGCCCAGCGCTGCACCTGCGCCAGCGGGCTGTACTCGAACTGCCGCAGGCGCGCCTGCTGCTTCTGCAGGTCGGCCAGCCACGCGGAAAACGGCTGGTCGGACGGCACCGCGACACACGCGGGTAGCGTATTGATGAACAGGCCGACCATGTGCTCCGCGCCGGGCAGCTCCGCCGGTCGGCCCGACACCACCGTGCCGAAGACGACCCGCTCTTCCCCGCTGTAGCGGCTCAGCAGCAGCGCCCAGGCGGCCTGGAACAGCGTGTGCAGCGTGACGCGCGCCGCGCGGGCCCGCTCGCGCAACGTGCGCGCCAGCGGCCCGTCGAGCGGGGCCTCGAATACCGCCGACCGGACAACCTGGGCCCGCTGGGTCTCGCGCGCCGCGTCGATCGCCAGCCGCGTCGGCCCGCTCACCCCGGCCAGTTGCTCGCGCCAGAACGCCTCGGCGGCGGGCAGGTCCTGCTTTTGCAGCCACGCGATGTATTCACGGTAGGGACGGCGCTGCGGAAGGTCCGGCTCCGCGCCGCGCCGCAAGGCGTTGTAGATGACCCCCAGCTCCTGGTGCAAAACCGCCGCGGACCAGCCCTCCAGGATCACGTGGTGGAACGACCACACGAAACGCCACGCGGCGTCACCCAGCCGCAACAGGTGCACGCGCATCAGCGGCGGATGGTGCAGGTCGAACGGGCGGCGCCGCTGCTCCTCGAGAAAGGCGGCCAGCCGCTGCGGCTGCACGGCCGGCGGAACGTCCCGCCAGTCCTCCACCTGCGGCGCCCAATCCAGTGCCTGCTGGACGACCTGGTACGGACGCTCCAGGTCTTCCCAGACCAGGGCCGTCCGCAGTACCGCATGCCGTTGCACGAGCGCCTGCCAGGCCCGCGCGAAGAGCTGCGGGTCCAGCGCGCCAGCCAGGTCGAACCCGAGCTGGACGTGGTACACCTGCGACTCGGGCGTGTAGAGGCTGTGGAACAGCATGCCCTGCTGCATCGGTGTCAGTTCGTAGATGTCTTCGAAATTCGCGGTCATGACCGTTTCCTGGCCTGGGTCATCTGGCGCGCGATCTGTTCCAGGTCGCGAGCCTTGAGCTGTACAGCCGAGTAGTCGGTCGGGCTGGCGGCCTGGCCGCCGACCTGCCGACACCACGTAACCGTGTCCCGCAACGACTGCTCGTACTGCTCGGCGAGCCGCCGGATCGTTGCCTCGTGATGAATGGCCCGGCTGTACGTCCACTGCACCTGGAGCTGGCGCTGCACCAGCGCCACGCGGATCTCGACGACCTGGGGACGGACGTTGTCCGGGCCGCGCAGGGGTCCGAACGACTCCGGCGCCTGCCGCACCCAGCCGCCCGCCACGCCGGCGGACTCGAGCCGCCCCAGGTACAGGAACACGATCTCGGGCGTGGGCACCTCGCTGAGCGATTGCCGCACGCGCTCGTCCGCGTGCAGGTAGCGCAGCAGCCCGTAGCTGAAGCCGTGCTGCGGGATGGCGCGGAGCTGCTCTTTCACCGCGGGAATCGCCGCCGCCGGCGTCTGGGCGCCGCCCAGCTCCAGGCACGCGGGGTAGAGGCTCGTGAACCAGCCGACGGTGCGTGATACGTCGAGGCCGCAGCCGACGTCTTCCCGACCATGGCCTTCAAGCAGCACCCAGACCGACGTCGCGCCGACCCAGCGTGCGAGCGGCGGCGCCAGCGCGGCGAGCAGCAGTTCGTGCGTCCGCGTGCGGTAGGCGGACAGCGCTTCCTGGAGCAGGGCCGCGGTCGGTTCCGCCGGCAGGAGCGTCTGAACCGTGGCGCACGCGCCCGCGGTGTTCGACCCGTCGACATCCCGCGGGCAGCGCGTGAACGGCTTGTCCCGCAGCGCCTGCCACGCGGGCAGGTCGCGCTCCGCGGCCGGGCTGTTCGCGTGGCGCACGAGCTCGCCGGCCCAGCGCCGCAACGGCATCGGCCGGTCCGGCAGTTCGATCGGACGCCCGTCCGCGGCCTGCCGGTACGCCTGCTCCAGGTCCTCGAGCAGCGTGCGCCACGACACGACGTCGACCGCGAGGTGGTGGATCACCCACAGGAGGCGGCCGGGACGCCCCGGTCCCAGGTCGAAGTAGGCGACCCGCAGCACGGGGCCGTGCACCAGGTCCAGGCTCGCCTGTAGCGCCGCGGCGTGTTCCTCGATTCCCTGCCGCTGCTGCGCCGCATCACAGCCGCGCAGATCGAGCCACGCGACGCGCACCTCGCCATCGGCGGGCAGGATCTCGAGGTCAGCCGCCCCGCGCTGCCGCAGGCGCAGCGCACCGTGCTGCGCCACCACCGCCCGCAGTGCCGCGTCGAGCGCGGCCGCCTGCACTGGTTCGTGCACCTCGAGCAGCAGCGCCTGGTTGAAATGCGCCGGCTGCCGCAGGTTCTGCCCGAAGAACCAGTGCTGCACCGGGGTCGTTGCCAGCGGGCCGGCGTCCGCGCCGGTCGCATCGCTCGTACGCGAGGCCGTCGACGCGGCCCGCGCCAGCTCCGCGATCGTCTGGTGCTCGAATACGTGGCGCGGCTGCAGCCGGAGCCCGGCCTGGTTGGCCCGCGCGATGATCTGAATGTTGACGACCGAATCGCCGCCGAGTTCGAAGAAGTTGTCGTGTACGCCGACGGGCGACACGCCCAGCAGCTGGCTCCAGATGTCGGCCAGGACCTGCTCGGCCCGGTCCCGCGGCGGTTCATAGGCCGTCTTCAATTCGGGCCGCGCGTGGCGCTCCGACGGCGCACCGGCCTTCGGCTCCGCGCGGCGCACTGCACCCGGCTGCCAGCGCGCCTGCCGCGCATTGAGTTCGCCCGTGGAGACGAGCACCTGCGGCACGGGCGGCGCATTCAGGATCCGCTGGAGCGCCTGCGTTGCGGCTGCGGGGCCCATGACGTGCTCCGCCAGGCCCGGCGTCAGTGCGGCATCCGCATCGGCCCGCACGCCCCAGTTGTCCCAATTCACCGCCAGCCAGCGCGGGTCACCTGCGGCGTGCCGCTGTCGCGCGAACGCATCCATGTACAGGTGCGCCGCCGTGTAGGCGAGGAAGCCGCTCGCACCCAGGACCGACGACAGCGACGAGCAGAGCAGAATGAAATCCAGCGGCTCGGCCGCGCATGCGTCGGCCAGCGCGTGCACCCCGGCCAGCCGCGGCGCGAATTGCCGCTCGCAGTCGGCGACATCCGCCGCAACGACCAGCGCCCCGCTCTTTTCAGCACCCGCCGCATGAACCACGCCGTGCGGACGGCCGAACAGCCGCGTGGTTTCGGCCAGTACGCCGCGCCAGCGTGCTGCGTCGGTCGCATCGCCGCGACAGATGTGCACCCGCGCTCCCTGCTCCTCCATCCGCAGCACGGCGCGGAGCGCCCGCGCGGTGCCGTCGGCGGCGTCTGCGCCCGCGAGGTAGGCCGGCCACTGGTCGCGCGCCGGCAGTTCGCGGCGCGACAGGAGTACGAGCCGCGCGCGGACGGTTCGCGCCAGGAACTCGGCGATCGCCAGTCCCACACCGCCCAGGCCGCCGGCGATCAGGTAGACGCCCTCTTCGCGCAGGCGCCGCGGCAAATCCGCCGGCGCGGCGACTTCCACCGGCTCATAGCGCGGTACCCAGCGCTGCGCACCGCGCCACGCCACCACCGGCGCCGCGATCTCGCTCCGCAGCTCGCTGTCCAGCCGTTCCGCGGCGGCGGCATCGTGATCCTCGGCCGAGACGTCGATCACCCGCAACGGCAAGTCGGGCAGTTCCAGGCCCGCCACCCGGGCCAGCCCGATGATCGGCGTCGCGGCGGGGCAGAGTGGATCGTGCGCCGCAACCTCTTCGATTCCGTGTGCCAGGACGTTCAGCTCGCAGCCGTGCTGCGCGGCGGACAGCGCCTGGATCAGCCATAACACGCTGTAGAAACCGCGCTGCAGGACGCGCGATTCTTCGTCCGCCGCACCGAGCAGCCACGCATGGACGACGCGCGTCGGCCACGCGCCGGCCGCCCCCAGCGACTTGAGCAGTCGCAAGTAGTCCGCACGCTCACCCGGACGCACCGTGTAGTCCTGGTCGCCCACCGCGGCGAATTCTTCGCCGGGCCGCACCACGGTGACACGCTCACCGGCCGCTCGCAGCCGCTGCACGAGCCCCGGCAGCACGGATCGCGCTGCCGCCTCTCCCAGCCCGTGCGCGCCGTTGCGCGAGCGCCGCGCCGCGTCGGATCCGCTCGCCGCCAGCGCGGCGTCGTCACCGAAGACGAGCCAGTGCGCGGGGGCGGAGCGTGCGACCGGCGGCAACGTGCGCCGCCAGCCGGGCACGTACAGCCACTCGCCGACGTCTTCCCGCCGCTGGCCCGCATCACGCGCCAGGGCCGCCGGGCGGCCCGTTTGGCCCGCGTCCGCCTGCCTCGGCTCCACCCAGTAGCGCTGCCGCTCGAACGGATACGTCGGCAGGACCACGCGGCGGCGGGGCGCGCCGCCATGCGTCGCGTGCCAGTCGACGTCAACCCCTGCCACCCACAGCCGGGCCTGCGCCTCGCAGAGCGCGTGCAGGTCCGCCCGGGGATCACGCGCGTCCGCCGATGGCGCGGGCAATGAAGCGATGCACTCCACGCTGACCGGACGCGCGGGGTGATTTCGCGCGAGCCCGCGCAGCGTCGTACCGGGCCCGACCTCGAGCAGCACGGGCTGCGCCTGCTCGAACAGCGTCTCGAGCCCGGCGGCGAAGCGAACGGGCGCCCGCAGTTGTCGGCCCCAGTAGGCGGGGTCCAGCGCCTCCTCGACCCGCAGCCACGTGCCGGTGACGTTCGAGACGAGCGGGATCTGCGGGGGACGCAGGGCTATTTCGGCGACGGTCGCGGTGAACTTCTCCGCCGCGGCTTCCATCATGAACGAATGGAAGGCGTGCGACGTGCGCAGGCGCCGGCCCGCGAGGCCGCGCGCCTCCAGTTCCCGCGCGACGACCTGAACGGCGGCCGTGCGGCCGGTCACGACGCACAGTTGCGGCCCGTTGATCGCGGCCACGCCCACCGGCTCGCGCCGCAGGGCTGCGGCCCGCTGCGGGTGAGCGGCTGCCTCCAGGTCGTTCTCCGCGAACTCGCGCAGATCTTCCTCGGCGGCGTGCGCGAGACGTGGCGCCAGTTCCACGAGCAGGGCCCGCACCTGCGCCTCGGCCAGCGGCACGGCCAGCATGGCCCCCGGCCGCATGCCCGCCATGTATCGTCCGCGCGCGGCGACCAGGCGCACGCCGTCCTCGAGACTCCACACCCCGGCCAGCGTCGCCGCCACGAGTTCCCCGATGCTGTGCCCGAGCAGCGCCGCCGGCTCCACCCGCCACGACTGCCACAACCGCGCCAGCGAATACTCCACCGCAAACAGGGCAGCCTGCGCGTGCTCGGTCGCTTCCAGGCGTGCCGCGCTCGTGGCCCCGCCGTCGCCGAACAGCAGCCCGTGCACATCGCTGCCGCCGACGGCGCGGAACAGTTCGGCACAGCGGTCGAATTCGCGCCGGAACGTCGGCTCATGCTCGTAGAGTCCCTGTGCCATGCCG
>CAZVRR010000125.1:0-10564 GCA_964629745.1 uncultured Planctomycetales bacterium | reverse complement strand
TCACCGCGCCGTCATCGTTGCAGTCCGCCAGCGTCGCGTCACACTCGGGGTACAGTGCCGTATAGCCCGCGGCATCGGTCAGCGCCAGCACGAACGGGTCGATGTCGAAGGCGTTCAGCACGCCGTCGCAGTTCAAGTCGCCGGCCACGCGCGGAGTGACCGCCAGCATCTGGACCACCAGGCCTTCCGGATCATCACTGACGACCTCGCAGCGCGTCGCGCGGCCGAAGCTCGAGGTCGCGTCGAGCGGCTCGATGCGGAACGATGCCACGCCGGGCACGGCGCCGATCCCGGGGATCGTGAAGTCGAACGAGGTAAACTCCGGCGTGCAGCCGACGAAGTGCCACACCGGGTTGGCAGTGGTGCCGATGTTCTCCCAGATTTCGCTCGACCCCGGCGGGCAGTGGCCGACGACCGTGGGCTTCGGCCCGCCATTGTAGATCGCCGTTCCCTCGGGCGGCCCGAGCACCTCGCCGGACGGACCGTAGAGGGTGAGCAGGTAGCCGGTCGCGCCGAGCGAGGAGAAGTCCGCCTCGAGCTCTTCGCTCCCGTCCGCGTCCAGCGTCTGGGTGCGAATGATCCGCTGCTCCTGGCCTTCGTCGTCGTAGAGTTTCATGATGATCACGTGGCCGCGGCAGCAGTTGCCCTTCGCGAGGGTCACGGCCACGCCCCCGTTGTCGTGCGGCAGGCTCACCGAGACGCCGTCCTCCAGCGTGCCGAGATTCGACACGACCAGCCGGCGCACCGACTCGTCGCAGCCGCCCATCGCGTCGGGCGTGCACTCCTCGCTGACGTGCGCGGCGCCCAGGCCCCAGCGCGCGTTGTCGATCGCGTAGTCCGCGGTCAGGCAGTCCCACGGCGGGCAGGGGATCGCGAACGACTTCAGGTCGGCGTTGCCGACCGCCAGGTCGCTCACGCCGTCGCCATCCAGGTCGGGCGTGTCGCGGCCGGTCACGAGCAGCGACTCCAGTTCGCCGAAGCCGGGCGTGCCGAGCGGAACCATCGGCGTGAGGACGATCGTGCGCGCTGAGATCGGCCCGCCGCACGGTTCGAGCCACTGCCACGGATCCGGGCAGGCGGAGCAATAGTATTGCAGGGTGAAGGACCACACGCGCGGCGGTCCCCAACTGACCAGCGTGGCCGAGTAGTAAAAGATCTGGTAGGGGGTCGGGCCGAAGCACGGGGACACCGGCAGGCCCTCCGCCGGCAGGTAGCCTTCGGCGACGGGCGTCCCGGTCTCGTCGAATTCGGTGTAGAGGATCTCGCTCACGCCAAAGTCGCTCAGGTCGACGGAGACCATCATCCCGTCGGCGGAGTTGTACATGCGCGTGCTGCCCTTGATCGTGCCGTCCCAGCCCTTGTGGCGGATCTTGATTTCGCGCTCGGCGCTGCCGCCGGTGTCAAACCCGGCCAGCGCGACGCCCACGCCACCGCCGTAGACGCCATGGCAGCGGACCTCGATGCCGTCCTCGCCGCTGCTTCCGATGTTCGTCGCCGTCAGCACACGCCCGCTGGGTGCACCCAGCGCCGCGGCGCCGGCCGGCTCATGCAAAATGCCGCTGACGTACGTTCCATCCGATTGGGCCTGGCAAAGGCCCGTCGCGCCCAGCGCGCACAGCATCATCACCACGGACTTTTTCATGCTCTGTTCTCTCGGTTGAGGGTGTCGAAGAACCGTCCCGGCTGCCACACGTCGCGACCGCCGCCGTCGCAGATCCGTAGGCCTTGCGCGACACCCGTTTGACTTAACAGTACAAGAATAATCCCAATTAGCCCGGGAGTCAAGCAAAACGCAGTTTCTTACGTTTCATTGCCCGCCATGGAGAAGTGGAGCCTGAATCTCCACATAGCGCGGCGAGCGGCGCCGGGGCGGAGTACGGGCCCGCCCCTGGGAGCCCTCTACGGCTCGACCGGCACGACCAGCGGCCCCTCGGGCGGGCTCTCCGTGAACGCGTGGATGAGCGAGATGATCCGGTCGCGCTCAGCGCGGCTGTCACGCGGCCGCAGATCCGTGGCGTGGTAGCCCCCGAAATAGCGCAGCAGCGGAATGCCCGCCGCCAGGTCGGCGGCGTCGCCGCGGAAAATATCGCTGGACTGTCGCAGCGCCTCGCGATCGAGCAGCGCCTGCGTGCCGAACGCGGGATGGACCAGCGGGGGCAGAAAGTCTGCCGGCTCACGCGTCAGGTCGTCGATGTCGTACAGCCCCACGTACCATTCGCGGCGCTGCTCGTCCCACCAGCTCGGTCCGCGCGCCACCAGGCCGCCGGCGTACGGTGCGCGCCGCGCGGCGATCTCGGCCCAGTCGCTCGGGTACGTCACGAATTCCCGTGGCACGTGGAGCGCGTCGTCCGCGTCGACGAGCGCATCACCCTCCGCATCCAGGTTCTGCTGCCGAAGCCGCGCCTGCCAGGCCAGCCGCTGCGCGCCGCGCGCGGGCGGTGGCGCATCGTTCCAGCTCGTTGCCGTCGGCTCGGATGCGTCCTGCGCCGCCGGCAGATCCTCCACGTGCACGCCGCGCCGCGCGACGCGCGCCAGGATGCCCTCCGCCTGCAGCTCGTACACGCTGACGTCGCGTGCGGCGGAGACCTGCCGCAGCAGGGTCAGCACGTGCTGCGCGCGGGCGGCAGCCTGCTCCAGCCGCTCGGCCTGCAAGTCCTTCCGCGCGCGAACCAGTTCCAGCCGCGCCAGCGCCTCGGCCGCGTCGGTCCGGCATTCCTGCTCGAGCCGGTCGAGATTTGCGTTCTCGGCCGGCTGGGGCGCGACCGCCGGCGTGGCCGGTGATTCCGCCGGCCCATCGCCGGGTGCCGGAGACGCCGCGCGGGTCAGCGACGGCAGCATGAGCCACACGAACAGCGCCAGCGAAAGTCGTGTCATGGTCTGGACTCCTCGAGCCAGCGGCTCCAGGCTTGCTCGTCAAATCCGAAGTCGACCCCCGTCGTCTCCCGCAGCGCTTCCAGCACCTCCGTCCGGTAGACCGTCACCTCCTGCTCCGGCCGGCGATCGGCTGTGCCGCGCTGCATGTCAGCCGGCAGCACGAGCTGCGGCGTCAGGATCACGCGTTCCCCGCCCACCGTCACATACGACGGCTGAAACCCGAGTGGCAGCGAGCCCAGGTAGCGTGCCATGGAAACTTCCACCCGTTTCACACGCCGCACCTTGAGCGCGCCGATCAGCTCGGGCACCGCCGCGGGAGCCCGCAGAACACCCAGCGCTTCCGCGGCGCGCCGGACGAGTTCATCGTCGTCGCTGGCGACGCCCTCGCGCAGGTGGTCGACCACGCGCTGATCCTCGCGGCGCGCCAGGGCTGCCTGGGCCACCCGGCGGACGTCGCGGTCCGGGTCATCGAGCACCAGCGCCATCAGGTTGACCAGCGCGAGATCCTCGCGGTACCGCCCCAGCATCTCGGCCAGCAGCATCCGGCAGTCGCGGTCGCCGCCGCGCAGCACGCGCACCAGCGGCACGATCGCGAGCGGGTCCGTGATCTCGCGGATCTTCGCCGCCCCCTGCGCCATCTTCTCGGGCACGCCGCTGTCGAGCAGACCGCTCTTGACGTTCTGGATCCGCCGCTGCCAGGTGGCCTGGATCGCGGCGCCAAGCTTGGCAGACTCGGCCTCCGCATCGGCGGCGGGTTCCTCGTCGGCGGGCCGCGCGGATGATTCGCGCCGCCCCTCCACCCACAAGTCCCCGATGCGCACGTATCCCAGGGCACGCCGCGCCGGCGCGCAGTCGGGATCCAGTTCCAGGGCCCGGCGGTAATGTCGGCGGCTCTCCGCGTGCAGGCCCTGGCCAACGCACCAGTCGGCCAGCGCCAGTTGTCCCGCCACGGTATCCGGCGCCTGCGCACTGCGCTCGTCGTAGCCGGCGAACGGCGACAAGGCCGTCTCGACCCGCACGACCGCGCCGGTCTCGAGCGTGATGGTCCCGATCGGCGTGCGAATGCGGTAATGCGCGTCGGTCTGCTCGATGAGGTCGCCTTCGACGCGCCCCCCGGTCGTCAGGTGGAAGATGTCGCCGACCGCCGGGGCGACGGCTACCCACATCACCCACAATGGCGCCGACCGGCGAACGGTCCGGCGAAGCGAGCGAACGGCCGACGCGCATCGCGGGCGCATGGCACCTCCCTGGTGTTGGCCTGAAGGATTATACGGGGCGTCTCAAGGCATCCCGGCCAGCGCGTCGTCCGCGACGGGCGCCAGAATCAGCAGGTCGCCTGACGCGAGCGCCACGAGCAGCTCCCCCGCCCCGTCGCCGTTCGCATCCGTGATCGCCAGGTCGTAGATTTCGTTGCACCCGTGCAGGGTCGCTTCCCACCGCACCACGATCTTGTCGCCTTCGCGCGCGTGGACGCGCAGCACCGCATCGGAGCGCTCCTCGCGATTGTGCTGCTCCATGGCGCATGTGGCGAACACGTCGCGGCCTGCCAGCGTTCCGGTGGCGACGTGCTCCGCCTGGCAGGGCAGGTAGTAGCTCGGCGGCGTCGGGCCGTCCGCCCGGATGTCCGGCACGCGCCACACGCGCACGCCCGCGCCGCTGGTATGCCCGTGTCGCGTTGGCAACTGCCGTGAGACCGCGATCAGGTAGGCTGCCGAGTCGCCCAGGTGTGACAGGGCCAGCGTCGTAGCTCCGACCTCGTCCGTCAGGGCCTGGACGGCGCCCAGGGCCGGCGCCCCATCCGGCGCGCGATCCCATTCCAGCGTCACGAGCGCCGGGCAGTAGCCATGCCAGTAGGCCCAGCCGAGGAAGAGTTCATCATCCCCGTCGCCGTCCCAGTCGCAGGCGACGATGGAGCGCACGTCGCTGGGCAGACCGCCTGGCTTGTGCGGCGTGTAGTGGCCGAGCGGGCGGTACGCTTCCGCGGCATCTGGACCGCTCCGCGCCAGCAGTTCGAACCCGCGCCCGTAACAGCTCAGCCAGGCCACCAGGCCGTCGCGGCCGTCGCCGAAGTGGACCGGCGCCACGCCTTGCAGCCCCGGACCGCCTTCCGCGTGGCTATACCCGCGTCGATATACTTCCTCGAGCCGAAAATCGCCGGCCACGCGGAACAGCGCGACCATCTCGTCGAGCATGTCGCCGGCGAACGGCAGCACCCAGAGCAGTCCGTCCACCGCGCCGACGGTCAGGACGCTGTTGGTGGCAAAACGTTCCGTGTGCATTCGCTGCGCGACGAAATCGGGACCGCGAAGTTCCAGAAAGTGCAGCGCCCCGTATTCCCGTGCATCGGCGCCGATCAGTTCCACGATTCCATCGCGGTTCAAATCCGCGGCGAGGAACGAGTTGACGGCCAGCGGGATGCGTCCCGCGAGTTCGAGCCGCAGCGTCTCAATCGAGGGGATGGGCCAGTACGGTCCCAGTTCGCTCCGGAACGGCCGGTCGGGCGCGCGGCAGACGAGGTCGTCGAGGAGGATCTGCGTCGCGCGGCCGGTGCCGGCGCGCAGCGCCTCGAGGGGGCCACGGTCGGTCGCGAGCGCCGACTCGACGAGGTAGTCGCCGTCGACCAGCACGTCGTATGTTCCCTGCACGCGATCCGCCCGAATTTCGACCTCGTATGCACGGCCGATTTCGACCGGCATTCCCCAGACCCGGCCGCGCCGCCCGCCGGGCGCCAGTTCGCCGGGCAGGAAGAAGCGACCGCCATCAATCCCGAACTCCCCGAGCACTCCCTCTGCGCCGCTCAGGTGAATGCTCGCTGCCGTCTCGCGCGGGTCATCGGCGCCGCACTGCACGAGCAGCCGCGCCGTGCACGTGATCGCCGGGGCGTCGAGGTGCAGCGGGTGGACGCCGATGCCGGTGCTGCTGCGGGTCGAAGTCACGTGCAGACCGCGGCGGTCGCCCTGGATCTCCAGGCCCTCAATGCCGTAGTTGCCCCTCCAGTCCGCGGCGGGCGGGACCGGCCCGGGCTCATACTGGTCAAAACTCTCCTCGTAGACGACCCGGGCGGCGTCGCGCCAGGCGCGCAGCGTGCGATCGGCCTCGGCCACCCGGGGATCGTCCGGCGCGAGGCAACGTAGCATGTTCAGCGCGTCGTGCATTTCCTGGCCCAGGCCGTGCGGCGCCGGGAAGCGCAGCCAGTAGTGCAGGCGCAGTCGCCAGGCTTCACGCACGCCCGCGTACCGCGGGTCCGCATCCAGCTCTCTCAGAATCTGCTCGAAGGGTGGGTCCCCCTGGTCTTCAGCGTGCAGCGCGAGAACCGGCGCCAGGTGGTTACGGTCCAGGGCCTGGCGCAGCAGGGCATGAAGCCGCTCCTGCTCCTGGGCCAGCGTGGCCGCGACGGTGCCGAGCTGCGTGTTGCCCGGATGCCGCGCCGCAAAGGTGCGCAGCGCCTGGATGTTTGCCACGCGCTCGGCGACGCCGCCGAACTCCAGCGGCATGCGCCCGCCCATGCAGTCGGAAACTTGCAGCGCGTCCTCCGTCTCGCGCAGCGCTCGTTCGGCACGCGCATGTTGGCGCGCCGCGTCCAGCCAGAGCCCGGTCGTGACGATCGCGCCGACACCAAGCACCACCAGGAACGCCAGTGCCGTGAACAGGGCCGAACGGTAGCGTTTCACCGTCTTGCGCAGGACGTACCACGCACTGTCACGCCGCGCTTCCACCGGTTCGCCGGCCAGGTAATGCCGCAGGTCACGGGCCAGGTCGCCGGCGCTCTGGTAGCGGCGCTCGCGCTCCTTCTCCAGCGCGCGGAGCACGATCGTCTCGAGGTCGGCGTCGATCGGGCAATCCGCCGCACCATCGGCCCGACTCGGCCCCGACACACCGCGCTCCGGTCGCCAGCTCCGGGCGAGCCGCGCCGCCGGCGTCTGGCAGATATGGGCCAGCACGAGTTGCGGCGGGCCGTTGAGCGGGTACGGATACGTGCCCGTGAGCAGCTCGTAGAGCACGACCCCCAGCGCATACACGTCCGTGCGCGTGTCGACCAGCGCAAGGTCGCCGCTGGCCTGCTCGGGCGCCATGTACGGCAGCGTGCCGAAGGGGTGTTGACCGGTGAGGGAGATCACGGTCTGGTCGGCTGCCGCCGCAACCTGCTTGGCCAGGCCGAAATCCAGCACGCGCGGGACGCCGTCCGCGTCAACGAGGATGTTGCCGGGCTTCAGGTCCCGGTGAATGACGCCGTGCTGATGGGCATGCTGTATGCCGTCACACACGTCCGCGAACAGCCCCAGGACCTGCCTGAGCGTTAACTGCCGCGCGTGAACGTACTCCGTCAGCGGCACGCCCGGGACAAACTCCATCATGCAATACAGCCGGCCGTCCGGCAGTGCGCCGGCGGACAGCACGGAGATGATGTTCGGGTGCCGCAGACCGGCGACGAGGTCGACCTCGCGTTCGAAGCGGCGGCGCATGGACGAGCTGCGGTGTGCGTCGTACAGAATCTTCACCGCCACGCTGCGCTGCGGGCTGTCCTGGACCGCTTCGTAGACGGCGCCCTGTGCCCCGCGGCCCACCTCGCGCAGCAGGCGACAGCCGGGAATGACCGGCAGCGTCACGTCGGGCGCCGGCCCGGCTTGTGCGGTGGGCCGCTCTTGCGGCGCATCCCACGCGCTGAAGGGGGGCAGCGTGCTGCCGGGATCGGCGGAGCTGCGGGCCAGCAACGCGCGGCAGATCGCGCAGTCCTGCACGTGGTCGCGAATTCGCCGGGCCAGGTCAGGATCGGCGCGTCCGACCTGGAAGGCAGCCATTTCCTCCGGCGACGGGCAGGTCGACATGAAGGCTCGCTGTGCCGACGTTCGCGCATGCGACCACATGCGCATCTTGATGTTATTAGATTATCATGGCACGAAGCCGCTTGCCAGCCCGGCGGCCAGAGCGCGCTGTGACTGGCGGTTTTCTGCCGGGGCCCCAATCGGGTCCAATCGCGACGGCGGCAAAAGTACAGTGCCGCTGCTCATCACGTGACGCCACGCGACGGGAGCACCTGGAATGATCAAAGCCAGGATGTCGCCGAGCGGCTCACCAGCACGTGCGTGATGGCAAGATCCTGCGCAGGTGGCCAGGTTCAGGCGGGTGAGGCGTCCGGTGCTGCTTCGAACAGGTTGACGAGCACGGCGCTGCGAGTTCTGATCCGTGCTTCCAGCAAGTGAGGCGAGATCGCACTGGAAGGGCACCCGCAGACGCCATGGGAGCTTCGAGCTTGGCTGCCAACCTTCGCGCTGTCGATGGATTTCAGTTGCGAGAGACGCGTTTCGGCCCCACGATGATTCTGCCGCGCGACCGTATTTCAGAAGCCCGGCAGACCATGCTTCGCCTAGGCATTGAAAGACTTGAGCTGAACCATACCCTCGGCTTCGCCGCGAACGATATCCGGCCAATCGAAGAGTTTTCGTTTGTCCGAGGTTTTGAGATCATACACCGGCAGATACGCGACATCAGCCCCGTTCATGCGTTGACCAACTTGCACAATCTTTCGATTCAGACCCATTGCCGGACGGAGATACGCTGCGGCGCATTTCCCCACCTGACGCACTGCCGTGTTCTCTGGCGGCCCGGCGCCCAAAGCGTTTTCTCAGCCACTTCGCTGGAAGCGCTGTTTCTTGATTCGTATTGCGGAGCGGACCTGGACCCGGTGTCTGGTCTGATCGCCTTGCACACGTTTTACCTCGGTGGCTCGCGCGCGTACTCCCTGGCGCCGCTCGCGAGCCTGCCGCGCCTCAGAAAGGTGGGCCTCTTTGACATCAAGCACGTTCGCCGCCTGGACCCGATCGCTGCCCACGGACGCATCGAGGTGCTCGAAATTGACGGCGCCAAGGCGCTGGAAAATGTGGAGCCATTGGCCGCCCTCCGCGGGTTGCGAATCTTGATGCTATGCAATGTGGGGCGGATCCCGTCGCTTTGCCCGTTGGCCGGGCTTCCTCAGCTCGAACATGTGTTCTTCTGGGAAGATACCGATATAGTGGACGGCGACGTGTCTGTCTTGTTGACGCTGCCGCGCTTGAGGCAAGTCGCGTTTCGCAATCGCCGGCATTACAACCGGCGTTCGGAGGAGATTCAAACGGAGCTGGAGCGGCGTCATGGCAAGTGGGTGCCGCAGAACCTGGAGACCGGGTGGCCATGAGTTGCTGGTGGGCTGCAGCGCTGGTGGTGGCCGGGGCGCCGGGCGGGGGGCCCCCTGTGCGCGCTGGGGGTTGGGGGGTGGCCTCACCGCAACGGCGTCCCGCAGGGCTTCTACCGGTCCACCCCCACGCCCGGCCTTGGTTGGCGCCGCCCCGCCCCGGCGCGTTATGTTATCAGTGTCGGGATGCGCCGGCGGCTTCGGCCGGCGTCGGCCGTGGGAGTGATAGGGTAATGGAAGAGGCGACGTTTCCGGTGCTCGTGTCTGAGACGTCGGATGTCCTCGGTCTCACGTTGTACCCGGACGCCGAAACACTCAGTTGCTTTCTCGACGAATTTGCGGACGTCCTGGAGGAGTTTGCCGCCTGGGACGCCGCAGCATACGCCGTGGACCTGCCTGCAACGCGGATTGCCGGCCTGGTGAGGAAGGAGCGAACTGCTATCCGATTGAGTTCAACGCCCGACCAAATGCGCGCGGCGGAAGCGATTCAGAAGTACCTGGACCACACTACGGACGAGGAGCGCAGACGTCACTTCGGTGACGCCGAGGAACTTGCGGATCTGCTTCGCGCGTGGAGTTGAACATGGATCGGCCTGGGCGCCACCGCCGCGGCATGCCGATCTGTGCCTCGTGCGCCGCGAGTGATTCCGCCAGCAACCCGGCTCGACATGCTCTTGCCCGCCCAATGTGGGCTGTTGGGGGCAGGCGAAGCACCCTGTGGAGTCGAGGGCCATCACGGCGGGCGGATACGTGGAATGATGTGCTCACGTACCGCTCTTCGCTATCTGCACACCACACTCGGGACAGCGTCCTGTGACGTTTCCGGAAAGGTTGTATCCGCAGCCGATGCAATGCCCTTTGCGGGCTCGTTCGCGGCGGGTAAGGGTCTGCCGGACCGAGCACAGCAGCGCGCAGGCTGGATAGGCCAAGAAGGCGGCAAACGGAAACCAGAATGGAAGCCAAGCCCATGTCACGACAAACCGCTGTTCTCCACGCGACCGATGGAGTTCGTACCCGAACCCGAGAAACGAATGAACTTCGTAAACGCAATCTGCCGTGCAGATAATGCTCCGAACCTCGATGGCTATTTTCCCAGGAGAGAGGGATCGAGGATCGTAGCTCAGTTTCCAGAGGACGGCGGTGAGGACCGAGAGTGCCGTCAACGAGGCGAGCACTCCCCGGCGCAGCCACACTCCACGAGAACTCTGCTTTAGGGTCACCGGCGCATTGTAGTCACAATCACAGGACCATCCTTTAGCAGTCCCCGTGAAAACAGCGCCGGCGGTGACCGACGCGGTGGGGGACAATACCTATTGTGTACGCTGCCCGGCGTACGTGAACCGCCGCCGGTCGACCTGCGGAAGCGGGGCTGATCGCCCTCAGGCGTGATTTCGCGGACAATCGCGGCGTACGGCGTGGCCTCGGGCATCTTGCCGTTCGGGCTCGACCACCGTCCCGAGCACGTCCCCTTCCCGGCCACCCAGCAACCCGCTGACGACGTCCTTGTCCAACGGCAATCTC
>CAZVRR010000124.1:4494-10604 GCA_964629745.1 uncultured Planctomycetales bacterium | reverse complement strand
CGGCGGGCACCTGGTTCTGGGAGACCGGCGATGCCGATCCGGAGCTGGGTCTGCCCGACGCCGCCTTCACGACCACGTGGCCGGGCGAAGGCAGCTGGACGCTGCAGGTTGTCGTAAATCTGGCCTACGAGCTGATTTGCGGCACCCCGCCGCCGAGTGACTAGCGCAACGTAACCGGAGACCGCCGGTGGCCTCACGCGGGCCGCCGGCGGGCTCCGCCTTGAGCGAGGTGGCACACCTCGCCGAATCTGCGATACCACAATGAGGTTGATAGATTCTGTGAACAGGAGGCTCAGGAGATGAGAGTGAAATGGCTATGTTGCGCTGCCCTGCTCGGCCTGCTTGTCAGCCCGGGTGCGGCAGACATCCTGGTGACGGTGGACCCCGTCTTCCAGGAGGTGAATCTCGCGGACGGCACGGCCACCGTCGACCTGCTGGCCCAGATCCCCGAAGCCGAGGCGATCATCGCGTTCGGCATGGACCTGGACATCTTTGGCACGAGCGTCTCCTACGGTGCGTTCGCGCCGGGTCCGATGTTCAACCCGCCGGGCGGCACCCCGGACGGTGACGGCATCGCGGGCTTCATCTCGCCGTTTGATGACCCGGTGTGGGGCGACGCGATCCTGCTCGGCACGGCGACCGTGAATCTCGACATGCTCGGCGTGTCGGTGCTGCTGCCGGGCGCCGACAATCCGCCGGACCTGACCGAGGGCTTCGCCATGCCCGCGCCGGGGGCGTTCGCGCCGGCGACATTCGTGGATGGCTCGATCAGCGTGATCCCGGAACCGGCCGCACTGGCGCTGCTCGCGCTGGGCGCGCTGGCGCTGCGTAAGCGGTAGTCACGCAAGGCAAGTGCCGCGCCTCGACGCGGCTGAATTCGGTGCGACAGGACCCCGCGCCAACTGCCGGCGGCAGCCGGGCGCGGGGTCCTTCACTGCGCGTTCAACGCATTGCCAGACTGCAACAACGAGCGCTCGTCGCACGTGCCTTCGGCGCACAGGATTCGACAGTTCGATGCACGCCATTCGGCCACACCGAAGGGGCGTGGTGCTATCCTGGGCCGCTGAAGGCTACGTGCGCATTCCGCGACCTGAGGAGACGACGATGATCACCCGGCACGCCGCAGTCCCGCGACTCTGGCTCGGAACCCTGGCGCTGTGCATCGGCGCAGCCGCGCAGGAGCGCCCGCCGATCGAGATCCAGACCACGCGCGTGGCCCCGCATCTGTTCATGCTCAGCGGCGCCGGCGGGAATCTGTGTCTCGCGATCGGCAACGACGGGGCACTGCTGGTCGACAGCGAGTACGAGCAGCTCGGCGCGCAAGTCCTGTCCGCTATTCGGGCCCAGACCGACACGCCGCTGCGCTTTGTCATCAACACGCACTGGCACTTCGACCACGTCGCCGGAAACCGCGCGCTGGCCGAACAGGGAGCGGTCGTGATCGCCCAGGAAAACGTGCGCCGCCGGATGAGCACGGAGCAGGTCCTCGGCGGGCTCGGCCACCGGATCCCGCCGTCGCCGCCCGCGGCGCTGCCGAAGCTCACGTACAGCGGCGCCCTGACGCTGCACTGGAATTCCGAGGACGTGCAGATCATGCACCCTGAGCCGGCGCACACCGATGGCGACAGCATCGTGTACTTCGCCACGGCCAACGTCCTGCACGCGGGCGACGTGTACTTCAATGGCACCTACCCGTTCATCGACGTGAACGCCGGCGGGTCGCTCGACGGCATGATTGCGGGGGTGGATCGGCTGCTGGGCATGACGAACGCCGACACGAGGATCATCCCCGGCCATGGCCCGTTGTCGACGGCGGACGAATTGCGTGCGTACCGCGCGATGCTGGTGACGGTGCGCGACCACGTGCGTGCGTTGGTCAACCAGGGCAAGACGCGCGAGGAGGTCATCGCCGCCAGGCCAACCGCGGACCTGGACGGCCAGTGGGGCGGCGGAGGCATCGGGCCCGACGTATTCGCCGGCATCGTCTACGATGGCATGACAAAACGCTGACCCTCCCGCGAGCGCTGCAAGCGCTCGCCGCGCTCGCCGCGCCGACGGTCTGACGGGCCGTGGCGCTGCAGCATCGCCCGGTCGGCTCTTCGCCTTGTCGCCTGCGCCCAAACAAGAGTGCCACGGCCAGCGCGCCCGTGGCACCGGGGAAGCTCCCGCTCTTTCCCGCGCACCCTGATCCGCCGATCGCGGCGTCTTTATCCCGCCAGCGCCTCCACGAACGGATCGATGTCGAACGCATTCACCACGCCGTCTCCGTTCATGTCCGCCAGCAGTGAATCGCACGCGGGATAGGCCGTCGCGTAGCCTGCCGGATCCGTCAGTGCCAGGACGAACGGATCGATATCGAACACGTTCAACGCGCCGTCACAATTCAAGTCGCCTGGTTCAAATCCGGCGCTTCGCCAGACCACCGCCTCGTAGCGCCCGGTCGTCGTGTTGTAGCCGAAGCCGACCGCCGTGATGGAGCCGTCCGGTGCCAGCTCGACGTCTTCCGCGAACGTCGACGCGAACTCGGCCGGCGCAAACGCGTGCAGGTTGACGTGGGACTCGGCTGAGCCAATCCACAGTGCCGCCTTCCCGTCGACGCTGCCCACCTGGATCCCGTCGTGTACCGCCATCGCCTGGCTCACCGTCGCTCCCGCCGGATGCAGCTCGATCGCCGCAGCCGTGCCGCCCGCCCACAACGCCGCATGTTGCGTGCCGCTGAGCTCGAGCTGGCCGACCACCTGCCCGTCGCCCGCGCCGGAGATGGTCGACTCGTCGTACCCGGCGGGGTGCACATCCAGGAGGCTGCCGGCCGAGCCGCTCCACATCGCGGCATGCCACTGCAACGACGTGTCCGCCGGGATCATCGAGCCGTACTGATGCACGCCGTCGATCGCGGTCACGTTCACGTAGTCGATGACGTCGCCCGGATCCAGGTACGAGACGCTCTGCGGCGGCGTCCAGAGGAACGGCATGTAGGTATAGATCCCCTCGGTGTATTCGAACGCCGCATTCGTGACGAGGCGCGCACCGTCGGTCGCGACCGCGTGGTCGTATTCGGCGCCGCTCATGTGCGTTTCGGTAAACGCCAGCGTGCCCGCATCCCAGTAGCCGGCCGACTCCCAGCCGCACGTCCACGGCGGGCATGAGAAGATGTGCCAGAACCAGCCGACCAGCAGGCTTCCTTCGGCGTCGAGGATCTCGCCGCCGACCGAGCCCGGCGGCGACACGTCGATTGGCGTCAGCGTGTCCGGCTCCCACACGAATGCGTGCGACAGGTTCAGCACCCGGCCGTCCGGCAGGTCGGTGGGCATCACCGCCCCGCCGCCGATCAAGCCGTCGGCGATCCCGTATGCGTGCGAACCGCCGTCGGCCCAGCCGGGATGGATGTTCGTCGCCACCCACGCAGCCGGTGCGCTGGGCGGCACGAGCAACGTGAGGTTCGCCGAACCGCTTTGGACCGCGCCGCAATCGTTCGAGACCACCACGTCGTAGACGCCCACGTCGGCGCTGCCCGGCTGGGCGATGATCAGCGTGGACGTCGATGCGCCGCTGATCGTGCTGCCGGTGCCGGTCGGCCCATCGGCCAGCGCCAGGCCGTCCTTGCGCCATGCATACACGAACGGCGCGGCGCCGTTGACCGCCACCGAGAACCCGGCCACCGAGCCGGCGAACGCAACCTCGTCTTCGGGCCCCGTGATCTCCGCGCAGCGCGGCGTGAACAGCCGCTCGACGGTGTTCGTGCCGCCGGCATCGTTCGCGCCGCCGATCGCGTAGATGTAATCGTCGCTGCCGAGCACCCCGGCGAACCACTTGCGCGGGGTACCCAGCGCGGCGACCGGGAGCCAGGCGCCGCTCGCCGGCTCGTACTTGTAGACGGCTGCCTGCGTCGTACCCGCGCCAAGCGGGCCGGTCTCGCCACCGATCACGTACACGCGCCCGTCGGCGCCGAGGACAGCCCGCGCACCGCTGATCGCAACGGGAAAGTCGGGTACTGCCGAGTCGGACCACGTGTTGCCTGCGATGTCGTACTGGGCGACGTTCGCGAGTCGCGCCGAGCCTGCCTGGTTGATGCCTCCGATGACGAGCATGTGACCGTTGCCGTCGTACGTGGCACACGCATCGGCGGCGGGCGTCAGCAGCGCAGCGAGTTCGCTCCAACTGTCGGTCGCCGCGTCGTAGCGATCGCAGTAGTCACTGTTGGGACCGCCCGCACCCGGGCCGCCGCCGAAGCCATACAGCCGGTGCTGTGCGTCGCTGGCCCAGGCGAAGTACCCGATGGCGGACTCCGGCGCCGAGCGGCTGGCGACGGGATCGGTGAGGCCCTCGACCTCGTCGTAGACGCGCTCGGGCCCCGGGTCTTGTCCGTCCATGACAAAGCCGCCGTACACGACGATTCGGCCCAGTGAATCGACTCCTGCTGCCCCGCTGAGGATCGGTCCGGCGCCGCCGACCGGAGCGATCGCGGTCCAGGTGCCGTCCTGGTAGCGATGCACCGCCCCGTCCTGGTCCGCGCCGTTCTGCCACGGCGTTCCACCGATGGCGTACAGCACGCCGTTCCTGTTGAGGCCGGCGGCGTACTCCCGCGGCTGGCCGCCGGTGGGCAACGTGCCCAGCGGCTCCCACTCCTGCGCGAGTGCCGTGCCGGCGGCGGCGAGTGCTGCCAGGGGTGCGAGGAGGCGAGCGATTCGAGCGCAGCGGCGCGCAGCGCGTCGGACGATTGTTCGGCGCAGCAGCGCCGTGGCATGGTTCATCTGGATTCTCCACGAATGCGGTTTGAAGGCCCTACACCAGCCGTCCCCAGAACACGCGGCGTGCCGCGCGGCGAGAATCGTGCAAGTTATTCAGGCAGGGACCTTTGCCGCAAGGTGGTCTTCCGGGGAGCCCTGTGTGGGCGTACGAGACTTTGAACGGAACGGCGAGGGCCGTTCAAGTGTCTGAACACAGGCCCTGCTTGCTGAAGCGACTCAGCCCGGCGGTTTCCAGTTGGCGGGTGGGGTGTGAGGTGGACTGCGGATCTCTCGAGTCGCCGGTGAGGTCCTACGTGGATGGCGGCGTACGCGCGGGATGCAGGCGGTGCTCGCCACAGGGATGGACGGTGTCCTCGCTGGGCCATCCCGCAGTGCGGCTCTGCGCAGCCCACCGGCAGGTCGGTAGCCCCACTCCGCCCCGGCTCCCACCAGCCCGCCAGACGCGCAGGTCCGCTGCGGGATCCAAGCTGAGGTTTGCCCTGGCGCGCGGTCGCTACGAGTTGGGGGCGATGCGCTCCGAGTACTGCAACATGACCGCCAGCAGGGCGATCACCGCACCCCACATCAGACCCCATGCAATCCAGGCCAAGACCTCAGCGCGACTGGGATTCATGCAGCGCTGTAGTACGCAGGTAAACGTCCGCACAATGGGACGGCATAATAACAGTAACTCCCAGAAGCCGAAAAAGGCAACGAACATGCCGAAGCGATACGTCGGATGTGTGCGCCCTGAGCGGATTTCCAGCATCTTAGCCCCGGAATAAGAAGCGCTGAGGCTTCCAAACAGGATGAACACCGTGATCGCCCATCGCCACATTTTACTTTTGAGCATCGCCGTCATAGTATAATTCACTGAGGGCTCAGGCAACCTCCCGTGTCGCGATTCACGAACACCGCCGCCACCGCCTTGGGTCGATGCTCGCTTCGCGAAGCTGCCGGTCGGCCGCGCGGCCCGTGCCATTCGGCCGGGCTTGCGCACGTGCACCGCATCGGTCGGGCCCCGCAGCCGCGGGTTGCCGCCGCCGATCGTGACGCTCGACATGGTCAAGGTAAGCGTGAGGCGACCGCGGCATCGATTGGACCATTTCTGTTGCGGCGGCTCCAGCAATCCAGACGCACAACCGGCGCGCGAGGCTGTAGACAGCGCCCGCGCGCGGGCTGGGGTCCACGCTTCCACATTGCGGCGCACATCCGGATCGCCTATCGACGTCTCAAAACCAGTGTCAACCCCACATAGACCACCATCATCGTCATAAGCGGAGTGAGTACCAGCGACACTCCAGTACACGTTGCGTGCGCATGGCTGACGGCAAGTGACGCACAGGTCAGCGCCCCTACGCCCAAGGTCAGGAGAATCCGAAT
>CAZVRR010000124.1:0-4484 GCA_964629745.1 uncultured Planctomycetales bacterium | reverse complement strand
AACCGGTGTTCCGCCGGCCAGTTCCACAACCGGGCCGTAGGACACGTACGCCGGCTCCGGCACCAGCACCTTTTCTCCGGGATTGAGGATGGCCCGCACGGCCAGGTCAACGCCTTCCGAAACGCCCACGGTCAGGAGAATCCGAATGACGAGCGACATCAGGCCGCCTCTATCGTCACTTTTATGGGCTCGCACGCTTCCGGTCGATGCACCGCGGCCGGGGAACAACGAGCGGCCGTTCAGCAATCGGGCCCCCGGCTCGTGGACCCGCGCGGACCGCGTCACCCGCCAGGCCGCTTGCGCCGAGGGACTCAAAGACCATCGCCCCCGGAACCCCGGCGGCTCACGGGAAAACCGCAAATTGCCGCACCGTTCGCGTCACGACCGGCACAAATGGCAGCGTATCCCGCAACGAGGAGCGGTGAATACCACTTCACGTACTCGGCCAGCTGTTCGAGATCCCACGAATAGTCTGCAAACCCTCCCGCACCTAGTCGCATCGCAGTGCTGAAGAGGTACTGTTGCTTAAGTGTCAGTATCGCATGGCTGGTCAAGTCCGCCACCAGCACCATGCCACTGACGATAAAGAAGACAGCGGTGATCACCCGTCTGGATGGCCAGTGGCCCAGTAGTGCGCACATAGCTGCAGCCCCCAGCGCGTACGAAATTGCACAAAAGCTGTAAAGGCGATCTTCTCTTTGCACCCAGGCGGCAATATTCACCGACGCGGGGCTCGCTCGCAGCAGCGTGTGGCCGACGACCTCGGTTGCGTTGCCTATGTTCACGCTGGCACACCAGGCAAAGCTACAAAACCAGATGCCACAAAGCACAAGTGCGATTATTACGATTGCCAGTCGTGCCCCGGCCGGGCGTGCGCCGAAGTCTTGCACACGAACTCCTATGGAACGGTGATCGGGTTAACGAGTGCTTGGATCGCACCCTCGAGCACGCCACCACCAACATAAATGACCCGCTCCTTCGAACATTCGCGGGCTTCAGCGCCGAGTTCGCACATTGCATTTCCAAAGTACACAGACCAGGGCCCTCGCATGTACCCCTGCGTAATTCATGATATCGCCGTTAGCAAGCCCCGCTTTGGTGGTTCATCCGGGAAGAACTCAACTTTGCCCGTCGCGGCATCCTGCTGCGCGCTCACCCCCTCGACCGAGAAGTCACCGCGGACCGCCGTGGCGACCAGCGAGCCGTTCACCTCGAAATCACTCCACGGCAGCTCACCCAGGTATGTCGTCCCCTGACTGCCCACCGGCAGCGGGCTCCAGCTCTGCGGATCCAGCTCGCGCGCCCAGTAGCGCTGCCGTGGGCCGGCGTACTGGAACTCACACGCCCGGTCGTACGTGAACCCCGAAACCACGCCCTCCGCATCCTCCTCCCACCGGCTCCAGCGCGCCCGCCAGAGCTTGCCGTCGGTGGAATAGAACAGACCAAGATCCCGTACGTCCAGCGTGTCTTCGGGCCCCAGCAGCCGCGCGTCGCCGTCGCGGACCGTGGCGTGCCACGTATGTAACCGGTCTCGGAGTACACGGAGCTCACGCAGCATTCCAACTCACCGGCCGCATTATAACTCCAGGCAGTGCAGCAGCCACATCATACATGATTCGCCCGCGAAACGCCCTGCCGCAGTGCGAAGCGCGTCAGCACGCGTCGGTGCTGCGCGAGTCCCGTACGCCGCTGGGCAACCTTCCCCATACGAGGAGATCGAGGTCGGTGCCCTTCCTTTGGAATTCACGCTCGAGCGTGCGAATCACCTGGCGCGGTCCGATGTCGTCTGCCAGGGCACGCTGGCACGCGTTCCAGACCCTCGGGGCAACCACGCGGCGCTCGTAGAGGAACGCGACGAGAACGCGCGCCTGCAGGAGGTATCGAGAATCCAGGTCCTGGCGCCTGGCCCGCGCTCTGCCGCGCAGCACCTCTCCAAGCGTGAGCAGGCGGGCTCCGGGCGGTGCAGCCAGCAGCGATTCCCGCCAGCCCGAAACAGCTTCAGGCCCACAGCAGCGCGCCCCCACAAGTGCAGCATAGCCCTCCCTGGCCCAGACGTTCCTGCACCCGCCGCCCAAGGCGGATTCGCAGAGGGCATGACACAGCTCGTGATGTAAACAGCGCACGAACCCCCTGTGGGTACGCGGGAGGAAGATGAGCACGACTCCCAGTCCCGCCAAGTGGCATCCGCCGCGCGCTCGGTACTTGAACAGGTGTGACACGTGCAACGTTTCCAGGCCAGCGCGGATATCCTCCGGCGCGTGAGCCACGATGATATCCACCGGCTCGGTCGGTGGGACCGCACCATGGAAGTCGCCCAGGATGCATGCCTTTACCGCCGCGTATGCCTGGTCGATCGCGCTGACGTAGGCGGAATCCTCATCACGACAGATGTACGCTCGCCATTCCCGTCCCGCGAACCGCGTTGCCGCAAGTCGGCACACGCGCCTGTGCATGATTCCACGCCAGAAACGCGCTCGCGCGCGGCGGATCGTCCGCCAGACGGACCGCCCCCGCGTGCAGAGTGCGTTCAACCTATACACCACGGAATCGGAAATCCGCGCCGCGCCGACCGGGACCTGCCATCATCTAGCGAAGCCACTCGGACTTGCGGACGCCGCGCCCCAATCGCACACGATCGGGACTCACATGCCTCAGGACCTCGACTTTCAACTCCCGCGCGCGACGAAAGCGCCCGTCGAGACGTATTCGCGCACTTGAGGAGCGGACCTCCACGTTGCAGGCGCCACCACGCACAATGACCTCCGTCACGTCCTCCCACCGCACACTCGTGCATTTGAAGGGGTTCCAGTACGTAAGTTCCTTATCGGAGACCTCAACCTGGCAACGTGACAAGAAGACTAAGCTCAATCCGAAAGTCGCCATCATCAGCAGGTACAGCCACACCCCGGGCGCGCTGAGGAGAAAATCGTCGGCCCGGGGGAACAGGCGCACGGGGACCCAGCCGGCGCTGTAGGTGAACACGTAGCCCGTGAAGAGCAGCCCGGCACATCCGAGCACGGCAAGGCGAGAGGAGGCCCGATAGCGCATGACGTGAATCTTGTCCAGCATGGGAATCAGGCACCTCCATTTGGAGGGGGCGCACCGGGTCCACGAGTTGCCGAGAAGCCACTCGGCGGCTCCAGCCGCGGGTGGCTGTCGCGGACCGTGGCGTGCCACGTGTGCCCGGTCACGAAATACACCTGGCTGACCCAACGTTCCAGCCCACCCGCCGCATTATACTCCCGGTAGTGCAGCAGGGTAGTTGCGCGCCCAGTACGCACCGGCCTGATCGCAGGCACTCGTCCCGCACGTGCGTGAGTCCATGCAGGGTGCCGTTTGACTCGATCACCCGCCACCTGAACTCGATTCGCGCACGTGCTTTGAATGATCGGTGATACTCCGTCGCGACAGAAGGCTCGCCCCGACGATGAGAGTGGGTGGCAACGATACCAGCGCGCGGTCCATGACGTCTTGCGCGTCGAGCGTGTGAACGACGCGGCTAAACCCGAGCGACGTCGGCACAGAAAGCCCGGTGTGCAGCGGTAGGCAATAGCAGACCCAGTCGACTCCTGCAAGGCACGTCGCCAGGCACAGGTATGCCATCAACATGGGCGGATGGTACCGTCCGCGAAGTGCCCGGGACGCAATCAGGATCGCGCAACCGTGCAGCGCCGCGGCAGCCGATAGCAGGTACTCGGGATTCGTGACGTGGGCGAAAACCACGAGCCGGTCAAGCACGCTCAGCTCGTTCCACAGAACGCGTGCGTCCCCTGCAAACGCACTGAAGCCGTCACCGACGTGCGCGCCCAGAATGAAAAGAATTGTCAGCTCTGCGGCAATCGCAACGAGCAGGGTGGCCAGCCAGATTGCGCGGTGCGCTTTGCCGGGCCGCCGCCGAGCGTAACGCAGTTCCAGCGGCGGGTTCTGGGTTTGTGCGCGCCCTGCGCTGTGCGTCATGACATCCTCCGCGATCTGGCGGCGTCAGGGCCCAGGTTTCCGCGCTGAGGTACGACGGTGTCTGTGGAGCGCGGGGTATGAACCGCGAGGACGGTCCCGTGCTTGCGAAAGTGCGTGCCGGCCGCGAGCGGGTGCTTGCGGACCCCGCGCGCCCGCCGCGCTCGATGCCCGTTCATCGCGATCCCGGCCTTGGCAAGGCCAGGCCGCAGTGCACGCACCGCGACGCAAAGACGTTGGACATATGCGACTTCGTGAAGAACCGCCTGCGACATCGCGGACACCGTGATGCTAATACGCGCAGCCACAGCAGGTTGATCAGCACAAACCCGCCGAACCCTTCCGCATTCACTAGCAATTCCGCAAGGTCGGCCCGGATCGCATCCGCGGCTCCCGCGAGCAATACAAACCCGAAGAACCACAGCGGCACGGCCAGAAGCGCCTGTCGCCGCCGGCGGCGGATGCCATAGAGACTCGCGGCCAGTTGGGCATCGGAGTTCATTCCGCCCTCGTAACTTGCGGCGCACTAG
>CAZVRR010000123.1:0-10756 GCA_964629745.1 uncultured Planctomycetales bacterium | reverse complement strand
CGACGGCTGCGCGTGCAGCCAGCTCGACGAAGATGAAGATGGGGTGGATGACTGCACCGATGCCTGCCCTGACACGCCGGAGGACAGCTCGGTCGATGACCTCGGATGCGCCTGCGACCAACTGGACGATGACGACGATGGCGTGACAGACTGCGACGATCGCTGCCCGGATACGCCGGCCGGCTCGGACGTGGACGACGAAGGCTGTCTCCACGCGGACGAGGGCGATCCGGACGGAGAAGATCCCGACGAAGGCGAACCGGACGACGACGAGTGGCAGCCCGCCGATGCCGACGAGGACGTTCCCCCGGCAGTCGATCCCGGCGATGCGGATTCCGGCGGGCCGGCGATCCCGCCGACCGATGATTCCGGGGGAGCCGACGACAGGGATGAAGCCAATGGCTCCGACGAACCCGCCGAGGGGGCCGGCCCCGGCGCCGGCGGCAATCAGTTCTCCGACGATCAGAGCAGTGTGGACGATGCCTCCGATGAGGACGTGATTCCGGTGGTCGTACCCGCGGTCGGGGTAGGCGCCTGCGGCGTCGGCTTCGTTGAGGTCATACCTGCGACCATGCTCGGGCTCTGGTTCGTGCGTAGACGCGTGGATGTGGGGCGGTGAGGGATCATCCAGCGTTGCGGAGCTTTTGAGCATCAGCACGCCAACGCAGCACCAGCCACCCCACGATTCCCGCCAGGATCAGCGGGCCGCCCTTGAGGGTGGGCCCCGGGACCGTTTCCCCCACCAGCAGGTACGTCCACAGCGGGTTGAGAACGGTCTCCAGCAGCACGATCAGCGCCGCACGATGCGCTTCCACGCGCTGCAACGCCCACGAGAACAGCACATACGGCAGCGTGAACTGCACCAGGCTCAGGAACAGGATCAGGAGCCACGCCCGCGCCGTCAGGTCGAAGCTCCCCCACAGCGCCGTCGGCGCCAGCAGCAGCAGGCCCGACCCCAGTGCATTCATCGCCGCCACGACGAACGGATTGACCAGCCGCAACCCGCGCAGCGTCACGGTCAGCGCGCCGTAGCCGGCTCCGCTGGCCAGCGCGATCAGCACGCCCGGCAGGTCCGTGCGCGGGCTGCCTTGCAGGATCACGCCGATGCCGGCCATGGCCACGATCAGCGCCAGGCCCTCGGTGCGTCCGGGGCGCTCGTGCAACAGCAGCGGCGCCAGCAGGAATACCCAGATCGCGGACGTATATTGCAGGATGATCGCGTTCGCGGCGGCCGTCATCGTGGTGGCAATCACGAACGTGGCCGTCATCAGGGTGAAGGTCAGTACGGCGGCAATCGACCAGCCGACGCGCGCCCGGCCGAGCGTCGCGCGGCGCGGCCAGGCCAGAGGCAGGAACACCAGCCCGCCCGCAATCGAGCGGAAGCAGGCAATGCTGATCCCCGGGACGTCGCCGGCATTCAGCAACTTGATCAGCGGGCCGTTGAGACTCCACAGCGACGCACAGAGCAGCAGCGCGGCCACGCCGACCCAGGTACGTCGTGCCGCCGGGGGCGCAAGGGCTTGGGCATCGGCCATGCGGCGGGTTATAGCCAACGCCCCCGCAGATGCCAAACCATGCGCAGCCGGCGTCGGCGCAGTCCGGGCCGGGGCCGCTGGACAACTGCTTGACAGCGCGCGGAGCGCTGGGTAGAAGCCGACCGGCCGGCCCTGGACGGAGAATCAGGTGGCGCGCGAACGCGATGAACACGTCCCCGACGAGGAAGAGTGGGACGACGGGCTCGATGACCCGGAAGCACCGCAAGAGTGCGACCTGGTCGACCAGGACAGTGACGAGACCGACACGGTGCCGTGCCCCCGGTGCGGGCGCGAAATCCCGGACGACGCCGACCGGTGCCCCTACTGCACCGACTGGGTCGTGCAGGGCGGCGACACGTCCCATCGCAGCGTGATGTATCTTGTCGTCGCGGTGCTCGCGCTGCTGTGCTTCGTCTGGTGGCTGCTCTGACCCGCGCAGGCCTCCGGCGCGTCGCAACACGCGGCGCGGCGGCCAGCCGCAGGGACGTCACCGCCCCAACGCCGCGCACGGCGCTGCGAATTTCCCGCTTCCGCTGCTACGCCGGCACGAACGCGAGGTCGCGAATCGAGTGGGTCGGCGCCTTGGCCTCGAACTCCGGCTTCACCTTCATGCCGATCTTCACCTGGTCCGGCCGCACGCCCTTAAGCGGTGCGAGCAGGCCTCCGGCGGTCCCCTCGAACCTAACCAGCACGGCCACGATCGGCTGGGCCAGCGGGGTCTCGTCGAGCGACTCATGCAGGACGGTGAAGCTCTCCACCGTGCCGCTGCCCGCGACCGGGTGATATTCCGTCATCTCGACGAAACAGTCTTCGCAGTACAGGTTCGGCGGCAGGAAGCTGCGCTGACACTTGGGGCACTTCGACGCGACGAGCCGCTTGTGATCCTTGAGTTCACGGAAGAAACGCTCGCCGGCCACGCCGTGCGTATAGCGATACCAGACGCCCCAGTCGCCACGGACAGCCCGGGGCTCGGTATTCTGAGTCACGTACTCGCGCATGCTCTGGTCTCCGTGGCCGTTACTTGAGCGGCCGGAAGGACACGATATCGGTGATCGCCCCGGTGCGCTGCTCCGCCGGTTTCCACACCGCCTGGACCGGCAGTCCCACCTTGACGCGCGCCAGGACCGCCTCGACGGAATCGCCCACGTCGGTGAGCAGGTGCATGATGCCCATCGGCGGGTTCGTGCCGTCGATGTCCACGACCACCGGGACCTGCGGCGTCGTGCGCCGCGACGCATCCCAGTTCACGTAGGAAACCGAGAACGTATTGACGCGGCCGGTGTCTTTCAGTTCCACCCACTCATCGTTGCGCCGGAAGCACTTTTCGCAGAACATTCGCGGGGGAATCACGATCCGCTGGCACTGGTTGCACTTGCGGCCCAGCAGCTTGCCGGCCTTCAGGCCTTCCAGGAACTGGCCGATGGCCGCGCCCGCGTCCCAGGCGAACTCGGTCTTGCCGTGCCATTCCGTCGTCAGAATCCTGCCCGAGCGAATGTCGTCTTCACGAAGCCCGGTACCACGCAGTTCGGTTATCATCTCGATCCTCACAGGCAGCGGGGTTATCCCGCTCGACGTCTCGACGGGCGGTACGCCCGTATCACCCGGACTCAGACTCCCAGAACCACAACCGTCCCGACCTGCATCAGGTCGCCCCAGGCCTGCGCCACCCCGCGCTTGGCCTGCCGCTTGATCTGGCGCGGACCGGCGGCGCCCTTCAGCTGCCAGTAGATCTCGGCGGTCTTGGCCAGGCCGGCCGCGGCAATCGGGTTGCCGACGCCCAGCAGGCCGCCGGAGGGACTCGACGGGATGCCGGTCGTCGTGTCACGGTCCCAGAAGCCTTTCTCGAGCTGCGCCGGAGCCTTGCCCTTGTCCGCCAATTGCAGCCCCTCGAGGTGGTGCAGCTCCTTGTACGCGAACGGGTCGTACGGCTCGACGACGTGGATCTCCTCGCGCGGCCTGGTGATGCCGGCCATCTTGTAGGCCATCTTCGCCGCGTTCTCGACGTACTGCGGGTAGGCCAGGTCGCGGTTGGTCCAGTAGGAGCTGTCCAGGTTCCAGCCCACGCCCTCGACCCACACGTGCTTGCCGCCCTTCTTCTTCGCGTAATCCTCGTTGCCCAGCACCATCGCGACCGCCCCGTCCGTCACCGGGCTGACCATCAGGCGCGTGACGGGATAGGCCATGATCTCCGCGCTGACGACCTGGTCGATCGTGAAGTCGCCCGAAACCTGCGAGGCGGGATTGTCCTTCGCGTTCTTCTTGTTCTTCACCGCCACGCCGGCGATCGTCCGCTGCGAGATGCCGTAGCTGAGCATGTAGCGATGCATCTCGAGCGAAAAGATCCACAGCAGGTTCACACCCAGGGGGCGCTCGGTGAACTGGTCGTAGATCGCGTTGAATGCACCCTGCGGGTGCGGCATCGTCGGCGACATCTTCTCTTCGGCGACGACCAGGCAGTTGCGGAACATGCCGCTGGCCACGTGCCACCAGCCGCCGATGATCGTGAACACGCCCGAACCGCCGCCGACGTACGTCCGGATGTAGGGCTTGCCCTTGCCGCCGGCGCCGTCCAGCAGGTACTCGCCCTTCATGTGGACGCCGTCGAAGGCATCCGGGGCGCTGGTCAACAGCACGCAGTCGATGTCCGCCAGCGTCATGTCCGCCTCGCGCAGGGCGGCGGACGCGGCTTCCCAGCAGAGTTCACGCCCGGTCTCGAGCGATCGACGCATGAAGCGGGTCATCCCCGCACCGAGTACGGCCACCTTACTCATCTTCAGTTCCTCCCACTCAGGACCGCGACCGCACCCGTCGCCGTCGGAACGCCGCGCCAGGAGCAGACGAGCCCGCGGCGCGCCTTGGCCAGTTGCCGCTCGCCCGCCTCGCCCCGCAACTGAAGCGTGGCTTCCAGCAGACCGCGCAGGGGTGACGCATCATGCAGATGCCCGCAGCCCAGCGCGCCGCCGGAAACGTTCACCGGCAGCCGCCCGCCGCGATCGAATTCCCCCTTCTCGAGCAGCCGGCCCGCCTCGCCGCGCCCTGCCAGCCCGAGGGCTTCGAGGTGCTGCAGCTCCTTGTAGGCGTAGGTGTCGTCCACTTCGGCGAAGTCGAGGTCGTGTCGCGGGTCGCGCACGCCGGCCATTTCGTACGCCCGCTTGGCGGACTGTTCGGTGTAGACGGCCCGGCTCCAGTCACGCGTCATCAGGTTGCACGTGTCGGAGATCCAGGCCACCCCGTCGATGAACACGGGCCGGCCTTTCAGCCGCGGCAGGGCCTTCTCATCGGCAATCACGAACACCAACGCCCCGTCCGCCGCCGGTGCAATCTGCTTTTCCGTCAGCGGCTCGGCGACGGGCCGCGAGGTAAGGACCTGCTCGGGCGACATCTGGGCCGGATACGCGGCGAGCGGGTTCTTCAACGCATGCAGCTTGTTCTTGGCGGCCACGCGCGCGGCCTGCGCCGGCGTCTGGCCGGTATCGTGCAGGTAGCGCCGCATCTCCATTCCCGCGACGAAGTGGGGATGCCAGGCATGCGGGCGGGCGAAGCTCGGGTCGAGCGCGAAGGCCTCGATGTGCCCGGGATGCACCAGGTTCGAGGCCTTGGAGTGCCCCTCGAGCACGACGATCTCCGCCGCACCGGCCCGGATCAGCATCCAGGCCGTCGCCAGCCCCTGGAGTCCGTCGCCGGCGACCGTCTGCACGGGCTTGTACACCGCCCCGAGCTGGTCGGGCGTGTATTCATCGAAGATGCACGTGCCCTCCCGGAAATCCTCCGCCACGGTGACGACCGAGCCGATGTCGGCCGGCGTGATGCCGGCATCGGCATAGGCACGCACGGCCGCGTCGAAGATCATTTCGCGAAACGACACGTCCGGGCTGACCGCCCGCAGGGGCGTGTAACCCGCGCCGACGATGGCGACCTTTCCACCCATACCGGGGCCCTCGCTGTATGACCGAAACCGAACGAGACCGTCGCTCGCGGGGACAGGAATTTCTGACCGGTCCGACACGGACCATGACCGAGCCTGCGAGCGCCGCAGAGCCGGATTGTGCGGCAGACGTCGGCGATCGTCAAACCACGCGGCCGGCAAAGCTGTACCGGACGGACCCGCATTTGTTAGCGGATGGGGCGCCCCGCACCCTGGCTGATAATCGCTCGCCGGACCCGGGACGAACTGCCGCCCGGCCAGGTGCGGTCATGTCACCATTGAAGGCGACGAACCGCCGCGACGATGAACCGGCAGTTCCAGCGGAACCGCTCACCGCGGGCGGTTCGCCTGATGCAGCCACGGAGGTCCTCACGTGGACGTCGCCTACGTCAATCCGTTCGTCGAGAGCGTTGACTCCGTCTTCCGCACCATGCTCGGCGTCACGCCCAAGCGCAATGCCGTGAAGATCGCCAGCGGGGCGGCGACGGGGGCGCGGTTGACATCGCTGATCGGCATCAGCGGCGCAATCCACGGATGCGTGGCGCTGTGCTTCCCGCCGGACACGGCGCTGCGGCTGGCCGGCAAGATGCTCGGCTGCGAGTTCGCCCAGGTCAGCGCGGAAGTGATCGACGCCATCTCGGAACTGGTCAACATCGTCGCCGGATCGGCCAAGGCCAAGTTCAACGCCGACCCGCCGCCGGACCTGGGCCTGCCGACGGTGGTGGAGGGAGCGGGCTATCGCGTGAAGTACCCGAGCAAGTCCATCTGGCTGGAAGTGCCCTTTTCCTCGGAAGCCGGCGATTTCAGCCTGGAAGTCACGTACAACCCGAACTGAGGGCCGCCCCGATGAAGGCACTAGTAGTCGATGATTCGCTGACCATCCGGCGCATCGTGATCAAGGCGCTCAACATGGTCGGCATCACCGAGACCACCGAAGCCGCCGACGGGACCGAGGCGCTGGAGGCGATCAACCAGGGCGGACAGTTCGACCTGGTCCTGCTGGACTGGAACATGCCCAAGCTGAGCGGCATCGAGACGCTCCGCGCCCTGCGCCAGGCCGGCAACAAGACGCCCGTCATCATGGTCACCACGGAAGCCGAGAAGTCGCGCGTGATCGAGGCGATCAAGAGCGGCGCCAACGACTATCTGATCAAGCCCTTCTCACCCGACCAGCTCGCAGCCAAGGTCCGCAACGCGATCGGAGCGCCCGCCGCGTGACCCGCGCGGCTGGCCGCCGCACGTGGGCTCCGGTAAGATAAGCCGTCCGCGGCCCGAGCGCGCGGCGCGCCGCGCCGGCGGCCGGGCCGCCGTGGTCGCGTACCAGGCTCACCGGTTCGGTAAGCGGCGCCCCAGCGTGTTATGCGCCTGATCGTCCTGCAACAGGAAGCGATGATCGCCGACGTGATCTGCGGCGCCGAGGCGATCTACGTCGGGGCGCGCGATGATTGCCGCGTCCAGTTGCGCGATCCGCGCGTCGCGGCCCAGCAGGCCGTGATCTATCCGCAGGCGGACGGGTGGGTCGTCGAGCAGCTCGCCCCGGAGTGCCCGCTCCAGCTCAACTCGATGGCCGTCGCCGAACGGGCGGGCCTCAAGCAGGGCGACGAGATACACCTGGCCGATTTCACCATCCGCGTCTACCCCGAATTCAACGATCCCGCCGCCGGCCTGTCCGACGTGGGGACCTCGCGCGAGCAGCTCGAGCGGTTCGCCGCCTCGCGCCTGCTGCCGGGCACGCTGATCAAGAAGCCGACCGAGCCCCTGACGATCCTGCCGGACCAGCTCGCGCGAATCGGCGAGATCAACCAGCGCGTCGCGCAGTCCACGCAGATCGAAGAGCTGATGGACGTCGGCCTCCAGGTGTTTCTCAGCGTGTTTGCCGGGCAGCGCGCCTGGATCGGCGTGCGCCGGATGAACTACGGCGCGATGGAGTACGTCGAGGGCCGCCTGATCACCGGCCAGCCGACCGACCTGCCCGAGCTGGCCGAAGCGCTCAAGCCGCGCGTGCTCGACCGCTCGCAATACCTGCTCATTCCGCGCGTCAGCCGCGAGGACCGCTGCAGCGTAATGGCCGGCCCGCTCCGCGGACCCGAGGGCCCGCTCGGCATGGTCTACATCGACACCGGCAGCAGCGGGCGGCGCTTCGAGATGGCCGACCTCGACCTGTTCATCCTGCTGACCGGCGTGTTCGCGGGCCAGCTCGACGCAGTCTTCCGCTACAACGCGCGGAACCGCGCCGCCCTGATCGAAGGCGAGGTCTCGGTCGCACACGCGATCCAGACCCGCCTCACGCCGCGCAAGCTCCCCCAGTGGGACCGGCTGCAATTCGGCGCGTTCCGCGAAATGGGACGCGATTCCACCGGCGACATTTACGACGTGGTCAAGCTGGCCAATGGACCGGCGGCGTTCATGGTCGCCCACACGCCCGCCCGGGGCCCGCTGCCCAGCCTGCTGATGGCCCAGGCGGCATCGAGCTTCCGCATCGCCGCCATGCACAAGGACCCGCCGAACATCTACCTGCGTTCGCTGAACTGGCTGCTGTTCGACGGCGAACGCGACCATCCGCTGAACTGCTTCGCGGCCCAGATCGATCCGGACAGCGGCGCGGTGCGCTATTCCGCCGGCGGGGAGACCTACGCCTACATCATCGGCAACCGTGGCGAGGCCCGCCGGCTGCAGTCGGCCGAGCCAATGCCGCCCCTGGGCGCCGCCAAGGCCGCCGCGTATCCGCTGCTGCCCGAGTGCCTGGCGCCCGCGGAGACGCTGGTGGTCTTCAGTCCGGGCGTGATCACTGCGCGCAACCGGGCCGGCGAGACGTTCGGCGAGGAGCGCTTCCTGAACATCCTCTGCGACGGCTTCGGCCAGCTCGCCAGCACGATGCTCAAGGAAATGTACACCGACCTGCGCAACTTCACCGAGGGCGGCACGCAGCCGGACGACATCACCGTGCTGATGGCGCACTACGTCGACGAGTAAGCCCGGCGCGACGCGCAGGTGGCATCAAAGGCTCACATACACAGGCGCAATCTCGCCCATACCGCGACCGGACAGATGAAAGCAGGCCACCGTCACGGGCTTGTCTCGCGCTGCGCCCGCGTTTCGCCGGCCCGGGCGGGCCGGTTATGATGCCGACGTCCCGGATTTCAAGGAGCAGGGGGCCATGGCACGCGGCGAACAGATCCTGAGACACTGGAATCTGCTGCGGGCGCTCCAGACGCGCGGGCACGGTCTGACCCTGCGCGAGCTGGCCGCGGAGCACGACGTGAACCCGCGCACCATCCAGCGCGACTTCGAAATCCTCCAGGAAATGGGCTTTCCGATCGACTACGAGGAAGATGAGTACGGCAAACGCTTCTGGCGCCTGCCGCCCGACTTCTTCCGCACCGGTCCGCTGGTCCTGAGCGTCACCGAAGCGCTGTCGCTGCACCTGGCGCAGCACCTCTTCCAGCCCCTGGCGGGCACACTCTTCGCCGACGGCCTCGAAACGATCCGCGACAAAATCCGCAGCCAGCTCCCGGCCAACGCACTCGAGTACTTCCGCGGGCTGGACGAGCTCGTTCACGTCCGCCGCACCGGCGTCACGGACTACGCCGCACACGCCGACACGATTCGTACCCTGACGCACGCGGCGCAGCGCTGCCGTGCCGTCGAGCTCGAGTATCAGTCGCTCTGGCGCGGCGAGCGGTACACGACCCTCGTCGACCCGTACGGCCTCGTGTTCTACGACGGGGATCTGTTCCTGGTCGGCCGGTCCGATAAGGCGGGGGCGACCCGCGTGTTCAAGATCACGCGCATCGCCGCGGTAGTGATGACGGAGCGGGCGTTCGAGCGGCCGACGGCCTTCCGGCTGGAGGACCATTTTCGCAGCACGTTTGGCATCGTTCGATCCGGCGGGCAGGCGGTCGAGGTGGTGGTGCGTTTCACGGGCCCCGCCGCGGCCCTGGTGGAGGAACGAGTCTGGCACGAGAGCCAGCAGACCGAGTGGCTCCCGGCTGAACACACGCTCTTTGCGGAACTGGACGGCGAACGGACGTCGCTGCTGGCGACCTTTTGGCTGGCCGAGCTGGTGGAGTTCAAGCGCTGGATCAAGGGCTTCGGGGCGGACGCCGAGGTGCTCCGGCCGGAGTCACTGCGCCGCGAGCTGCGCGACGAGCTGGAGTGTGCGGCCCGGCGGTACCGCTGAGCGGGTGACTTTTCGGAAAGTTCGCAGATTTGACCCCTGGGATTCGCGCCACGAATGCTGCCGGATCCGCGGCGGCGCTGGGCCACCGGTTGGGGGCAGGACCCGGGCTGTCGCACCCTGCCTTCTGTTAGGACCGACCCGCGGTGTCACGTTCCGGGCGCATGTTTTGGTGTGCTGGCCCGTGGGCGCTAGCACTCCGACGCGGCGGCCGACTCCGTCCAGTGGACCCAGTCCGGCCGCCCGTCGGACGTGCAGCGACGTCGACGCGGAGCGATAGCGGTTCACGCGGAAGAACGCAAGTAGGTAACCTTCAAGCAGGGACACGGTGGGCGCGGACTCGACCTGCACTGCCTTCGGCAGACGTTTAACGCGCTGCTCGCGACACCGGGAGTGACGCCCACGAGCCGGCTGAACGCCCGATTCCCGTTTGTTCTCCTGTTTGTTCGCCGGAGTACAGATCCAGCACATCCCAAGTCATTCTAGACAATTCCAGCCGAAATGGAGGCTTCCCGAGGGCCGCCGTAAACGACACCGCTGGCACACCTTGCGAACCGCTGTCACGTGTGGGTCAACTGAGGGCGCAGGGACTCGAACCCTGGACCCACGGCTTAAAAGGCCGTTGCTCTACCGACTGAGCTACGCCCTCAAACTCTTGTCACAAGACAAGTTATGATCCGGCTCATCCGAGTCACGCCCGCCGGGCATCCGAGCCATTCAACGCCCCACTCGGTCGTGACCTGCAGCACGTCATTGTACAACGGTCGTTGCGGGCCTGCCAGCGACGCCCAGATGTCGTTGGCCGCGGCGGGGTCAAACCGCGCTTCGCCTGGGCCGCAGGATCATGAGAACCCCTGCCCGCAAAGCAAACGTCGCCACCTGCATGAGCCGATGACTACCTGGAAACACCGTCGGTGGGGACTACACCTCATCGCGCCGCCGGTCGCGCAGTCAAGCCTGGGGGGCAAGCAGCTTCTGCCAACGACCGCAACCGCCGGCGCCCGCGGTAACTGACAACCATGTGGCCGTTCCCACGCGGCTGTCTGACAAGACAGGCCCGGCCTTCTATGACGTTACGACGCCAGACTCTGCTCATCATCGCGACCACGATCGTCGGAC
>CAZVRR010000122.1:0-10771 GCA_964629745.1 uncultured Planctomycetales bacterium | reverse complement strand
CAACGGATGTCGCCGAGGTGGACGCCGGGCCCAGGCGACTACGACAACTGCTGGCTGGTCTTTCCGCAGGACTTCCCGTCCGGGACATACCTGCTCGCGCAGGGGGTCGAGCAAGTCGTGCTCGTTGCCGCCCGCGCCGCCCTGGCCGATGACCTGGCCCATGTGCTGCGGCGCTGGCAGGAGGCCGGCCTGCGCATCGAGCTCGCCTTGTCGGGCACGAACGAGCGCCCGCGTGAGCTGGAAATCCCGCGCCCGCCCCTGTTTCGTTTCCTCTGGTACCGCGCGCAGGCTTTGCTGGCGCTGCGCCGCAACGCCGCGGGCGGATTCGGCGCGGTCGTGCCGCACCCCAGCGCGGGCGGACATTTCGGCTAACGCAGGTGAGCTCGGCACCCGGAAACACGTCGCCCCAGGATCCGCCGCTCCGCGAGGCGCGGGGGACGTCCGCACTGCTGCTTACCGGGCTCGCACTGGTACTCGCCCTGTACCTGGCGCACAGTCTGCGCTTCTGGTCCCACGTCAACGATGACGCGTACATCACGTTCCGCTATGCCTGGATGTGGAGTCATGGGTTCGGCCCCGTCTTCAACCCCGGCGAGTTCGTCGAAGGCTACTCCAACTTCCTGCTCGTCCTCCTGCTGGTGCCGATTGCCTGGTGCGGCGGGGCCGACGTGCTTCCGCTGGCAGCCAAGCTCATCGGCATCGCGGCGGGGCTCGTCACGCTGGTGGTCGTCTTCGCCTTGGGCCGCGCCCTGGCCCGGACGGAAGACGCGCTCCGCGCACGCGCCGGTTGGGCGGGACTGCTCGCCGCGGCCGTCGTGGCCGTCTGCCCGCCCTTCGCCGCCAACAGCACCACGGGACTCGAGACCACGCTGTTCGGCCTGACCGTGACGCTCGGCGTCGCGCTGGGGATTCGCAGCGTGAAAGAAGGAGCGTGGCGCGGCGCGGGCCTGGCCCTGGCCGCGATGCTGCTCGCACGTCCCGAAGGCGTGCTGCTCGCGGGCATCTACTTCGTCACGCAGGTCCTTGCACCACCTCTTGGCATCCGGGAACTGGTCCGAGCGCTCCGCACAGTTGGCCTCGCCGCTCTGCGTCATCCCAAGTACGCGCGCCACCTGCTGCCCGACGGCGCGATCGTGCTGGCCGTCGGCGCCGCACACCTGGTCTTCCGCCGGCTGACGTACGGCGAGTGGGTGCCGAATACGTACTTCGCCAAGGTCGGCGGCTTCTGGGCCGTCGACGCGTGGCAGTACATCTGGGACGGTGTGGCGGCGCCCCTGTTCGGCGGGGTCGGACTGCTCGCCGCGCTGCTCGGCTGGTCGCGCCTGCGGATTCCAGGCCTGGGCGGCGCCGTGCTTCTGACAGTCGGCATCGCGGGCGCCCTGCTGCCGGCGGTAACCGGCGTGGACTGGATGATCGGCCAGCGCATGAGCATGCCGTTTGTTCCGCTGCTCGCGCTGGCGGCGGCCCTGGGCTGGATGCGCCTGCTGCCCCAGCAGCCGAAACCGCTCGCGTGGGCCGGGCCGTTGGGCATTGTGGCGCTCGTCGCATTATGGCAACTGGGCACGGGGCGCGCACTGCGCGAAACGGTCGCCGAGCGCGCGGCGGGCTATGCGGCGGGGCATCGCATGCTGGCAGACTGGCTCGTCGAACGGGCCGGACCCGGGGCGACGATCGCGCTCCTGGACATCGGCATCGTGGGCTGGCGCTGCCTCCCCCAGCGGATTCTCGACGTCAGCGGGCTGACCGATCGCTACATCGCCCACAGCCCCGGGCCCTTCCTGTTCAAGCGCTACGATCCCGACTACGTGCTCGCGCAACGTCCCCAATTCATCGTGCTGGCCGTGTATTGGCCGACCGGCCTGGCGCCGGGCAGCGGCTCGGTGGTGCCATGGACGCCGATGGAAGAGGAAATCCTGCGCGCCCCCGAGTTCGCGCGGTGTTACCAGGATCCATTCGTCGCGGCACGCCCGCCGGCGGCGCGCCTGGAGGACCGGCTCTCCGCGGAGCTGGGTGCGGACCGGGTGTTCGTGCATCGGCGCACGGGGCGCGGGTACGCGCTGGCGGTGTTCGAGCGACGCTGCGACTGACGCCCGCCGGACGGCTAAGACGGACTGAGGATCTGCTCCGCCTCCGCGATGCGGGTCGGGACTTCGGCGCGGATCTCCTCGAGGCTGGCAGCGCCGATCCCGATCAGGTCAAGCAGCTCGTCTGTCAGTTGCTGATGCTGCGCCGTGAGGAAGAAGCCGTGCTGCATCTGGCAGCTCAGCGTGTCCGCCACCTGCACGAGGGCGACGATGCGCCGATGTTCCGGCTGCAGCGAACTGGGGTCGTGGTGATAGGCGGTCGCGTAGCGCAACGCGGGGGGGAACTTCCACTTCGTGGCCAGCGCCACGCCAAACTCCTGGTGATCGGCGCCGATGAGTTCCACTTCCACGGCGCAGTAGTTCTGCGGCTGGTACAGGCAGCGGTCGGCGACGGCCCTGAACTTGTCCGGCATCACCTGGCTCGCCACGAGCAGCCCCATGTCGTGGACCAGCCCGGCCACGAAGTACTCGTCGGCGTGCGCGCTGCGCTGCCGCTGGGCGATCAAGCGCGCTGAAACCCCCACGCTGATGCAGTGCCGCCACAGATCGGCCGCCGCAAACCGCTCCGAGATAGCCCCGCCCTGGAACAACCGCGCCAGCGAAGCGGCCAGCGCGATGTTCTTCACGGCGGACAGCCCGAGCATGATGATGGCGCGATCCAGGCTGGCGATCTGGGAGGGCAGGCCGTAGAAGGCCGAGTTCACTACCTTCAGGATCTTCGTCGCCAGCGCCGGGTCATTCTTCACAATGTCGTGCATGTCGGTCGCGGTCGCCCGCGGATCTTCGACCACCTGCACGATGCGCGTCGTAATTTCAGGAAGCGAACTGATTTCCGTAACGCGCGCCACCGCCTTCTGCAGGTGTGGCGGCAGGGTCTTGCCCGGCGGCGCGGCCGCCGAACGGGCGCTGCTCCCATCTTCGGTCGCAGTCGGCATGGAAGAGTCCTCTGGCGCGCGTATGCTCGCCTGCGTCTACTTCGGACAGATCGACCCCGAACTTCTACGACGGCGAACGCACCGCCGGCCTGCACACCCGTTATGGGCCTGCGGCTTGACCGGGCCCCGACAATTGACAGCCGCAGGCCCGCGGGGTACACAAGCGCCGCAACCTAGGCCGAACCGTGGGCGGCGGCCGCGCCAACCGGGGTCGATCCGGCGCGCGGGACCCATAACGGAGTACGGTTTGAAAGTCCCCCTCATTGTCGGCGGCGCGGTACTGCTCGTCGTTGCCGCGGCGGCACTGCTGGCACCCCAGTTCCGGTCCGGCGCGACCAAGGCGGCCGAGCAGGCCCGGACGGACGCCGAACTGGCCCGTCGACTCCTCCATCGCTACGACTTCCAGCTTGCCGATTTGCAGCGGCTCGCCCCGCCGCAGGAACTCGAAAAACACGACCTGGCGCGCATCGCGGAAGCGGTGCGCGACGACCTCCAGTCCTTGCAGAAGGAACTCGCGTCGAAGCTGACCACCCTGCGTACGCGGGCCAGGGACGCCGGCCTGCCGGAGCCGCAGCTCGAGGCCCCGAAAGCATCGCGCGACGATTTGCGGCAGTCGATCCAACGCTTCGGCGAGCGGCTGCAGCAGAACCAGGCGTTGCTCCGCCAGGCGCAGCAGCAGGCCGACGAAGCCCGGCGTGCCACGGACGCGAACGTGCTCGGGGTGGCCCAGATCAACGGACTGGCCAAACTTGCGCAGGCCGAACGCCTGCTGGCTGACGCCCGCGACCTGCGCAATCAACAGCGCGCCGCGCAGGAGCGCTTGATGGATCTGGCCGCCGCGACACGCGAGTTGACCGCCGGCCAGGAATTCCTGGCGAACCTCGATGTCGCGGGCACCCAGGAGAGCCTGGCCGGGGACGCCGCCCAGTTGAAGGGCCAGTCCACTGCCGCCGCGCAGGAAGCCCAGGCGTTGTCGCAGGCGGTCAGCGAGCGCGAACAGGCACTCGCCGCCGCAGAAGCCCGGCTCGCCGAATTGCGCGAGCAGCTCACCGCGCTCGAGAACCAGGGGTTCCAGGCCGGCAACGACAGCTCCTTTGAAGACTATCGGACTCGTTACTCGACACTGGCGCAGGACTTGCGCGAGATCCAGGAGCAGGAGCAGTTGCTGCGCAGCGGCGGACTCGAAGGGTCTGCCCCATCCGATGACGGCGCGCAGGAGGCCACGCTGGCCGGAACTCCCGTGGTCAGCCTGGACATTCTCCGCCAGCGTTCCGTTGCGGCCACGGAGCGTGCGACGCGCCTGGCCAGCGCGGTCCAGATGCTCGAAATGCAGGCTGCGGGACTCTCGAATACTGCCGCCAGCGCGGACGAAAGCAAAGCTCTTTACGCCGCGCGGCTGGAGCAGCAGCGTCAGCAGGCAGCGGAACTCGTGCAGCGCATTGCCGAACTCGCGGCCGCGGCGGTGAATGCGGAAGACGAGGCCCTTTCCTCCGCGCGAGACGCCCAGACGGCCTTCAAGGCGGCCCAGAAGGCCGCGGATGAGTGGCGCTCGCGCGCCAGTTCGGTTCAGAGCGAGCGCGACCCGGAGCGGCGCAACCCGCGCCTGAGCCAAGTGCTGGCGGATCGGGGGATCGGCGTGATGGGCAGCAGTGCCGAAGCGGAGACGCTGACACTGATCGGACGCATCCAGGCCCAGCGGGCCGAGGCCGCCGATGCGGTGTCCGCCGATCTCAAGCTGCTGGGCGACCTTGTCGAGACGGACCTCACCCCCGAGCAGTTCGATCAGCAGGCGGTTGAGGCTCGCCAGGCCGGCAGCGAGAAGCTGCAGGCGGCACTGAAACTCTACGACGGGCTCTCCAACAAGGCTGACAAGACGGTCAAGTGGATCCCGCAGACAGGGCGCGCCGCCGTGCTGGTCGCGCTCGCGCGCGTCGAGCCGACCGAGGCGCAACTCCACCTGGGCGAGGCCCTGAGTCAACTCCGCGAAGCCACGAGCGGCGCGGAGCGCAGCCCCTACGTGCGCGACCAGGTCGAGTTCCGGAATTTCCTGGAGGCGCGCGTGGCACCCGCGGCCACCGCCCCCGCCGAACAGGAACCCGCCGAGACGCAGCCCGGCGATTGATGCCAGTTGATTCTTGGCGGCTGCCGGGAGCCGCTGCGGGACGGCGGCGGGATCAGTGTGCGCGGAAAATGCGGCTGTGCGTGCCGTCCGGGCCGACTCGCACGCGCACCGTGCGCAGGCAGTTCGGACAGCGGCCCGCGTAGGACATTCGCCCCGGTCTGCGGTATACCCGCGTGTACACTCCGCAGCACTCGAAGAACACGCCGATGTATGGACGATCGACCCCGGCGTTCAGCTCCGTGCAGTCACCTACGTACTGATCGAAGCGTTCGCCGGCCATGATCCTTCCGTTACACGGCGAGCCTCCCCCGTCGGCCTATCGGCCAACGATGGCACGGAGTTGATGGCGGCGTTAACGGCGGCCAGAGCTTGCGCGAACCGCGCCGATGAAGCGTCGCACCAGGTCGGGATCCTTCTGACCAGGCCGGGCTTCCACCCCGCGTGCCACGTCTACCCCGTCAAACGGTCCGGCCGCCACGGCGGCAAGCACGTTTTCGCAGGTCAGGCCGCCTGCGCACCAGGTCGGCCAGCCGCGGCCGGCCAGCCGGCGTGCCGCCGCCCCGAGCCGCTGGGAACCGGGATGGGGGCCCCCCTTCGGCACGTCCAGGAGGAACGCCGTCGGCGCGACGCCCGCCTCCCGCAGAGCGTCCGCATGCGCCAGCAGGGCCGTATCGTCCGGGTCCGCGCCGATCTCCCACGCGCGGAGCAGTTGCACCGCCGGCAGCGCCAAGCGCAGGGCCGCCAGGTATTCAACGGGCTCGGCGCCGTGCAGTTGGACCGCCTGGGCAGCGGTTGCCATCGTCGCCGCCACGACCGCCGCCAGCGGCGCGTCACGGAAGACCAGCACGGTCCGCACCGATGGGGGTACGGCGCCGACGATCGCCCGCGCCGCCTCCAGAGTCACTTCGCGCGGCCCTGGCACGCGGACAAGGCCGATCGAGTCGGCGCCGGCGGCGGCCGCCAGCAGGGCATCCTCCACGCGGGTTACGCCGCAGATTTTGACCTGCACGCGCGCCTCCTCAGCAGCCTCCGGCGAGCCGATTTGCCGTATCATGCCGGCCAATGTTGCTCGTTGTCGTCGGCGTCCTTTCCATCGTACTGGCGTTCCCCCGCCCGGTGTATGACTGGGTGGTCCAGCCGTCGTACGTCGTGGCGGCGACGGCGGCCGTTACGTTGGTCCCGCCGCTGCTGGCGGCGTTCTTCGGCCGGCGGGCCCTGCGGCTGCTGGAGCGGCATCCCGAGGATCCGGGACCGGGTCAGTCGTCCCTGGCCCGCGGCCACCGGTTGTTGCTGCTGGTGCTGGCCGTGGCGCATGGGGGTCTGCTGCTGGCGACGAACTGGCCGCGGCTCGTCGCCGACACGCCCGTGATCGGCCGGTGGCCGTTGCTTCCGGCGCTGCTGACCATCGCGCCTTTCCTGTTCTCGATCGTCCTGACGTGGATCGCCCTCTATCCCGCGGATTGTGCGCTGCGTCAGATCGCCCTCGAGGCCTACCTGTTCCGCGGTCGCCCGGTGCGGCCCGTACCGCGCCTGCCGGCCTACCTGGTCAACAGCCTGCGCCATGAAGTGCTGTTCATCCTCATCCCGATGCTGCTGATCGTGGCGGCGCGGGACCTGATCGGGATGTACGACGCGCGGCTGCGGGCCCTGACCGGCCACGAGTTCCTGGCCGACATTCTCCTGGGCACGGCGGCGCTCATCGTCGCGGTGATTGCGCCGGTGATCCTGCGGTTCGTCTGGTCGACGCGTCGGCTGCCGAACGGCCCCTTGCGCGATCGGCTCGAGTCCGTCTGCCGCAAGCTGAGGCTCCGCTACCGCGAACTGCTCGTCTGGCACGTCGGCAGCTTCTCGGTGAACGCGGCGGTGATGGGCGTGATTGCGCCGCTGCGCTACATCCTGATCACCGAGAGCCTGCTGGAACAGCTCGACGACGCGAAGGTGGAAGCCGTGTTCGGACACGAGGCGGGCCACGTGAAACGCCACCACATTCTCTTCTTCCTGCTTTTCGGGCTGATCAGTGGCTGCGCCATCGCCGTCTTCTCCGCCCGCACGCGGCAGATGAATCCGCACTCGGTTGAGTTCCAGTTGCTGGCCACCGCGTTGGGCCTGGTGCTCCTGGTCAAGTGGGGCGTCCTCTTCATGTGGATATCCCGGCGCTTCGAGCGCCAGGCGGACATGTTCGGCACGCGTGTGCTGGTGCTCAGCGGGCTGCCGTGCCAGGTGCCGTGCACCGTGCATGGCACGCCGGGCCATCCCGGGCCGGATCCGCGTCCGCCGCGCCACGCGTTGTGTGCGACAGCGGCCCTGCTGTTCAGCAACACGTTGAACGAGGTCGCCGTCCTGAACGGAATGCCGCCGGAGGGGCGCAGTTGGCGCCACGGCTCGATTGCGGCCCGCTCCCGCACGCTGCTGCGGCTGGCGCAGGACCCCGGCGCCAGCGCCGCCGCGGAGCGCGCCGTGTTCTGGATCAAGGCCGCCATCCTGCTGGCGGCGCTGGGCGGATCGCTGTGGGCGGCCTGGGAACTCGAGTTGTGGAAACTCGCCGGCCTGTGAGCCGCAGCGCGACCCGCGCGGGCAGAGGGCATCCGCCGCCGCTATACTGTTCCGCTCATGGGCCAGATCCGCGTATTGCCGCCGGGACTCGTGAACCGCATCGCTGCCGGCGAGTGCATCGAGCGGCCCGCATCGGTCGTGAAGGAGCTCGTCGAGAACGCGCTGGACGCCGGTGCGAGTCGCGTCGAGATCACGTTGCTGGATGGCGGGCGGGAGCAGATCCAGGTCACGGACGATGCCGGCGGGATGGACGCCGACGACCTGCGCCTGTGCGTGCAGGCCCACGCGACGAGCAAGCTCGCGTCGGATGACGACCTGTTCAACATCCACACGATGGGTTTCCGCGGCGAAGCGCTCGCCAGCATCGGGGCGGTGGCGAGGTTGCAGGTCACGTCGCGCCGGCGCGAGTCGGAGGTCGGGCACACGGTGCGCGTCGAGGGCGGCGTGCCCGGGGCGGTGGTCCCGTGCGCGAGTCCGCCCGGCACAACCGTCGCGGTGCGCGACCTGTTCTACTGCGTTCCCGCCCGGCGCAAGTTTCTGCGCACGAACCAGACCGAGATGAGTCACGTGACCGAGCAGCTCGCGCGGATTGCGCTGGCACATCCCGGCGTGAGCTTCACGCTCAAGCACCAGGGGCGGTCGGTGCATGAGCTGGCCGCGACGCCAGACCGTCGCCAGCGCATCGCGGATTTCTACGGTCCGGAACTGGCAGAAGCGCTGCTACCTTTTCGGCGCACAGACTCCGGAATCACGGTGGACGGATTCGCGGCTCCGCCCGCGCATTGCCGGCGTTCGGGGAAGTGGGAGTACATTTTCCTGAACGGGCGTCACATCCGTGACCGGTTTATCTCACATGCGATCAAGTCTGCCTATCGCAGCCTGATCATGCCGGATGAATTGCCCGTCATCTTCCTGTACCTGTCGCTTGATCCGGCGCAAGTTGACGTGAACGTGCACCCGACAAAGGTGGAGGTGCGCTGGCGTGATTCGAATTTCCTGCACGCCCAGGTCCTGGCAGCGCTGCGTGAGAAGTTTCTCACCACCAACCTCGATCGCACCCTGCGGCCGTCGACCGCGGACCAGCAGGAATACCGGGAGCGCGTACGCGAAGCGATGGTTGATTTCTTCACGCACGCGCAGCCGAACTGCACCGTCGCGCCGAGCGGATCCTCGCCGGTACCCGAACACGCGTTTGCCAGGACGCGACAAAGCGAGACCATAGTTGAGCGCAGCGCCGCGCCGCCTGGCGGCACGGGCTTCCCAACGCCGGTGCTGGCTGCGACACCGGCGGCGCCGGCCGAGGCAGCCCCCACCTGGCCGAGCGCTCCGGTCCGGGGAGCGGGGCGTGTCGGCGCCACCGCGGCGATTCAACTCCACAATTCCTACATCGTGGCGGAAACTACCGAGGGACTGGAGATTATCGACCAGCATGCCCTTCACGAACGGATCCTGTACGAAGAGTTACGACGACGGCTGACGGATCGACCGCTTGAATCGCAACAACTGTTGATACCTGAAATTGTTCGCGTCCCTCCCGACCGTCTGGCCGCTCTGGAGATCCACGGCCCGCTGCTGGCCCGACTGGGGCTGACACTGAGCGCGGTGGGGCCGCAAAGTGTGGCAATCAGCGCAGTTCCGGCGCTGTTGCAGCGCGTTGAACCGCGCGAATTCGTGTCTCACTTATTGGACCTGCTGAGCGAGCAGGGCGCCCATCCCGATCCCGAGATGTTGTTGCATTCCATTCTGGACATGATGGCATGCAAGAGCGCGGTAAAGGCAGGCGATGTGCTGACCAGCGAGGAACTCGCCGCCCTCCTCGCGCGCCGCGACGAGGCCGAGCGCAGCAGCCACTGCCCGCACGGCCGGCCGACCACGCTGCGCATGAGCCTCCGCGACCTGGAACGGCAATTCCGACGGCGCTAATCGTTATGGGTCCCCCTTCCTTTCCCGTTTTATAGGACGGCCGCGCGAATTCGCGCGCGCGGACCGCACAGCAGGTGCTGCGCGCAGGGCGCGCGTCGCTCCGAGAATCGTCGGGCGCGGCGTGGCGTGCGGGTCGCGCGACGCGGGACGTGCGAACTCCGGCAGGCAAAACGTCCGATTGGATCGAAGGCCACTGGAACGACGAAACCTCATTTCGCCGAGACACGATGAGGGAAGCAGGTAGTCCCGGCCGGGCGTGTACCGGCGTGCCGCGCCCAGTGTGGTGACGCGGCGCAGGGCACCGGCGTCAGGACTTAAGGGTCACAGGTGCGTTCCTACCGCCTATATTGCCGCTGTCCGGGAGAATGCGGACGGCTGATGTGCCGAGCGCCGCCGGCCTGACGCGCGCAGGACGGCCCCTTGCCGCAGCGACGGCCTGTGTCCCAGCGCGCCGTGCGCACAAGTGCGTCCGGATACTGGGGAAACCGAGCGCATCGGACGCAAGGCCCCGGAAAAGGTCTTGCACCGGTTCCCACGTGAGCGTATATTTTCTTATGAGGCTCGCATGCGCTGGCTTGATGGGTGGGATGGGAGAAAAGAAGCTAGCCCGTCCTTATGCGCACAGGGTCCACATGAGGCAAGCGGATGCCGTCAGGCTGTCTTGCTCGCTCTGTCATCTGCGTGTTAGCGGTTGCCGGAAGGCTCCAGGGTCGCGGACGTGCTTATCTGCGCAGGTTCCGCCACGGGTGGCTGGCCGGCGAGGCGTCATCGTAGGGGTAGGAACACCGAAAGGAGAGATTTCATGAAGAAGGGCTTGTGTTGTCTGTGCGCCGTACTCCTGTGTACGGCACTCGTCACAGCCGATGTGCCGACCAACCAGGCGGTCAGCGCACCGGCCAAAGCGGCGCTGAAAACCAGCATCTCGAATCCGGCCCACCAGGCGACGCCGGCCGTGATGCCGGAGCGCGCCACGCTGAGCCGCCCCGATGGGTCGCTGAGCTCGTCTGACCTGCTGTCCAACAAGGCCCCCGCGGGCTGGCAGGGCGGCAAGGTTCACAGCGGCGGCGTCCGCGTGGACTGCTCGCCGGAAGCCACGGAAGAGGGCGAACCGATTTGCAGCGATGAATACGACGACACCTACAACGGTGGCTGCA
>CAZVRR010000121.1:0-10820 GCA_964629745.1 uncultured Planctomycetales bacterium | reverse complement strand
AACCAAGGAACAGGTCGTGGGCGGCCTGGCAGCACCGGCGGGCAAACCGGTGAAGCCGACGAAGACGCCGGCCCCAACCGCGACCTGGACGCCGCAGCCCACCTGGACGCCGACACCCACTTCGACTCCGCTGCCGACCGAGACGCCGGCACCGGAACCAACCGCGACCGAGACGCCGGCACCGGAACCGACGGCGACCGAGACGCCGGCACCGGAACCAACCGCGACCGAGACGCCGACGACGGAGCCAACGCCGACCGAAATGCTGACGCTGGAGCCAACGCCGACACCCGTCGCGACGCCGCTGCCCGCAGTCCGCATCGCGGACCTGCAAGTGAGCGTGACCGGCATCTACCGGGTGACCTACGAAGCGCTGCTGGCGGCCGGGCTCGACCTGGTGGGCCAGCCCGCAGCCGACCTGGCATTGGTCAACCGCGGCCAACCTGTTCCCATCCGCGTCGTGAGCGCCGCCGAGTTCGGCGCCGGCAGCTACTTCGAGTTCTACGGCGAGGCGCTGGACACCCTCTACACGGACACGAACGTCTACACCCTGTGGGTGGACCAGGCCCAGGCCCTCCGCATCGCGGAGGACGACACCGCACCGGACCTCGGCCAGACGCCGGCGGGCTACTACATGGCGACGGCCGCAGTCAACAAGCAGCTTTACTACGATGCCAGTTCGCCGGGCGCCGAGCCGTGGTACGAAAAGAAGATCACGGCCTACACGGGCACCCCGAAGAGCGCCAGCTTCACCGTCAACCTCGACAATCTGACCACCGGGCCTACCGCGACCCTGGCCGTGGACCTGTGGGGCATCACCCACTGGCCGGCCAATCCCGACCACCACGCGGTCATCAGTTTCAACGGCGCACAGGTGGCTGACAAGTGGTACGACGGCGGCGAGCTACTGCAGGTCACGGCGCTGCTCGCCGACAGCCCGGTACTCAGCGGCGCAAACACCTTGGTCGTCACCCTGCCGGCCGACTTGCCGGCCGGAATCGTCGGTGAAGTGCAAAAAGTGGACCGCTACAGCGTCACCTACCCGCGGGCGTTCGTCGCCCGGGACGGTCGCCTGGCCTTCACAGCCAACGCGCCCCTCTTCCGGATGGATGGCTTGGCCAGCACGAATGTCGTCGCCTACCGGCTGGACGGCGGCGCACCGGTCTACCTGAGCCAGGTGCTGGCCGGCAGCGGCTCGGCCACCTTCGCGGGCGCCGGGTCTGAAGCGAGCTACGTGGTGTCGGCGGTCGAGGCGCTGCTGACCCCGACGATCGTGCCCGCGTGGCAGGCGGCGGATATCAAGACCGGTGCGGCCCAGTACCTGGTGATCGCGCATCCCGACTTCATGACCACCGACCTTGATCGCCTGGCCACAGCCCGGACGGCGCAGGGCCTGACGGTTAAGGTGGTGGACGTGCGCGATGTCTACGCGACCTTCAGCGACGGCATCTTGGATGCGACCGCGATCCGGGACTACGTGCGCTACGCAGCCGCGAACCTGGGCACGCAGTACGTGCTGCTGGTGGGCGGCGATACTTACGACTACCGCAACTACATCGGCGCGGCGGGGCTGAGTTTCATCCCGACCCTCTATGCACCCACCGATGATATCGTGCGCTACGGCCCCGTGGACCCGGCTTACGCGGATCTGGATGGCAATGGCGTGCCGGATCTGGCGCTCGGCCGGTTGCCGGTGCGCGCGACCACGGAGCTCGCGGCCGTGGTGGACAAGACGCTGGCCTACGCCGCCAAGAGCTACGGCGGCACCGCTCTCTTCACTGCGGAACAGGGCTTCGCGGCGCACGCGGCGTCCTTCGTTGGGAAGCTGCCCGCAGGGTGGTCGGCAAACACCGCCTACATCGGGGTCGACGGACTCACGGTGGAAGCAGCCCGCACACAGCTCATGGCCGCGGTGAACAACGGCGTGGCGCTGACCAGCTTCGTGGGCCACTCGGACGACTGGGAGTGGACCTGGGACGGACTGTTCAACACCACCTATGCGGCGCAGCTTGCCAACGCGGGCAAGCCCACCGTCTTCACCCAGTGGGGCTGCTGGAACACGTACTACGTGGACCCGCAGTATGACACCCTGGGCCACGTGCTGCTGAACGGCCCCAATGGCGCCGCGGCCGTGCTGGGCGCGGCGGTGCTCTCCGGCGAGGCGGCGGAGCGCCAGTTCGGCGACCTGCTCACCCCTGCGATGACAACACCAGGCAAGCCGATCGGCGTGGCCATCACCGAGGCGAAGCAGGCGATGGCCGCGACCAACTCGACGGCGGCGGATGTGCTGCTGGGCTGGACGCTGCTGGGAGATCCAGCACTCGTCGTGCAGCCGTAACCTCACCCCCGGCCCCCTCTCCTGGCGGTGGAAAACGGACCGCCAGGAGAGGGGGGTGCTTTCGTTGACTGAGTCGTATCATTGAGCGGATTCATTCTGGTCTATAACAGAGCTGGCGCACCGGTCGATCCCCTCATCGTCGAGCGGATGATGGCCCGGCTGGCGCACCGGGGACCGGATGGGCGAGCCGTCCGGCTTCACCCGGGTGTCGCTCTCGGCCATCAGCACTTCCGGACCACCCCCGAGGAGGTTGGCGAATGCCAGCCGCTGGCGGATGCGAGCGGCCGCTGCGAGATCGCGTTCGACGGACGGCTGGACAACCGGGCGGAGGTCCTGGCCGGCCTGAACCTGTCGGGGAGCGAGGCTAACCGGCTGTCCGATGCAGCCCTCGTGCTGCAGGCCTACGAACGCTGGGGTGAGCAGTGCTTCGCCCGCCTGCTCGGTCCCTTTGCCGCGGTGGTGTACGACATCGGCCGGCAGACCGCGGTCTGCGCCCGCGATGCAACAGGTGGCCGGGAGCTCTTTTACTACCAGGATGCGAAGCTGTTTCTCGCGGCGTCGGAGGAGGACGCACTGCTGGCCCATCCCGCGGTGCCGGCGGACCTTGACGAGGCGACCTGCGCCCAGTTCTTTGCGCTGGATGCGCCCAGTGACGGCCGCACGTTTTTTGGGGACATCAGAGAGCTTCTGCCCGCCCACGTCCTGGTCGTCGACGCGCAGGAGACGCGATCCCGGTGCTATTGGGAACCGAATCCTGATCCCCCGCCCCTCCGCAGCGACGGGGAGTATGCCGAACGGCTTCTGGATCTGCTGACGGAAAGCGTCCGCTGCCGGCTGCGGACGGTGGGCACGCCCGCCGTGCAGATGAGCGGCGGCATGGATTCGACGCCGGTGGCCGCGCTGGCCGCCCGCGAGCTGGCCGCCCGCGGCGTCTCGGCCCCGCTGCGCACCATCTCGTACGTCTTCGATGAGCTGGCGAGCTGCGACGAGCGGCAGTATATTAACAGCATGACCGAACAGTACGGAACGGAGGCGATCCATCTGCCCGGCGACGACGCCTGGCCCCTGAGCGGCTGGCCCGATTGGCCGTTCAACCCAAACGCGCCGGAGATCACCCCCTTCTTTCGGCTGCAGGAACGCGTCTGGGACGCCGCGCGGGAACGCGGCACGCGGGTCGTCTTGACGGGGCTCTATGGCGACGATCTCTATACCGGCAGAGAGCAGTGGCTGGCTGATCTGCTGCGAGAGCACAGGTACGCGGAGGCTTGGCAGGACCTGTATTTTCACCTGCGCCGCGAGCCGCTGGCCGAGATCTTGCGCAGCCGGACGGTCGCCTACCTCGGGGGCCAGGCGCTTGATCGCATCCCCGGCGCGCGGCGGCTCCGGCCCGTGCGTGCGCCTGCCGCAGCGTGGCTGACGCACGGCGCGGCAGGCGCACTGCCCGGGGCCGGACCGTGCCCACCCGGCCAGGCTTTGTCGGGGCGGTCCACGAAGCTGCGCACCTTGTTCGGCAGCGACAACGGGCGGTGGGATTCCAGGGCGGAGCACCATGCCAGCCAAGCCGGCGTTGACCTCCGCCACCCGTACCGCGATCGTCGCTTGCTCGAGTTCGGCTTGACGCTGCCGGCGCGTTTGTGCTACCGACGGGGGTACTACAAACCGGTAATGCGCGCCGCCATGACCGGCATCCTGCCCGAGACCGTGCGGATGCGGCCGCTCGCCACTTCGCATCTGCCACTTTTCAAGCGCGGGCTGTTCGAGAAAGAGGCCGGCGTGATTCGCGAGCTCCTGGGGAACCCGGCTGCAGCGTGCCGGCGCTTCGTGGCTGGCGATTGGTTGGAGGATCACCTGCCGAAAAATGCCTCCCCGGCCACTGACGGGCCTGAGCAGGTGGTGTTATGGCGCTGCATCAGCTATGAGCTTTGGCTGAGCGGTCTAGGACGCACGTAGAGCGAGACTGCTTTTTGGAGAGAGGGAAACCTATGCAAGAGGATCAGCAGCAGAATTCTGTACAACCGCGGCGGCCCTATGCCGTACCGCGCCTGGTGGTTTATGGCGACGTCTTGAGCCTGACCCTCGGCCCGTCGCTTGGAAGTCAGGAGAGCGGCAGCGGCGGGGCTTACGACCGCTCGGGATCGAAAATCTTCGATCCCGGATCGCTCGGCGGCACGCCCGGTCCGCGCATGCCGTGATCGCACTCCAGTCCGCGCCTGGGGTTCGCAGGCAGAGCCAAGCACCCTGGCGCTATCGCGTTGCCGCGCGCGCGCTGTCGTGCGACGAGCGGCTCCCGGAGCTGGCTGCCTATGCGGCCGCAGCGGATGGCCGCGCCCCCGAGCCGGCCGGACCGCGCGCTTTGCCCGATGGGGCGTGGTCGCCTGTCCATCGCGAGCCGGCCCTCGCGGCCGATGGGGCGTGGTCGCTGGTGTATGCCGGGCCGGGCGGCATCGGCGACCGGGTCTGCGAGATCGAGTGCCGGGCCGGGCCGGCGGGCTACGACCTGGCGGTGGCCGGCGCGGGACGGTGGCGGATCGCGGCGGACGGGAGCGCGGTCGTGCAGACGCGCGCCGAGCCGGGGGCCGACCCGCAGTTGGCGAACGAGACGCTGCTGGGGCCGGGCCTCGTCCTGGCGCTGGCGCTGCAGAACGTCTGGTGCCTGCATGCCAGTGCGGTCCTGGTTGACGGCGGCGCCGTGCTCTTTCTCGGGCCTTCCGGCGCGGGCAAGTCGACGCTGGCGGCCCGCCTGCCCGCCGTGAACGGCTTCGGCTGGCAGACGCTGGGCGACGACCTCCTGCCGGCAGCGCTTGAGGCCGACGGACCCATGGTCCTGCCGCACTTCCCGCAGCTCAAGCTGGCCGCGGACCGCCAGCCGGCGGCCGGCCGGCCGGAACGCATCCCGCTGGCCGCGATCTACGTGCTGGAGACGTCCGGGGGTCGGCAGGACTGCGCGCCGGACGTGACGGTGGAGCGCCTGGGGGGCAGCGCGGCGGTCCTGGCGCTGGCGAGCCAGACGATGGCCGGCCGGCTGTTCGACCGGGGCCTGCTTACGGCGCACCTGGATTTCTGCGCGGAGGTCGCGGGCCGCGTCCCGGTGCGGCGCCTGGTCTACCGGCACGAGTACGGCCTGTTGCCCGAAGTCGGCCACGCCATCGAGCATGACCTGCGGGCGGACTCGTCCGTGGAAGGGGCCATGAAATGGCCATGATAGCGCTGGATGCGAAGGTTCACGTGTCCCAGGACGTGCTGTCTCGTGAGCTGGAGTCCGAGACGGTGCTCCTCGACACGAGGAGAGGCGTCTACTTCGGGCTTGACCCCATCGGCACGCGCATGTGGGCGCTGCTGGCGGAGCACGGGTGCATTCGCCCGGCCTACGAGGCACTCCTGACGGAATGTGACGTGAGCGCGGAGCAGTTGCAGCACGACCTGCTCGACCTGGTGGAAAAGCTGGCCGGTCACGGCCTGCTGCAGGTGGAGAATGGCTAGCCTGCACTCCCTGCTTGCCGCGTCCTGGTCCGAGCGATGGGTCCTTGTGCAGGCCTGGGGCTTGCTGCCGGCCGTGGACGTCGCCTTGCGCCTCACGTCGCTGCACCGGGTGCAGGCGTTCGTCCGCCGCGCAGCCCCAGAGGAGCGCCCGGGGACGGCGAGCGGCAGCGTAACGGCGCTCCGGGCGCAGGCCCTGGTGGCCGCGGCCGCGCAGCATCACCTCTACCCGATGACGTGCCTGCGCCAGGCGCTCGTCCTGCAGTGGCTGCTCGCCCGCCGGGGCATCGCCGCCGAGCTGCGCATCGGCGTCAGGCGCGAGGCAGACCGGCTCATGGCGCACGCATGGTTGGAGAAAGATGGCTTGCCGTTGGAGCCCCGCGGGGTAGGCAGCCAGAGGTTTGAGCCGCTTTCCCGATTAGAAGTTATCGGAGGGTGACAGGCATCAGATGAGGTCCGTTGTTGGTTCGGCATGACGCAGATGGCGCCGGGTCATCCCGGCGCCGGTGCGCCTCACATAGCTGCTATCGTCGTAGCACATGCTCCGGAGCGGCGTCCATAGCTTGGTCCACCCGTTGCTGCCAGTTGGCAGCGATACGGCGGAGCTTTGCCCGGCGTCGCACCGCCTCCGTTCTTTCTCAAGATCGACCATCGAAAGGGATGCCATTCTGAATCCGGCTCATAGCATTGCCGCTGACCCGATCCGTGCGTTCCTCATCGCTTGCCTGGCCGGCCGCCGGCAGGCCGAGGCGCTGGAAACGGCGCGCGACCTGGCCCACGCCCCGGATTTCGACTGGGCTGCGGTCCACCGCAGCGCGGTGCAGGAGCTGCTGGCGCCGCTGCTCTACGGCACGCTGCAGGGCCGCGATCTCCTGCCACCTGAGCTGGAGGCCATCTGGCGGGGCCTGTACGCGGGGTCGATGCAGCGCAACCTGCTCCTGCTGCGTGAACTGGACGCGGTCCTGGCCGCGCTGGACGCCGCCGGAGTGGAGGTCATGCTGCTCAAGGGCGCCGCGCTGGTGCGGACGGTCTACGATGACGCAGGGCTGCGGCCCATGAATGACATCGACCTGCTGCTGCACGAGGCAGATGCACCGGCCGCGCTGCGCCAACTCGCGGCGCTCGGCTACGCGACCGATGCGCCTTTCACGTATTTCGGCGAGGTCGCGGCCCACAAGCAGGGCGCTCTCACCAGTGACGTCGACCTGCACTGGAGCCTGATCGGGCTGCCGCACTACCGGGAGCGCATCGCGCCCGACTGGCTCTGGCAGACGTCCCGGCCCGTGGCCGGGGGCGCCGCACCAGCCCGGGTCCTGGGTCCCGAAGCGCAGCTCCTGCATCTCTGCGCCCACCCTGCGCTCCAGCACGCCAACCAGGAGCCGCGGCTGCTCTGGCTCCATGATGTGGCCGAAGTGCTGCACCATGACCGCGGCGATGCTGCGCATCGCTCCATCGACTGGGCGGATCTCCTGCAGAAGGCCCAGGATTGCGACCTGCTGCTGCCGCTGCAGCAAGTCTTGCCCCTCGTCGCCGAGACCTGGGGCGCGCCCCTCCCCGGCCCCGTCCTGGAACGGCTGGCTCGCCTGGTCCCATCGGCGCAGGAGCGCAAGCTCCACCGCTGGTACACCGCAGCGCCGTGGTCGGGGATCGAATCCAGTTGGGTCAGCCTGGCCGGCCTGCCGGACTGGCGCAGCCGGCTGCGCTATCTGTGGGCGAACATCTTCCCGCCCGCGGCCTACATGCGCGGCCGTTATGACGTCCGCCACCAGGTCTTTTTGCCTATATATTATGTCAAGCACTGGCTGGCCGGTTTGTCCGGCGGCTTCACGCTCGCAGCCGGCCTCGTGCGCCGCCGCGCACGCCTGCCCGGCTGAGAGTCAGCACGGAGTTACACCCCATGGTCACTGCATCCATTCCTCAAGAGCTGGTTACCATCCCGCCGAACGGCAACGGCGCCGACAGTGGGCATGACGCGGCCGCGGCCAAAATACCGGGGCTGGTCATCATCATCCCCGCACACAACGAAGAGCGCTTCATCGGCAGCGTCGTCCTGAAGGCGCGGCAGTACGCCGACCGGGTGATCGTGGTGGACGACGGGTCGAGCGACGCCACCGCGGAGATCGCTCACGCCGCGGGCGCGTTGGTCTCCAAACACTCTGAGAACCAGGGCAAGGGCGCAGCGCTGACCACGGGGCTGGGCCTGGCGCGGCGGCTGGAGCCCAGGGCCGTCGTGATGATCGACGGCGACGGCCAGCACGTGTGCGACCAGATCCCGCTGGTGGCTGCGCCGGTGCTGGCGGGTAAGGCCGACATCGTGGTGGGGTCGCGCTACCTGGGGGACGCCAGCGAGACGCCGGCGCATCGCGTCTGGGGCCACCGGGTCTTCAACCTGATGACCAGCACGACGTCGGGCGTGTCGATGACCGACTCGCAGAGCGGCTTCCGCGCGTTCTCGCCGGCCGCGGTGGAGGCGATCCGCTTCCGCTCCAACGGGTTCTCGGTGGAGTCGGAGATGCAGTTCATCGCGCGCGACCAGGGGCTGCGCATGGTCGAGGCGCCCATCACCATCCATTATCCAGACAAGCCGAAGCGCCCCGTGCTGTCTCACGGCATGCTGGTGCTGAACGGGCTGCTGCGGATGGTGGGGCAGTACCGGCCGCTGCTCTTCTTCGGCGCGCCGGGGCTGGTCATCACCCTGCTCGGCCTGGCGTTGGGCGGCCACGTGGTCACCATCTATCAGGCCACCAAGAACCTGGCCGTGGGCTATGCGATGATCACCGTGCTGCTGGCGATGATCGGCATGCTGGCCATCGTCACCGGCGTCATCCTGCACTCGGTGCGGGGGCTCGTGCTGGACATTCGCCGCGGGGAGATCAAATAGGGCATGGCAAACGTTCCGCGCGCCAGCATCATCATCGTCGCGTACAACGGCCGCGACGACCTGGCTCTCTGCCTCCGGTCGCTGCAGGCTGCCGGCCACCCCGACGATGAGATCATCGTGCTCGATAACGCGTCGAGCGACGGCAGCGCGGACCTGGTCGAGGCCGCGTTCCCCGCAGTGCGGCTGATCCGCAGCGCGGCCAACGTGGGATTCGGCGAGGGCAACAACCTGGCCGCAGCCCAGGCGCGGGGGACCTTCCTGGCGTTCCTGAACCCCGACACCGTGGTGGAGCCGGGCTGGCTGGATGCGCTGATCGCGGCCCTGGATGCGTCGCCGCAGGCCGGGCTGGCGACCCCGAAGATCCTGCTGCGCGAGGACCCGGAACACATCAACACCTGCGGCGGCGACCTGCACCTGACCGGGCTGCACTTGTGCCGGGGGATGGGCAAGCCCAGGACCGAGCTGACTGAGGCCGCGGCAGTGGGCGCGATTTCGGGCGCGGCCTTCGCGATGCGGCGGGAGCTGTTCGAGCGGCTTGGCGGCTTCGACGGCAGCTTCTTCCTTTATATGGAGGACACCGACCTGTCGTTTCGGGTCCGGCTGGCCGGCTACACCTGCCTATACGCACCGGAGTCGGTGGTCCGCCACCGCTACGTCCTGCGCTTCGGGCCGGACAAGACCTACTATCAGGAGCGCAACCGCTACCTGATGCTGTTGAAGGGGCTGCGCTGGCCGACGCTGGTCGTCATGACGCCGGCCTTGCTGCTGGGCGAGGTCGTCACGTGGGGTTACGTGGTGCTCGGCGACCGGGCGCACTGGACCAACAAGCTGCGGGCCTACGGCTACGTGGTGCGCCATTGGCCAGCCATCATGGCGCAACGCCGTCTGGTGCAGGCCCAACGCCGAGCGGCGGACCGCGACGTGCTGCGCCAGAGCACACACCACCTGGCCTACGAGCAGACCGGCGCGGGCGCGGCCGCGACCCTGGCGCACTTCGTGTTCGACCCGCTGTTCCTGGTGTTCCGCGGGCTGACCCTGGCGGTGACCCGATGGTAACGGCTGCCACAGCCGCCTGGCGCATCGCGCACGTGACGGCCACCTTTCCGCCCTATCGGGGCGGCACGGGCAACGTCTGCTACTACAACGCGCGCGAGCTGGCGCGGCGCGGCCACGCCGTGACCGTTTTCACCGCTGCGGTCGACGGTGCTCCGGCGCACGAGAGCCTGGACGGCATCGACGTCCGGCGCCTGCGGCCGTTGGTGCGGGTCGGCAATGCGCCGGTGCTGCCACAGCTCCTGTCGCTCCTGGCCGGCTTCGACGTGATCCACCTGCACTACCCGTTTTACGGCGGCGAGATCGCGGCGCTGGCGGCGAACCTCTACGGCAAGCCGCTGGTGATCACGTACCACCAGGATGTGTTTCAGTCCGGGCTGATCGGCCTCATCGCACGCGTGCTCACGCAGACGCTCGGGCGCTGGACCTTGCGGTCGGCGAGCCGGCTGCTCTTCACCTCCGCGGACTACGGCCAGGCCTCCTACGTGCGGCCCATGCTGGCCGGCCGCGAGGAGATCATCGGCGAGCTGCCAAACGGCGTCGACGTGACCGCGTTCGGGCCGGGACCCGCGCCGCAGCACCTGCGAGAGCGCTACGGACTGCACGACGGAGATCAGGTCGCACTGCTGGTCGCCGCGCTGGATCAGGCGCACTATTTCAAGGGGGTGGACGTCTTCCTGCAGGCGTTGAGCCGCCTGCCATCCAGCGTGCATGGCGTGATCGTGGGTGACGGCGACCTGCGGCCCGCATACCAGGCGCAGGCGAGCGCGCTGGGCATCGGCGGGCGGGTCGCTTTCGCGGGCCGCGTGCCCGACAGCGACCTTATCGAGCACTACCGCCTGGCGGACGCGACCGTGCTGCCGTCCATCACGATGGGCGAGGCTTTCGGACTCGTGCTGGTCGAGTCGTTGGCCTGCGCCACGCCGGTGATCGCCAGCAGCCTGCCCGGCGTGCGCACGGTGGTCGAGGACGGATCGGATGGGCTGCTGGTCGAACCCGGCGACGCAGCCGGCCTGGCTGAGAAGATCGGCGACCTGCTCGGCCGCCCGGAACGCCTGGCGGAGATGGGCC
>CAZVRR010000120.1:1877-10979 GCA_964629745.1 uncultured Planctomycetales bacterium | reverse complement strand
CCTCGAGTCGTGGCACCCTCGAGTCGTGGCACCCTCGAGTCGTGGCACCCTCGATCCTTGCACGCTCGAATCGTCTGGCACCCTCGAATCGTGGCGCCCTCGAGTCGTGGTAACCTCAGGTCGTGGCACCCTGCAGTCCTGACACCGGGGGAGTCGTGGCAGCCGGCGCGTGGGCGGAGAGCTGAGCGTTTGCCCGGTGTGGCACGGCCTGGAATCGCTCGCGTCGCCGACGCGAGCGATTGCAGACCGTGGCACCCTCCAGTTGCGGCACCCTTCGGTCCTGGCCCCCGTTAGTCGTGGCAGCCGGCGGTTGCGTAGAGAGCTGCGAGTTCGGTCACCCGACGTGGCACGGCCTGCGACCGCTCACGCCGCGCGGGAGCAAACGCAAACCGTGGCGCCCCCCGACGCGGGGCGGGGCGGTGCATGTCGGATTCTGTCGACCCTCCAGCATGACGATATCGCAATCAGCCGAGCGTGCGGGTACACTCTTGGCGGCGAGTGGGGGTTGAGCATTCGAGTGGTTCTTCCATCCCCGTTCCGGAGCGACGCAATGAACAGACGCTTCTCGTATTGGCTGGCAGGCCTGGCCGGGCTGGCGGTCCTCCTGCTGGTCTCCTATGTCCCGTCACAGGCGGATCAGCCCGTTCCTGGCCAAAGCGGCCTCGAGAGCCAGGTGCCGGCGGCGGCCGCCGCGGCGCTGCAGAAGGCGGCCGAGGGCGAAGGCGGCAAGGACGACAAGTCGCGCTTCCCCGATGCCAAGGAAGTGACGAAGGACATGGAAGCCCGCGAGGGCCTGTTCACGATTTACCGGTTCAACCCCTCCGACAAGAAGCGCGACCCGGAGAAGTTGATGGCGAAGATCCCGGCCAACCTGCTGGGCGAGGATCTCCTGCTGGCGATCAGCCTCTCGCGCGGACCGATGGCCGGCTGGATGTGGACCACGGCCCTGGTGCGCTGGGAGGTCTCCGGCAAGCAGCTCAAGCTGGTAACCCCGGACGTGCGCTACGTGCGCAAGCAGGGTCAGCCCATCGATGAGGCCGTCAGCCGCACCTACAACGATACGTTCATGGCGGCTGTGCCCATCGCCGGCATGACGCAGCAAGGCGACGTGGTGATCGATCTCGAGCCGCTGCTCAAGAGCGACCTGGCCGGCGTGGGGGCCCTCGGGGGCCGCGTCCAGTCCGAGTTGTCGACCTGGGAGACGGTCAAGACGTTCCCCGACAACGTGCTGATCGACGTCGACCTGGCCCTGGCGGAGCGCAGCGGCGGGCGCAAGGTCGGCGTGTCGTACGGCTTCCGCCGGCTGCCCAAGCTCGGCGCCTACGCGCCGCGGCCGGCCGATCCGCGCGTCGGCTACTTCCTGACCGCCAAGCTCGACTGGACCAAGAAGCACTCCGAACGTGAGACGTATGATCGCTTCATCCACCGCTGGAGGCTGGAGAAGCAGGACCCGTCCCTCGAGCTGAGCCCGCCCAAGGAACCGATCGTTTTCATCATCGAGAAGACGGTGCCGGTGCAGTGGCGGCGCTGGGTGCGCGAGGGCATCGCCGACTGGAACAAGGCCTTCGAGAAGATCGGCTTCTCGAATGCCATCCTCGTCCAGCAGCAGACGGACGACAACGAGTACGCCGACTACGACCCCGAGGATGCGCGCTACAACTTCATCCGCTGGGGCGTGACGGGACGGGCGTTCGCGATGGGGCCGTCGCGCGTGGATCCGCGCACCGGGCAGATCCTGGACGCCGACATTCTCTTTGACGATTCGTTCGTGCGGGCCTGGGTCTACAACTTCGACCTGTACGCGCCCGGCGCCATGGCCCAGTTCAAGGGGCCCGAGTTCGAGGGCTGGCTGGAGCAGAACCCGCAGCTGGCCACGCTCTTCCAGGATGCCACCGCCGGCCTGCCACGCGAAGTCGACGAGGACGAGCGGCTGTGGGACGCCGTGCAGGATCACCTGCACGAGCAGGGTTTCTGCGCGTGCAGCTACGCGCGCGGCATGCAGCACCAGCTCGCGCTGGGGCAGAACTTCCTGTACGCGACCGGCGCAACCAAGAAGATCCCCGAGCGGCTGATCGGCGAAGCGGTCCGCGAGATCGTCACGCACGAGGTCGGCCACACGCTCGGCCTGCGTCACAACTTCAAGGCCTCGAGCTGGCTGAGCCTGGACGAAATCGTCCGCCGGCGCAACGAGACGGACGAGCCGACCTGCGCGTCCGTGATGGATTACACGCCGCTGCTGTTCTTCGCCGACGACGATCTCGAGAAGGTCCGCCATTTCGTCACGCCCACCATCGGCCCGTATGACGACTGGGCGATCTCGTACGGCTACGCGGCTCCGGAGGGCAAGGGTGAAGCCGAGACCCTGAAGGAGATCGCGCGCCGCGGCGCCGAGGCCGGGCTGCACTACGCGACGGACGAGGACACGGCCTGGATCTACTCGCCCGATCCGCTGGTCAATCGTTACGACCTGTCGCGCGATCCGATCGAATACGCCCGGGCCCGCATGGCCCTCACCGAGAAGCTGCTCGGCAATATCCGCGAGTGGGCGGTGCAGGAAGGCGACCCGCTGTATCACCTGACCCGCGCCTACGACGTGGTCTGGTACGAGCGCTTCCGCAACATGAGCTACGTGACCCGCGTCGTGGGCGGCCAGTACTTCAACCGCGACCAGCAGGGCGACCCGGATGCCCGGCCGCCGTTCGTCCTCGTGGATCCGGTCCAGCAGCGCGCCGCCCTGAAGTTCCTGGGCGAGACCATCTTCAGTGACCAGTTCTTCCTCAGCAACGCGGAGCTGCTCAACTACCTGGCCCCGACGCGCTGGTCCCACTGGGGCATCAACGCGCCGCAGCGCCTGGACTACCCCGTCCACGAGCGCATCCGCGTGATGCAGGTCTCGACGCTGCTCGACCTGCTGGCGCCGCCGGTGTTGCAGCGCGTCTACGACGCCGAGCTCAAGTCGACCTCCGGCGAGAAGTTCACGGCGGCCGAACTGCTGACGAGCCTGCGTGACGAGGTCTGGTCCGACCTGAGCCGGCCGACGAAGGGGCCGTTTACCGATACGGAGCCCTTCACCAGCTCGATCCGCCGGAACCTGCAGCGCGATCACCTGTTCATCCTGCTGAGCATTGCGGCGGCCCGGCCGGGCGCCGCGATGTCACAGGATCTGCATGCAATGGTGTCGCTGACCGTGCAGGAGCTCAGCGACCGCATCGACGAGACGCTGAAGAAAACGAAGCTCGACTTCGCTTCCCGCGCGCACCTGCTGCAGTGCAAGAGCCGGATTGACCGCGTGCTGTCCGCCCCGCTCGATGCGGATTGACGCGCGCTGAACGCCGCGGACCGGGCCCCGCCCGCGAGGTGGGGCCCGGTGCCGCGCGGCGAATTCCCCGCTTACAGCGCGCCCGTCAACAGTTCCACGAACGCATCGATATCAAACGCATCCAGCGCTCCGTCGCCATTGGCATCCGCGCGCAGGCGCGACGCCTCGAAGTCGCCGCCGCAATATTCCCACATCTGCGGCGGCGGTCCGCCGCCGAACGAGAGCACGAAGACGAACACGTCAATGTCGAAGGCGTTGACGACACCGTCGCAGTTCACGTCCCCGCGCTCGATCTGCTCGCCGCAGAAGCGCTCGTGCACCCACACGGCGTCGAGCCCGGCCTCGGTGAGCGAGTCGTTCGGGTTGTCGGCCACAACGAGTCGGACGCGGCACTGGGCGCTGAGTTCGACGTGGCTGAGCACGCGGATGTCACGCACGCTCCAGCCGTCCAGCGTGGCCAGGTGCTGCGCGGGGACCCACGTCGCGCCGTCGTCGGCCGAGATCTCGATGTCGAGGAAGTCCTGGGCGGGTGGGACGGGATCGTCGCAGTGGAACCAGAGGCCCAGCCGCACGTAGGGGTTTGTCCAGCCGGTCAGGTCGAGCGCCGGCGACGTCAGGATCGTCGGGCCGCCATCCACGTCCGAATTGCCCAGCTCGTTTCCGGTCAGGAAGCAGCGGCCGGAGCCGTCGAAGTCAATGGTTGGATCACCCTGCTCGCCGTCGTCGACCGGTACGCCGCGTTCCCACGCGCCGTCCGTCAGATCTATGCTTTGCACCGTCCAGCCCTGCTCGCTCTCGAAATCGTCGGCGAACAGCGTGGTGACCACGGCCACGTTGCATGAGAAGTGTTCGCCCGGTGCGTGTTCCGGGAACATGATCGTCGTGCCCTGGTCGCCCTGGGCACTGAAGTAGAAGCACGGCGTCGTACCGCAGTCGGCCGGGGGCAATACGGCCGCGAACAGGTCATCGCCGAGCGGCGTCAATGCCAGGCTCTCGTAGTCGCCGAGCGACATGCGATAGTGCAGCAGCCCGGAGTCGGGCTGATAGAGCTCCGCAGCAGATCGGATCCGAACGGTGAGTGGCGTCGGCGCGCCAGGGGGAATGAACTCCGGCACGGGCTCTGCGAGTTCGAAATCGAGCGCGCGGAAGGGCAGGCGAAGCGCCGGGTCGCCCAGCAGCACGAATTCCTCGAAGATGTTGCGGGTATGGTCGTGCGTCGGGCCGAAATCGGGGTCGGCGTAGATCCGCGCCAGCGCGGCCTGCCAGGCCGGCGAGACCAGCCAGATGTTGTCCTCGAACACGCTCTGGAAGAAGTAGCGCTCCATGCGGCGCGAGGATTCCCAGGCATCGGTCGTGCCCCACCACACGAGGGTGGAGGCGGAGAGGTACGCCGCCGCTCCGCGGTCCGCGACCCGCAGCCAGGTCTCGCCGAAGCACTCGGTGGTCGGATAGCTGGCAGAGTTGCAGGACCAGCCCATCGCCAGCCCATACAGGCCGTCATTGGTTAGCGCCTGCACGTTCGACTGGGTGAAAGACGGAGACCACCAGCCGCCCGACGTGCTGTGCCCGAAGTAGACCGTAAACAGCACGCCGTCATTGACGGCGGCGCTGATGTCGCCCGTGCCGCCGCCGGCGTCGGCATACACGCGCGTCGCGGTGAAGCCCGCCGGCTCCATGTACGTGGCGATCATCTCGTCATGCAACGCATCGGCCATCGCGGTCGGGTCTTCCGTGGCCAGCATGGCCACCCGGCGGATGTAGTTCGGATCCGAGTAGCCGCCGGTCTCGACGGCGATCGTCTTGTTCACCACCGCCTGGAGGGTGGGCACGTCACGCACGGAGAAGCGGCCGTAGTACATGTCGGGGTACCAGCTGATGGGCTCCGAGTCCATGCAGGCGTAGGGCAGGTCGGTCGGTGCGGTCCGTGAGCCGCCGCCGGTCCAGTGCGGGATGGTCGCCTGCCCCGAGGTGGCGCCGTCGGTGTCGCCGATGAGCAGGAGGTACTCGGGGGCGTCGGGCGTGCCCCACAGCCCCTGGATGTAAGCCTTGATGGCCTCGCGCGACGTGCCGGCGGGCGGCACGTAGACGGGCAGCACGTGAAAGCCGCGCGCCGTGCGATGCGCGATGAACTGGTCGAGCGGCGCGCTGCCTGCGTACTCCGGGGCGGACACAATCAGGTAGTTGTTGGAGCCGGCGACGGCGCCGGCGGCCAGCACGAGCGTGCCGGCGACTGCGAGTGCCAGGCGGACATGCGACCGGCAGGTCGGAACCCAGTCTCTCATGCTCGGTCCCCTTGGAGTGAACACGCTGCGTCGGCCGGGCGGCCCCAGCAGCCACCCGGTCACGACTCGGCGCCTAGTCTACCTCCTCTCCGGTCCTTCGCCGAAAAAGATTTGAAGGGATTTTGGCTGCCAGACGTGCCTGCCCGGAGGCACGGCTCACTTGGCCCGGCCGGGGGCCGGGGTGCGTGGCACGGCCTTGCTTCGCCCGAAAGGGGAAGTGGACTTGATGGAGAGTGGCACGGCCTGGCTTCGCCTTCGTGCCGAAGGCGAAGCCAGATCGTGACACCCTTTAACAAGAACGCCCCCTGTGGCACCCTTTAACAAAAAACGCCCCCCGTGGAGTACAGCCTGAACGCCCACGGGGAGCCAGCGTGAAGTTAGCGGTGTCGGAAGTTAAAGGAGGACGTCATGATGAGCGGTCACGCAATCCGCTGCACACACCTCACTACGAAAAAGAAGTACGACGAACACCACGCCGCGGCGCGTGACAGAGGGTCACGCCCCCGGCGTGAACGCCAACTACTAACAGCGCCACGCCGGGGGGACCAATCCGCGGAGGGGAGACGAAAGCCATCATCACGGCGGCACGCTGGACCGGACTTCGATTCGGTCGGCGCGGCGCACACCGCGTCATATTCTGATGCGCATCTGATGGAAGTACGTGCGATGAGACGCGAAGTGCGACGCCGCCCGCAGGGGAATGCGTCACATTCGAGAGTGTCCGCCAGCGCACGAACACGCCCGCACGGCATGTGAACTTACCTCCAGCGCATGTAATGCCGGCGTGCGGCCCGGAACACGATGTGCCCATCCCGCGTCCGCCGAGCCTTACGCCCGCAGTATACCGACCCCCGTGTGTCGATGGAATCAAAATCTGTCAATATTTGTCGGTCAACGTCCCGCCACGCAGCGGTGCGCTCGGTCGCGCGCAGCGGCTCGCGTGTGGCGGCCAGCCGTCTCGGGTGTTGGAGCGACGAATCGCGGGCCGACTCCGCCGCGCGCAGCAGCGTTCGTCGGCCGCGGCGCTGTTGAAAATTGTGCAAGCGTACATTTCGTGGTAGCGCCTTTCGCGCGTCCGGCGCGGCGGATATAAGATTCACCGCCGGCAGGGCTGTTGCGCGGCTCCCAATCGGGCCGCTGGCCGGGGATCGGCAGCAAGGAGAGGCACGTTATGAGACTTCTGGCGAGTCGGTGGTGCATTGCATTGATGCTGGGCTGGCTGGCCGTGGGCTTGTCCACGCCGGTGCAGGCCGCGGGGCTTGACGACTTCACGCTGGCCCGCTGCATTCCGGGCGATGCGTTCCTGGCGGTGCACGCGCGCGATCACGCCGGACGCGATTTCATCGACGCACAGTACGAGCGCGTCTGGAAGGTCGTGGAGGCACAGCACTTCGAGAGGGACCTGCGCACGCTGTTCAAGGGTCTCCTGACCCAGCAACCCGGTGCGGACGTCGATGCATTCGAGTTGCAGTGGCAGCAGTTCAGCGACCTGCTGATGGCGGTCGAGTGGTCCGCCCTGTTCGAGCGCGAGATGGCCTTCGCCATGAAGATGAACTTCCCCGCGCCGGAACTGGTCTTCCTGGGCCAGTCCAGCACGGCGAAGGCCGCGTCCAACTTCCAGGGGCTCGAGGGCATCGCGAAGCGCCTGGTCGAAATCGCCGGGCCCGGGATGCTCGTGCTCGCCACCCAGGGCGAGGGTGACTCGGTCGTCCACACGATCTCGTTCGCGCAGCCCGAGATTCCGTTCGCCGTCATGCTCGCCCGCCACCAGGACATTCTGCTGATCGGGCTGGGGCAGACCATGCCCGAGCAGACCCTGACACTGCTGCGTGAGCACAGCGGCCCGACCCTGGCCGGCGGCGAGCGCTTCCAGGCGGCCTTCAAACGGCTGCCGCCCCCGGCAGATGGGCTCGTGTTCTTTGACGCGACCCGCTTCGCGGGCCAGCTCCGCGCCTACGCGGACACCATGTTCGGCATGAGCGAAAGCGCCGGTACGACGCTGGACCCGAAGATCAAGGCGCTGCCGGGTCGGCTCATCGACGCGCTCGACATCCTGGATTATGCGGCGTCCGTGCACACGACCGAGGGCCAGCGGGCCACGGAGGAAGGGATCGCGGTATTGCGGGACGATGCGAAAGGCCGCGCCCTGTACCCGGTGGTGTTCTCCAACCCGCCATTCGATCAGCCGCTGAAGTACGTGCCGCAGGAGGCGCTGGGTTTCAGTGTCTGGACCGGCGTCAGCCTGCGGGCGCTGTACGACCAGGTGCTGAAGTTCATCCGCGAAGACGTACCGGACGGCGAGAATCTGATCGCCCAGTGGGAACAGACCAAGCTGCAGATGCCGTTCAGCCTCGAAGAAGACGTGCTGGGCTGGGTCGGCGGCGCCGTGACGACCTTCAGCATGCCGGCGCGCTCCGCGTACCAGCCCGGTCCCTGGCTGCTGGCGATCAGCGTGTCGGATGAGGCGAAAGCCCGCGACGTCCTGACCCGCCTGTATGCACAGGTGGAGCCGCTGCTGGCCGCCAACGGCGGAGGCGCGCTGCGCGACGCGGAAATCCCCGGCACCGAGGGCTTCAAGACGGTGGTGCATCCGATTTTCGTCATGGCGGCCGGCCTCGGGCAACCGACGATCGGCGTCCATGCCGGGCAGCTCTTCATCGCGGCCAGCCCGAAGGTCATCCAGACCGCCCTCGCGACGGCCGCGGGTGAGCAGCCGAACTTCGCGAAGAACGAGCGGTTCCTCAAGGAAGGCCTATCCGTCGGCGAGAACGTAATCGCGCTGAGCTTCACGGACCTGACCCGGTTCGGCGAGGAGCTGGGACAGGCTCTTTCAATGGTGCAGCTGATCGGGACCTTTGCACCGCAGATCGCGCAGGAGCCGCTGGTGAAAGCGCTGCTCGGTGCGGCGGGCAAGGCGGGCCGCGTGGCGCGCGAACTGAACTTCTACCAGTCGACTTGCTCACAGACCACGTTTGACGGCAAGGTGCTGCAGACGAAGTCGATCACGAATTACCGCGAGCCGCCGCCGCCCGCGACGACGGTGCCGGCCGAATCCGACGAGTCGGCGGCGCCAGCAACCGCGCCGACAACGCAGCCATAAGCTCGTCCCTGCTGCTCGAACTTGCATGCCCGTGTGCGGAGCGAACGTCGCCCCGCGCACGGGCGTGTTGTTATCCCGCGTCCAAGCCAGCCGCCGGAGTGCGCTGATCCGTTCCGCGCGCTGATCCGACACATGCCCCGGTCCGTTACGTGCGTTGATCCATCACGTGCCGCTTGGCTCGCGCCGGGGGCTCTGATGGGAGCCGTCACGTGGAGTTCCGAGAGGGCCGGGTTGCGCGGGGATCGATGGTGGTCAAGGTGGCTCCCAACAGAGCCGGCCGCGCGAGCGGCTGGAACGGATTGCGGGCCGGGCCGATCCGCGCATCGCTGACCCCCGGCTGGCGCCTGGGGGCTCTGATGGGAGCCGTCACGTGGAGTTCCGAGAGGGCCGGGTTGCGCGGG
>CAZVRR010000120.1:0-1777 GCA_964629745.1 uncultured Planctomycetales bacterium | reverse complement strand
GATGGTGGTCAAGGTGGCTCCCAACAGAGCCGGCCGCGCGAGCGGCTGGAACGGACTGTGGGCTGGGTTGATTCGCTTATCGCCGACCCCCGGCTGGCGCCTGGGGGCTCTGATGGGAGCCGCTGCGTGGGGGACGATGGGAGCCGGGTCGCGCAGGTCGGGGTGGCCCCCAACGGAGCCGGCCGCGCGAGCGGCTGGTCTTCGGGCGCACCCGTGGCGCCTCGAGCTCTCGGCGGGCGAAAACTGCTGACCGCGCCTACTCCCCTCCGCCGCCGGCGGCCGGGCCGGTGATCTCGACCTCGCGCACGCAGTCGATCACCGTGCCGTCCACCCACTTGATCGCGGCGATGACCTTTTCCTTCGTCTTCGGCGGAGCCGGCGGGCCGCCGCAGATGCGGTCGACCTCGGCCTTCAGTTCGCCGATCTTGCGGATGGGTAGCTTCGAGCCATTGTCGCGCAGGGCATTGAGCAGGTCCTCGCGCCGCTGATTCACCGCGATGCCGCGTTCCGTCACGATCACGTCGATCAACTCGCCGGGGCCCACCAGCGTCGTGACGTTGTCGAGGATCACGGGGATCCGGTCGCGCACCGACGGGATCGGCAGGATCACGCACGGGCTGGCGAGGCAGTTCTGCCAGCCGCCGATGCCGTGCAGCAGCCGGCCGTCCGAGTGCGTCACCACGTTGGCGTTGAAGTTCACGTCGACCTCCGTCGCGCCGAGCACGCAGATGTCGACGAACGTGGCGAAGTGGCCCTTGCCATGCCAGTTGTACGAAGTGAACGGGCTGGTCATCACATGGCGCGGGTTGTCGCGCATGCTTCGCACGCCATGCAGGTCGAAGGTCTGGCCGTCGAGGATGTAGTCGGTGAGGCCCTCCTCGAGCATGCCGACCAGGTACTTCGTGCTGCCGCCGCGAATGAAGCGGGCCTTGACGTTGCGGGCCTTCATGTGCTCGCGCAGGTAGATCGCGAACGCCAGGCTCGTGCCGCCGGCGCCGGCCTGCATGGAAAACCCGTCGCGCAGCAGGCCCGCATCGACGACGAACTGCGCCGCCATCTCGGCGATCATCAGCCGGTCCGGGCTTTTCGTCAGCTCGGTCGTGCCGGACACGATCTTGGCGGGGTCGCCGATCACGTCGAGTACCACGACCTGGTCTACGTGGTTGCCCTGGATCTGCCACGGCACACAGGGGAACGGCACGAGGTTGTCGGTGACGGCGATCACGTGGTCGGCGTACAGGCTGTCGACCAGCCCGAATCCCAGCCCGCCGCAGGCCGACGGGCCATTCACGCCGTTCGCATTGCCGAACGGGTCGGCCGTCGGGCAGGCCAGGACCGCGATGTCGATGTGCACCTCGCCGTCCTGCACCGCCTGCCAGCGCCCGCCGTGACTGCGCAGCACACCCATGCCGCGCATCTTGCCGGTGCTGGCGTAGTCGCCGAGCGGGCCGTTCATGCTGCCCTCGATGTGGTGGATCACGCCGGACTCGAGCAGCGGGACGAGCGGCGCGTGGCACGGGAAGCAGGCCGAGGGAAACCAGCGCAGGTTCTTCACGCCCAGCTCCGCCGCCGCCTGGAGCAGCGGAACGGCGATCTTGTCGCCGTTGCGGAAGTGGTGGTGGGAGCTGATGGTCATGCCGTCGCGCAGGCCGGCGTTCTTCAGGGCGACCTTGAACGCCTCCTGCGCGGACCCGCAGGCCACGCCGCGCGGGGCGAAGCCCGCCGGGCGCTGCGGCACATCCAGGTAGGCCGCGATCTTGTTGCCGTCGCGCGGGTA
>CAZVRR010000119.1:0-10987 GCA_964629745.1 uncultured Planctomycetales bacterium | reverse complement strand
CGGATCCTGAACGCCATGCTGGCCGTCCCGCTGCTGTGGCCGCCCGTCGTCGCCGCGCTGGCACGCCTTGCCGTGAGCACGGGGCCGGCCGTGACCTCCGGCCCTGCTGCGGCGGCGCGACCCCGCTACCCGGTGGGCTGGCAACTGGGGGCCCTGGCAGTCGTTCTGCTTTGGCTGGGGACACTGCATCTGCGGGAGGTCTACTATCGCGTGCGGCACGACTGGCCGCTCGATCAACTGAACGCGACCGCCGCGCACCCGTCGCTGCGGCCGATCCGCTCGACTGCCACGCGCGTCCAGGGCTACGAGGACCTGCTCGCGTACCTCGCACCGCGGCTGCCCGAGGGCGGCTTCCTGCACGAGGAAGACGACCAGCCGATCCTGTACTTCCTGGCCCGGGCGCGGCCCGCGTTGCCGCGCGTCTGGTCACCCCTGCGGCGGAAGTTCCCCGTCGCCGAGCGGCAGCGCATGCTGGACTACATGCTCTGGAACCAGCGGATCCCCGAGTATTTCATCCGCAGCGTCCCGCAGCGACCGAAGGTGCCGCGCTACCCGCTCCTGGTGCCGGAGGAGCCGCCCGACGCGGACCCGATCGTCCGCTATTTCCGAGAGCACTATTTCTGGCTGCGCAGCTTCGGGATCCTGCAGCTCTGGGCCAGGCACCCCGACGTGGCATCCGGCGGCGGAGCGTGGCTGGACCTGGGCGATGCCCGCACAGGCTGGCAGCTCGCCGATGGCGCGTGCGAGCCCGCCGACCCGGGTTTCGCGCTGCGCGCCACGAACGCGCCGGCCCGCCTGGTTCGCGCGGGCCCGCCGCTCGCACTGCGCGCCCTGGGCCGCTACATCTTCGAGATCGAGTGCGCACTGGCCGCTGACACAGCGGCCGAACTGGCACTCACCTTCGAATCGCCTTCCAGCGCGCCGGCGCAGATCCTGTCGATTCCGCTGTCCGACGGCCGCAACGCGATCGCCGCGTACCCGGGCGAGTCCGACTGCCTGGCGCGACCGGCACTCGTCGTGGCGCGCGGGGAACTGCGGGTGACGTCGCTCACCGTTCGCGTTCCGACGCGGACACCGGCCTCGGCTCCGACTCAGAACTGAAAACCGGCCGCCTTGAGCCGGTCGCCGCGGAAGATCCATGCCTGCACGTATCCGCGGAAATCGATAACCGCTTCCGGCTGTACGTCGCGCGGGAACGTGCGGGCATTCTGAACGTAGGCCGAACGGTTCACCAGGAAATACTCGTCCGCCTCGTAGCGGATTGCGCGGATGTTCTTGCCAAGCGGCTTCACCATGACGTTTGACGACGGATTCAGCCACGCGGCATAGTAGGCGACATACAGCGTCGGCGGCGGCGCCGCCGGGACCCGCCCCTCGCGCACCCAGCGGCTCAGCAGCTCTCCGCCAAGCATCGTCTCCTCGCCCCAGCCGAGCCACGTCGGGTTGAGGCGACCCACCTCGGGTACCAGCGCGTCCGGGTAGGCGTGCGGCGACCAGATGGCGCGGAAGGCGAAGTACGCGGGCGCGAAGGGAAGAACTTCCAGCGTTATCGCTGCGCTAAACAACAGGCCCACCGTGTTTTTCCAGCGAGTCGTCCGATCGTCGACGATGCGGAGCCAGCTCGCGATGACCACCGCGGCCCACACCAGGAGGGCGAAGTTCATGTAGCGGTGACCAAAGGGCATCCGGATTACGGCGTACGCAAGCGGAACCAGCAGCGCCGCCAACAACAGGACGTCAGCTCGCCCGAAACCGGCGGCGTCTGCCGTACGCAGCCGCCACCCCAACACCCAGAACGCCAGCCCCAGCAGGGCCGTCGGCAGCACGTTGTAGAATACGGCGCAGTGAAACGCACCCGCGCGCAGCAGGTGCCCCCAGCCGCTGTCCGCGGCAAAGTGCAGCGTGACGCGGTTAATTTCGCCTCCCGGGTCGTATTGACCCGGCTGCAGCGGAAAATAGGGATGCCAATACCCCACCACGGCGAACGTCCCGTACATCCCGACGGAAAGCATGATGAGCAGCAGGGCAAGAAGCGCCGCGGCACGGAAGCGCGCCTTGCCGCCAATGGCCGCCGCCCGTCGGGCAGACGGTAGCGCCCGCAGCAGCCCGGCGGCACCGAGTACGACGGCCTCCGTGATGACTAGGTCAATCCACCGGTACGCCATGACGTCGCGCTGTCCGAGGAGGAAGCGATGCAGGACCCAGACCCAGGAGATCAGCGGGTCGATACTATCGAGCCATGCGGCGCGAAAGCCGCTGCTGTCGAAGGAGCGGGTAGCCAGGGCGACGAGCGTTGTCAGGGTGCCCGCGGCACCGCAGACCAGCAAGGGCGCGACCGCCCCCTGCAGCCACCGGCGGCGGCGCCAGGCAAGGCATGTCGAGACGCTCATCGCCAACAGCAGGAACGGACTGGCACTGAGCTTTTCCTGCGCGCCGAAATATGCAAGCGCGACTGCGAGCAGGCCGTACCCCGCGCGATCATCGCGCCAGGCAATGATCAACAGGAACAGGCTGAGGACCGAAAGCTGCAGCGCCAGCTCGTCGTAATTGACGATCTTGAGCGCCATCAAGTGGACCGGAAAAAGCAGCAACCCATATACGCAAACCAACCAACTGGCCAGGCCATGCCGCAATTGAAACGCCGAATGGATGGCCATCAGCAGCCCAAGGAACGCCGCGAAGCCGCACATCCAGTGGAGGTTCTTCAGCAACGCCAGTCGCTCTTCCGGCTGCCAGTGGGCCGGCCAGGTCCGGATGATCTGGGCGACGGGTGTCAAAATCGCCGTACTGGTGCGAAAGGCGCCGAGATTCCACTCGCGTGCGTCGGAACCTCGCGCCCAATTCAGGGTCTCACTCAGGATCCGGTGTTCGTCAGCCGTGGTGAATTGACTGCCCCGCTCCGCCGCCAGGTACAGTGCCGGCAGCGACAGCAGCGCCACGGCCCCTGCGGCGCGACGGCGGCCCGGCATGCAGTGCAGCACCGTGGCGAGCAGCGCTGCGAAACTCGCGCCGATCAGCACGGCTTCACCCGCTGTCGCGTGCAGGATCATGCCGGCCTGCGCAGGACAGCGATGACAGCGTTGGCGAATACGGCGTGCGGGTCCAGCAGGCGATCGAGCCCGCGGGCGGCGGCTGTCCAGGCGCGCGTGGCGGGCGCGACCAGCCGGTTCCACTTCACGGCTGCGCAGCCGATGGTCGTGAGGATCGAGCCAATGTTGAGAACGGTATGAAACAACCCGCCGTGCGTGATGAGCTCGACGATCTCGAACCCGGCGCCGCGGGCCAGCAGTTCCACGCCGTAGCGCGTGAACCGGAAGTAATCATGCGGCGCGCCATGGACGTAGAACACGAATGGCACGGAGACGATGGCGCTGCCGCCGGTGCGAAGCACGCGGCGCATTTCCGCAAGCGCGCGGGCCGGATCCTGCGTGTGTTCCAGCACCGAGCAGCAATACAGGCTGTCGAAGCTCCCGTCTTCGAACGGGATACGGACGGTGATGTCGCACGTCACGTCCAGGTCCGGATGCGTGCGCTCCTGGTCGCAACTGACATACCGCCGACAGTGCGGCGTGAGCAGGGCCCGTGCGTACAGCCGTCCGGCACCGACGTCCAGCAGGTCGCCCCGCACATGCCGTGCCACCAGCGGCTGCATGTCTCGCAGGTGCGAGAGATTCTGCAGGGCCAGGAAAGGGTAAGACTGCGGGGAGGCGGCGGCTTCATCGTGCAGGCGGGACCAGGTACGACGCAGTCCCGCGATCACCGCGGATCCTCGCGCCGCAGCAGGACCAGGCACACGGCGCCCGGGACCACGGCGGCCAACTGAAAGCAGCGCGCCAGTACCGCCACGACCACGGCTTGTTCCAGCGCCGCCCCGCACTGCACGAGCAAGTAGCTCAGGCTGGCCTCTTGCAGCCCCAGCGCGTTGATCGACACCGGCAGCAGCGACAGGATCAGGACGAGGCACGTCAGCGCCACCATTTCGAGCAGGCTGACGTCAAGCCCGAGCTGAACCGCCACCAGCCACAGGCTTACCTGGACACACAAGTTCAGCACGAGACTCAACGCCACCGCGGCAAGCAGCGTCTCCGGCTGACGCCACCAGCGCGTCACGATCATCCGCGTCCTGCGCCGGACGCGCTGCCAGCGGGTCGGCCGACCCATGCTCGTTTCCACCGCAACGGCGCTGCCGTAACTGCGCCGTGCCCCCATGCTGCGGCGGCGCGCCAGGAAGGCGATGACCAGCAACAGCCCGCCCCCGCCCACCAGGGCCGCGGCCCCGCCCCGGATCCACGCGGCGACTCCCGCCGGCAACAGGGTGGGGGCCCACCACAGCGTGACGAGCAGTCCCGCCACGGTGGCCAGGTTCGAGACGCGATCGAGCAGAATCGTGGCGAGCACGGCGGGAACGCGGTAGCCGCGCCACCGCATCGCGAGGAGCTTCAGTGCATCACCGCCGACCGTGCTGGGCAGGAAGTTGCTGGCGAATGCGCCGCCAAGAGTCAGCTTCAGGCTGTAGCCGTAACGAATGTGGATCAGTTGGGAGCGCAGCAGCAACTGGAAGCGCAGGGCGCACAGGCCCTGGGCGACGAGCATGAGCACGACGCCCGCCAGAATCATCGCCGCCGGCACCCGGCGCAGCGCCGCCCCAAGCTCCCGCCAGTTCACCATCCAGACCAGCAGCGCCAGCAGGGCGACGGAGAGCGCGGCGCGCATCAGCGTGGGAACGCGAATCCCGGCGCCGGAAGGCGCCGCGACCAGTTCGGCGGTGGACGCTCCGATCGGTTGTGTCTCCACGCGGAGGCAGCCTCGCTGGAAATTGCATTGATGACGCCGCGCTTCGGCGCGCGACTATACTGGGCCGCCTGGGGGCTCGCAACGCGACGGCCGCGCCGCGCGCCTGCGCGCAAATGGAATCCTGATCCGGGCTCATGGCAGCCGGCGACGACTGGAGCTGCTTCTGAAGCACTTCGGCGCGGCGCCCGCAGTCGGCGCGTACGTCATCACCAAGCACCGGCTGGGGCGCCTGAACCCGCCCCAGCAGGCGGAGTGGCTCAGCCGGCGGAGCTGGACGCGCAGCAGAATGCGCAGCAGACAACGGCGGATCGCGTTGGACAGCCTCGGACGGCGCCCGAGCTGGCGGACGAGAATCCTCTGGAAAACAGGGGGAAGGTCGCTGGTGGTCCGCTCAACGCTATTCAGGATAACGATATCTCATGGGCCCAGCAGGACTCGAACCTGCGACCAACGGATTATGAGTCCGCCGCTCTGACCAACTGAGCTATGGGCCCGGCGGAACGCGCGCCGCGCTGGAACCCCGGGGTGCGCGGCCGCGCGTGCCATCTCCAGTCTATGCGCCGCCAGCGCCGACGCAATGGCCACGATGGCTTCCCGCCGCGCCGGTGAGCGGGGCGGCGGTCGGCCGGCCGCTATAATGCAGGCGCCTCGTGGAGTCATCCATGCGCCGCGCCCTGCGAACCACGCTGCTTGTCGCCGCCATGCTGGCCGCCACCCTGCCGATCGGGCCGTGCGTCGCCATCGCGCAGCACGCCGCGATCGAGGGATTCTTCAACGCGCTCAACCCGCTGCTCATCGAATCATTCGCCCAGCAGCTCGCCCACAACCTGCCGTAGCCGCGCGCGGCACACGGCGCGACGGACCCGCGCACGCATCTGCGGACCGTCCGGCGGCGTCGCCGGTTCGCACATCGGCCGCGTCCGATACAGGATGTCGCAAGTCCGGGTGTCGTGCCCGTTTGTGCCGCGCGGGAGAACCCCGACGTCCGCCGACCGCCCGACCCAGCGCTATCTCCCGTCAGTGAAACGCGCTAGGGCGAACACCCGACGTATGTGTGTTGCGCCGGTTCCTTCCGCGGGCACCGCGGGACAGGGGTGCAGCCACGTGCCTCGATGCGGGAGCGATGGAATGGAGATGCGGTGTGACGGTGAGCGGGGGCAGGCTGATCGGCCGGCGCCCGGGCAGGACGCCGGGGCCGCGCTCACCGACCCGCCGGCCGCGCACCCCGATGGGCCCACGCTTGAATTCGCAGCACCGCACCGGCCGGCCGTCCATCGTACGGTCACGCTTGCCATCGCCGCGGCGCTACTCGTTGCGGGCGGCCTGGGCACCCTTTGGACGGCCAACCGGGCGGATTCGGAACGGCGCGAGGAGTTGCTCAGCGAGACGCGCCTCCTCGCGACGAACCTGACGGGCGATGACATCCGCGCACTGACGGGCACGGCGGACGACGTGGCGCGGCCGGAGTACCAGCGGCTGAAAGAACAGTTCGCCGCCGTGAAACATGCCACGCAGCGATGCCGCTTTATCTACCTGGTGGGCTGCCGCTCCGACGGCACCATCTTCTTTTATGTCGACAACGAGCCCGACACGTCGGCGGACTGCTCACCACCCGGGCAGATCTACAGCGAAGCACCGATTGATTTCCGGCGCACGTTCGAGACGCGCACGGGTCGGACCGTCGGTCCGGTGACGGATCGGTGGGGGACGTGGGTCACGGGGATGGCGCCGCTGCTGGACCCGCGCGGCGGCGCGCCGCCGGCGGTGATCGCCATGGACATTGACGCCGGCTCATGGAGACGGGACGTCGCGCTGGCCGCGCTGCCCCCCGTGCTGCTGACCGGCGCGTTACTGGCGATCCTGGCGGTCGCCGCCATGCTCCTGGCCCGTCGGCGACGCGGCGCAGCTCCGAGCGGCGGGTTGCGGCACCTCGAGCCCGCGCTGGCCCTGAGCGTCGGCGCGGTGCTGACCGTCTTCGCGGCGTGGACTGCGCATACGAGCGACTGTCGCACGCGGCACAAGGCCTTCGCGCAGCTCGCGACGAGCAACTCGCGAAGCCTGGCGGAGACGCTGGGGCGCCTCCAGGCCACCGAGCTCGAAGGGCTCGCGCGCTTCTACGAGGACAGCGAGGACGTCACCGCGACCGAGTTCCGCAATTACGCCGCCTACCTGGTGGTTAACCCGGCCGTTCGGGCCTGGCAGTGGATTCCCGCTGTGCCGGCGGAGCAGCGGCCGGACTTCGAGCAGTCCGCCGCCGCCGACGGCGCGCCGGGCCTGCGCATCTGGCAGCTCGATGCCGCGAGCCGGGACGTGTCGGCGACCGGGCGAGACACGTATTACCCGGTCTATCGCATGTTGCCGCTGTCCGGAAACGAGCGGGCCCTGGGTTACGACCTCGGGTCCGACCCGCGCTGCCGCGCGGCGCTGGAGGAGGCGGCGCGGACCGGGCTGACCGTCGCCACCGAGCCCCTGGCGCTCGTCCAGGACGCCGGCGGTGAGCAGGGGTTGCTCGTCTTCCGGCCCGTCTTCGAGCTCCAGGGCGCACGGCGGCTGCGCGGTTTCGCCTGCGCCGTATTGCAGATGCAGACGGTGCTGGCGCGCGTCTGTGCGAGCGAGGCCATGCACATCCAGCTCGCGCTGATCCACGGCGCGGCCGAGTCCGAAACGCTCGCCGTGTCGTGCACGCGCGAACATGCCGCGCCCTCGGACCTGCTCGCGACGCGGTCCATTTCCGCCTTCGGCAAGACCTTCTTCGTGACCAGCGGCGCCGAGCCCGAGTTCCTGCTTCTGCACCCCGCGCGGGCCGGCGCCCTGGCCGCCGTCACGGGCTCCTTCGTCACGCTGGCGCTGGTCGCGCTCATCGTCGTCACGCGCCGCCGACGCGCGGAGCTGGAGCGCCTGGTCGTCGCGCGCACCGCCGAACTCCGCGAGAGCGTCCTGCGCTACGAGCTGGTACTCGAAGGTGCGGCTGATGGAATCTGGGACTGGGACGTACTCCAGCGCCGCATCCACTTCTCCCGGCGGTGGAAGGAGATGCGGGGGTTCGTGGACGCCGACGTGGGCGACACCGAGACGGCGTGGGGCTCGCGGATCCATGGGGATGACGTCGCGCGCGTCCAAGCGGCCATGCAGGCGCACTTCGCGGGCCGGACGCCCGTGTTCGAGGAGGAGTTCCGCGTCCGCCGCCTCGACAATTCGTGGGCCTGGGTGCTGGCGCGCGGCCTGGCATTCCGCGACGCGTCCGGCCGGGTCATTCGCATGGCGGGGTCGGAGATCGACGTCACCCAGCGCAAGGAGGCGGAGAACGAGATCCGGCGCCAGGCCGGCCTGATCACGCACCTGCTCGATTCGATTCCCGACGCCGTCTTCCTCAAGAACGTGCAGGGCGTCTACCTCGGCTGCAACCGGCCGTTCGCCGAGTACGCGGGACGCGCGCGCGACGAGATCATCGGCCGGACCGACTACGACCTCTTCTCCGAGGAGGCGGCGGACGCCCACCGCGAACGCGACCACAGCATGCTCGCGTCGGGGGAACCGCAGGACAGCGAGGAATGGGTTACGTACCCCGACGGGCGCAAGCGCTTGCTCGATACGCTGGAGACGCCGTACTGGGGCCCCGACGGGGCGCTGCTCGGCGTGATCGGCATCGGCCGCGACATCACCGGGCGGCACTTCGCCGAGCAGAAGCTGGCCGACGAGCGCCGCCGCCTGGCCAACGTGATCGAAGGTACGCATGCCGGCACCTGGGAATGGAACGTGCAGACCGGCGAGGTGGTGTTGAACGAGCGCTGGGCGCAGATCGCCGGCTACACGCTGGCGGAGCTGGCGCCCGTCAGCATCACGAGCTGGACCGGGCGGGTTCATCCCGAGGATCTCCCGCGCAGCAACGAGCTGCTGGCACGGCACTTCGACGGCCGGCTGCCGGACTACAACTGCGAATACCGGATGCGGCACAAGGATGGTCGCTGGATCTGGGTGCACGACCGCGGGCGCGTGATCACGCGGACCACGGACGGCCGGCCGCTCATGATGTTCGGCACGCGCTCGGACATCGGCGAGCGCAAGCGCGCCGAAGAAGCGCTGGCCGAGCAGGTGCAGCTCACGCAGAGCATCCTCGATACCACGCCGGCGTTTCTCGCGCTGAAGGACTGTGCGGGCCGGTATCGCGAAGCGAACGATGCGTACTGCCGCTTCCTCGGGCTCGCCCGTGAGCAGATCATCGGCCGCACGGACTTCGACCTGTTCCCTGCCGCCGAGGCCGCCGCGTATCGCGCGGTGGACGAGGAAGTCATGCGCTCCGGTGCGCGCAGCAGCGTCGACGAGCTGACCACCGGCCACGCCGGCTCGCGCTGGCTGCACGTGACCAAGACCGCGCTGTATGACGCGGCCGGCGTCTGCACCGGCGTGCTGTGCTCGGTGAGCGACATCACTGAACGCAAGCAGGCCGAGGAGTCGCTCAGTGCCAGCAACACGCTGCTCACGGAAGCACTGCAGCGCGAGAAGCAGGTCACCACCGAACTCGAGGGCGTCATGGAGCAGTTGGTGCAGGCCCGGCGCGCCGCCGAGGCGGCCAACGGCGCCAAGAGCGAGTTCCTCGCCAACATGAGCCACGAAATCCGCACGCCGATGACGACCATCCTCGGCTACACCGAGAATCTGCTGCAGGATGGCGAGACGTCGGACCTGGCGCCGGCCCAGGCGGAGGCCGTGCAGGCCATCCGGCGCAACGGGGAACACCTGTTGCAGATCGTCAACGACATCCTAGACATCTCGAAGATCGAGGCCGGCCGGCTGGACGTGGAGAACATCCACACCCGCCCGCTGGAGATCCTGGCCGACGTGCTGTACTTCGGGCGCGGCCGGGCCGCCGACCGCGGCCTGGATTTCGAGGTCACCTGCGACGGACCCATCCCCGAGTTCATCCAGAGCGACCCGACCCGTCTGCGCCAGGTCCTCCTGAACCTGGTGGGGAACGCGATCAAGTTCACCGAGCGCGGCGGCGTCCGCGTCGTGGCGCGGCTGCGGCAGTCCGACGACACGCTGCCGCGGCTCGAAGTGCAGGTGCACGACACGGGAGTCGGGATCTCCGCCGAGGCGCTGGAACACCTGTTCCAGCCGTTCCGGCAGGCCGATTCCTCGACCACGCGTCGCTTCGGCGGCACCGGGCTCGGCCTCGCCATCAGTCGCCGGCTGGCCGGGAAGCTCGGCGGCGACATCACGGTCGAGAGCGCGGTGGGCCGGGGCAGCACCTTCACCCTGAGCGTGGCCACCGGTCCGCTGGCGGGAGTTCCGCTGCTGACCGACGCGCGCCAGGTGCTCGCGGCGCGGGACATGACCGGCCCGCCGGTCGTGGCCTGCCGCCTGCGCGGCCGCGTGCTGCTGGTGGAGGACACGCCGGACATCCAGAACTACATCTGCGCGCTGCTGCGTCGCGCGGGCGCAGAAGTGGATGTTGCGGGCGACGGCGGCAGGGGGGTCGAGCTGGCCCTCGCTTCCACGCGATCGGAGGCGCCGGGCCGGCCCTATGATGTCATTCTGATGGACATCCAGATGCCGGTATTGGATGGGTACGAGGCCACGCGCCGCCTGCGCGCCGCCGGCTATGCGGGTCCCATCATCGCCCTGACCGCACATTCCATGGCCGGCGACCGGGAGAAATGTCTTCAGGCCGGCTGCACGGATTTCGCCACGAAGCCGATCGAGCGGGCCGCGCTCTTCGCGGTGCTCACGAAGTACATCGCGCAAGGGGACGCGCCCCGCGACGAGCTGGAGGCGTCGGCGGAAGCGCCCGTCCCGGCGGCGCCGCCCGCACCGCCCGCGTCGCCGGACGTGCTGCTGAGTGAGCTGGCCGGCGAGCCGGACATGCTCGACCTGGTCGAGCAATTCGTGGCGAACCTGCCACAGCGCGTGCTGAGCCTCGAGCAGGCGCTCGCCGCCAGAGACCTGGAGGCCCTGCGGGATCTGGCCCACAAGTTGAAGGGGGCGGCGGGCGGATACGGCTTCGCGCCCATCGGCGCCGCGGCGGCTGCCCTGGAGGACAGCGCCAAGGTCACGGCGGCCTTCGAACAGCTCGAGCGCGATGCACACGCGGTGATTGAGCTCTGCCGGCGTGCGCGGGCGCGACCCCCGGGTTGCACCACTTGTCGTTACCCACATTTTCAGGGTATGGGGGTGGGGCTAATGTGGAGGTGGT
>CAZVRR010000118.1:984-11086 GCA_964629745.1 uncultured Planctomycetales bacterium | reverse complement strand
GCTACGAGTGCGAGCAGACGCAGTCCAGCAGCCAGCCGGCGCCGGGGTGGATCACGCGGTAGTAGACCTGCCGGCCCTCGCGGCGGGGCTCGACGATGTCGTGGGCGCGGAGCATGTTCAGATGCTGGCTGACCACGTTTTGCTTCAGACCGAGCTGATCCGCCAGGTCGCTCACCGAGCGGTCGCCGCGGAGGAGCAGGTCGCAGATCCGCAGGCGGTCGACGTGCGTTAACACGCGCAGCACACGAACGATACGTTCGAGACGCTCGATCGGCAGCGGTGCCCGGCACTGCGGTTCCATGATTCATCATGATAGCGTGATATCTGGACGTGTCAAGAATTTTTCCGTCATGACGTTGACGTATCATGATGTTGTGATATATATTGAACGATGAAGGCTCGGGGCCACGGCCCCCGCGGAGAGTTCCTCATGACTCACACAATTGCCCCTGCCACGCGACGGTCGCTGATCCGCACGCTGTTGCTGGCTGTCGCATTCACGGCGGTCGTGATCGTCCTGCTGCTGTGGCTCGCCGGCGCGTTCGAGCGGAAGATCGACGCGCGCGCGGCAGACGCGCGCCGGACACGCCTGCTCGCTAATGCACAGACCGAACCCGCCCGCATGCTCACCGTGCCGGCGACGGAGCCGGCGGTCGGCACGATTCGCGCGGTCTACCAGACCAGCGTTGCAGCCAAGCTGCTGGCCAAGGTGAGCGCGATTCACGTGCAGGCCGGGCAGACGGTCAAGGACCAGGAGGTGCTGGTCCGGCTGGACGACGCGGACCTCCAGGCGCGGCTGCGGCAGGCCGAGGCCGCCGTCGCCGCCGCCGAGGCGAGCCGCGCGCAGGCGCAGATTGAGTTCGAGCGCGTCGAGCGGCTATTCCAGCAGGGGAACGAGACGCGCCTGGAACGCGAGCGTGCCGGCACGCTGCTCCAGACCGCCGAGGCAAGACTGGAGGAGGCGCGGCAGGCGCGGGCCGAGGCGGAGACGATTCTCTCCTACGCCACGATCCGCAGCCCCATGGACGGGCGCGTCGTCGACAAGCTCGTCGAGGTCGGCGACATGGTGAATCCCGGCCAGCCGCTGCTGACGTTGTACGATCCGGCACGCATGCAGCTCGTTGCCAGCGTGCGCGAATCGCTCACCCAGCGCCTGGCCGTCGGCCAGGACATCGGCGTGCACATCGATGCACTGAACAAGACGTGCCTGGGGCGCATCAGCGAAATCGTGCCGGAGGCGGAGGCGGCGACGCGTTCGTTCGCCGTCAAGGTGACCGGGCCATGCCCCGAGGGCATCTACTCGGGCATGTTCGGCCGCCTGCTCATTCCGCTGGACGAGCAGCAGGTGCTCGTGATTCCACGCGGCGCCGTGCGGCGCGTCGGCCAGCTCGATCTCGTCGACGTCGCCGCGGAAACGCCGGAGCAGCCCGCCACCCTGCAACGCCGCGCGGTGCAACTGGGGCGCGAATTCGGCGCCGACGTCGAGGTGCTGGCCGGACTGCGGGCCGGCGAACGCGTGGTGGTCCCGCCGGCCTGATGCTGAGAGATTCACGATGAGCAGCCTGCAGCCGCGACCGCACAGCTTCACCGATGGGATCGTCCGCATCTTCCTGGATTCGCATCTCGCGCTGGTGCTGATCCTGATCGCCGTCGCACTCGGTGCGGCGGCCCTGTGGATCACGCCGCGTGAAGAGGACCCGCAGATCATCGTGCCGATGGCCGACGTGTACGTGAGCTTCCCCGGCCACTCGGCGGCAGAAGTGGAGCAACTCGTGGCGGTGCCGCTCGAGAAGCTGCTCTACCAGATCGACGGCGTGGAGCACGTGTACTCGATGTCGCGGCCGGACCAGGCGATCATCACCGTGCGCTTCTACGTCGGGCAGGATCGCGAACGCAGCCTGGTGAAGCTGTACGCCCGGATGGACGAGCACGTGGATATCGTTCCACCTGGCGTCGCGAGCTGGGTCATCAAGCCGGTCGAGATCGATGACGTGCCCATCGTGACGTTCACGCTGAAGGGGCGAGACGGGCACAGCCGCACGAGCGAGGCACAGGCCCCGGGGCCGGACGAATACACGTTGCGGCGCGTCGGCGAGGAGATCGCGCAGCGCCTGGCAGCGCTCGAGAACATTTCGCGTGCCTACGTGGTCGGCGGGCCGGCGCGGACCGTGCATCTCTACCTCGATCCGGACCGGCTGCGCGCGTACAGCCTGTCGCCGCTGGAAGTGCGGCAGGCAGTCTCCGCGGCGGGCGTAACGCGCACCAGCGGCGAGTTCACGCGGCACGACGAGGTTCTGCGGGTCGAGGCGCGCGGGGCCTTCGCCAGCCCGCACGAGCTTGACGGTGTCGTGGTCGGCGTGTCGGGCGGCCGTCCCGTTCTGCTCGAAGATGTCGCCACGATCGTGGACGGGCCGGCGGAAACGACCAGCTTCGTCCGCTTCGGCTGGGGGCCGGGCGCCGGGTTTGCGCCGGAACCGGGCGCACCGGGTAGCCAGCGCGATGCGCGCGGAGAAATCGACCCGTCCGCCGGCGTGTCGCAGCCGGCCGTCACGATTGCACTGGCGAAGAAGAAGGGGACCAACGCGGTCGTCGTGGCCGAGACCATTCTGAAAGCCGCCGACGAGTTGCAGCGCGACGTGGTGCCCGACGACATGGAGCTGATCGTTACGCGCAACTACGGGCTTACCGCGGACCACAAGGTGAACGAGCTGGTCGAGGCCCTGGCGGTCGCGGTGTTGATCGTGATTGCGCTGCTCACGCTGAGCCTGGGGTGGCGCGAGGCGCTGATCGTCGCGGTCGCCGTGCCCGTGGTGTTCGGGCTGACGCTCGCGGTGAACCTGCTGGCGGGCTACACGATCAACCGGGTCACGCTGTTTGCGCTGATCCTCGCGCTGGGGCTGCTGGTCGATGATCCGATCGTCGACGTCGAGAACATCACGCGGCACTTCACGCTGCGCCGCCGGGCGACGCGGCAGATGGTGCTCGAAGCCGTCTCCGAGATCCGGCCGCCGCTGATCACCGCCACGCTCGCGGTCATCGTCTCGTTTCTGCCGATGCTGTTCATTACGGGCATGATGGGGCCGTACATGCGGCCGATGGCGCTGAACGTCCCTGTCGCGATGCTCATGTCGATGGTCGTGGCGTTCACGATCACGCCCTGGCTCAGTTACCACGTACTGCGGCGGCATTATGGAAAGAGGGATCAAGGGATCGAGGGATCAAGGGATCAAGGGGGCGAGGGATCGAGGGATCAAGGGAGCGAGGGAACGGGACACAAAGGGGATGCGGGGGGCGTGGGATCCACGGACGAAGTGACGGACCTGGAGACGCTGAGGCGGAGCCGGTTGTACCGGCTTTTCTATCCGCTCATGGCGCCGCTGCTCCATTCGCGCCGCGCAGCGTGGGGGTTCCTCGGGGTGATGGGGTTGCTCATGCTCGGCGCCGCGCTGCTCGCCGCCGTGCGGGCCGTGCCGCTGAAGATGCTGCCGTTCGACAACAAGAACGAGTTGCTGCTGGTGCTGGACTTCGACGAGGGGACCACGCTGGAGCGGGCCGATGCGGCGGTGCGCGAGACCGAGCAATACCTGGCCGGCGTGCCGGAGGTGACGGACTTCACGTCGTATGTCGGGCTGGCGTCGCCCATCGACTTCAACGGCCTGGTTCGGCACTACTACCTGCGCCGCGGCGAGAACGTGGCGGAGATCCGCGTGAACCTCGTGGGCAAGCGCCATCGCGAGTCGCAGAGTCACGCGCTGGGCCTACGGATGCGCGATGCGGTGACGGCCATCGCGGATCGGCACCACGCGGCCCTGAAGATCGTCGAGACACCGCCGGGTCCGCCCGTGCTGTCGACGATCGTGGCCGAGGTCTACGGCCGGCCGGATCACCCCTACGAGGAACTGATTGCGGCGGCGCAAACCGCGGCGGAGCGATTGCGGCGCGAGCCGTTCGTGGTCGACGTGGACGGCGTCATCGAAGCGCCGCAGCAGAAATTCGCGTTCGTGAGCGACAAGGAGAAGGCGGCGCTGCACGGCGTGTCCGCGGCGCAGATCGCGGATGTGTTGTCCCTGGCGCTGGCGGGCAGCGACGCGGGCGTGATCCAGTTGCGCGGGGAACGCAACCCGCTGCGCATTTCGCTGCGCTGGCCCGAGCCCCTGCGCAGCAGCCTGCCGGACCTGAGCGCTCTGCACGTGCGGGACATGGCGGGCGGGATGGTGCCGCTGTCGGAGCTGGGGCGATGGGAGACGACGCGCGTCGACCAGACGATCTACCACAAGGACCTGGAGCGCGTCGTATACGTGTACGCCGACACGGCGGGGCGTGCGCCGGCGGAGGCGATCGTCGATATCCAGGCTGACCGCGTGCCGGCGGCCGAGGGGGCGTCCGTTGCGGCGTCGGCAGGCGCGCCCCGCGGCAGCGGGGGAGTGGCCGGCACGAGCACGCCGGCCGGCGGTCGGACGTTCCTGGCCAGCGGCGGCGAGGTGAGCTGGTGGGTGCCGGACGGGATCCGCGTGGACTTTGCCGGCGAGGGTGAGTGGCAGATCACGCTCGACGTATTCCGCGACCTGGGGCTGGCCTTCGCGGCGGCCCTGATCGCCATCTACGTGCTGCTGGTGGCGCAGACCGGCTCGTTCGCGATTCCCGGCGTGGTGATGCTGGCGATTCCGCTGACGGTGATCGGCATCATGCCGGGGTTCTGGCTGCTGAACCTGTGGGCAGGCGGGCAGGTCGGACCCTACGCCGACCCGATCTTCTTCACCGCGACGGGCATGATCGGCATGATTGCGCTGGCGGGCATCGTCACGCGCGACGCGATCATCCTGGTGGATTTCATCCACCTTTCGCTGCGCCGCGGGCGCTCGCTGTTCGACGCGATCATGGAAAGCCGCGTGGTGCGGCTGCGGCCGATCCTGCTGACCGCCGGGGCGGCGATGCTGGGCGCGGCGCCGATCACGATCGATCCGATCTTTTCGGGGCTGGCGTGGGCGCTGATTTTCGGACTCTTCGCCTCGACGGTGTTTACGCTGTTCGTGATTCCGGTGACCTACTGGCTGATCTACGCCCGGCGGCCGGGGCACGGGTTGCCGGTGGCGGCGGACTGAGCACGCGGCGCTTGCCTCGCGTGGTGCGCCGGAGGAAAATCCAGGCATGCCGGCGGCGCCACTGATCCTGCTGGTCGACGACGACGACGATTTCCTCGAGATCAACCGCCACATTCTCGAGCCGCGCGGCTACCGCGTCGCGTGCACCTCGGATCCCAAGGCGGCGTGGGCGCAGATGCAGCAGGAGAAGCCGGCCCTGCTGATCACCGACCTGATGATGACCAACCTCGATGCGGGCTTTTCGCTCTCGCGGCAGGTGAAGCAGGACCCGCGCTTCGCCGACATTCCCATCATCATCGCGACGGCGGTGACGAGCCAGATCGGGCTGGATTTCCGCCCGCGCACGCCGGCGGAACTCGCGGCGATGCACGTCGACGCCTATTTCGACAAGCCGATTCCGCCGCAGCAACTGCTGGACAAGGTCGCCGAGCTGCTGGCCCGGCCGGCCCCGGCCTGACCGTTTTCGGCGGGGATCTGACGGCGCGAAAAAAACTTGCCGAAGCGGCTTGAGCTTTTATGCCGATATGGCATAATAGCCATATGACGATGTCTCACCGATACAGGTACTCCCGGCTGCAGTACGAGGCCCGCGCGCGGGTCGCGAAGGCCCTCGCCCACCCCAGCCGGCTGCTGATCCTCGACGCGATCGCGGACGGCGAGAAGTGCGTGTGCGAGCTCACGGCGCTGGTCGACGCCGACCAGTCCACCGTGTCGAAGCACCTGTCGATCCTCAAGCAGGCGGGGATCATTGCCGACCGCAAGGAGGGTCCGAAGACCTTCTATCGCCCGCAGATCTGCTGCCTGCAGGGGCTGTGGGACTGCATCGAGAACGTGCTCAAGGAAAACCTGAAGACGCAGCAGGCGGCACTGCGCGGGTAACCGGAGTTTTTTGCCGCCGCTCATGGCGAATTGGCCATAAGCCAATTGACGAGGTGCTGCGTGAGCCAGTGGAAGATAGCGGCCGCGTTCGTCGCGATTTTCCTGATCGCCTATTTCATTCCCCTGGCCGACCCGAAATACAGCGCCGCGATCGTCGAGGCGTTCAAGCTGCTCCAGTGGTACGCGCGAAACCACACGCTGGCCTGCGTGCTGCCGGCGCTGTTCATCGCGGGCGGCATCATCACGTTCCTCTCGCAGGCGTCCGTGATGCGTTACCTCGGCCCGAAATCAAACAAGATCGCCGCTTACTCCGTTGCCGCCGTGGCCGGCACGGTGCTGGCGGTCTGTTCGTGCAGCGTGCTGCCGATGTTTGCGGGCATCTGGAAAATGGGCGCGGGCCTGGGCCCGGCCTCGGCGTTCCTCTACTCCGGCCCGGCGATCAACATCCTGGCGATTTTCCTGACGGCGCGCGTGCTCGGGCTCGACATCGGCCTCTGGCGGGCGATCGGTGCGATCGGGTTCTCGTCTCTGGTCGGCCTGGGCATGGCCTGGCTCTTCCGGCGCGAGGAGCAGCAGAAGCTCGAGGCGGCGATGCTCATGCCCGATGCGCCGGAGTCGCGTCGTCGCGGCTGGCAGAGCGGCCTGCTGCTCGCCTGCATGATCGGATTCCTCGTCTTCAGCGACTGGTTCAACCCGGGGGACGCGATCGTCACGCGCACGGACGGCACGGCGATCCGCGGCGTCGTGCTCCAGGAAATGCGCGACGAAGTCATGATCCAGGTGCAGGAGTCGGTCGGCTCGATCCGCGCCGGTGATCGGCTGACCCTCGCGAAGAGCGAGATCCGCGGCATCGAGGAGGCCAGGAGCTGGGTGATGGACATCTTCCACATCCGCTGGTACCTGGCCGGCGCGATGCTCGTCGCGGTCGCCGCGATGGTCTGGCTCTGGGTCGACGGGGGAGAATTCAAGGCGTGGATGTCGAACACGTGGGGCTTCGCCAAGCTGCTGATCCCGCTGCTGTTCGGCGGCGTCTTCGTGGTCGGGTTCATCTCGGCCCTGCTTCCGGACAAGCAAATCGGCCAACTCGTCGGCGACAACGGCTTGCGCGCGAACTTCGTGGCTTCCCTGATCGGCGCGCTGTTTTACTTCGCGACGCTGACCGAGGTGCCGATCACCCAGGCGCTGATGGAGCACGGCATGGCCAAAGGGCCGGTGGTGGCGCTGCTGCTGGCCGGGCCCGCCCTGTCGCTGCCGAACATGCTCGTGCTCTGGAAAGTCATGGGCGGCGCCAAGACGATCGCGTTCTGCGGCCTGATTGTAGTGATGGCGACGATCGCCGGCCTGATCGCAGGACAGTTCCTGTAAGTCGCAAGTGAGCGGAAAGACGAGGATCACAATGGCAACCGGCTGCTGTGGCGGAAACGGCGAGACGCTCATCTTCACCTGCGCGGGTGCGGCCTACAGCGGACAAGTGGCGAACCGCAGCGGCGTGCAGCTCATGGAGCAGGGCGCCGGGCACTTGTTCTGCATTGCGGCGGTCGCGGCCCGACTTGAGCAGAAGCTGGATCGCGCGCGGAAGGCGGGCCGGCGAGTCGCAATCGATGGCTGCGAGGACCAATGCGTGCGCAAGGTGCTGGAGCAGGCCGGCCTGCCGGCCGACGTGCATGCCGTGCTCACGGAGCTGGGCGTCGAGAAGAAGCCGGCCCAGCCCAACCTGATCAACGATGCCAGGAAGGTTGTTGAGGCGGTCAAGACGAAACTGGGTGCGGTCGCACCGCCGGCCGGGGGATGCTGCGGCTGATCACGATCCGACCTGAATGGAGGAACACAGCATGAAGATCGAAATCCTGGGACCGGGCTGTCCGAAGTGCCACCTCCTGGAGGCGACGATGAAGAAAGTCGCCGACAAGCTCGGCGTGCCGTACGAGCTGGTGCACGTGAAGGATATCGCCAAGATCGCCACCTACGGCGTGATGATGACGCCGGCGCTGGTGATCGACGGGAAGGTCAAGGTCGTCGGCAAGGTTCCGAGCGAAGCCGAGATTACGACCCTGCTGACCAGCGCGGCGGAATAGAGCGTTCGAACTGCACAGCCACAACCGCGAGTCGAACATGCATACGGCCCTCGCCCTGCCAGACTCGGTCCGCCGCTGGTGCGCAGGCGTACCCGCATGGTTGCTCATCCTCGCTGCAATCGGCTGCGAGCGCTCGCCGACCGGCGGCACGAGCCAGCCGGCGCTGAAAAGCGGCGCGACGGCGGCACAGCCGGCGCACGCGACCGCTGTCGCGGCTCATTCCGATGCTCCGGAAAGCGCCACGCGGCCGGCGACGACGAACCTGGCCGCGGACGGGCCGCGCCGATTCGTGGCGTACTATTTCCACCGCACGGTGCGCTGTCAGACATGCCTGTCGATCGAGCAGCAGTCCCGGGAGGCAATCGAGTTCGCGTACCACGGCGAGCTGAGCACCGGGCGGCTGGAGTGGCACGCGGTGAACATCGAAGAGCCGGGCAACGAACACTTCGAGGAGGACTTCGAACTGCAGACGCAATCGCTCGTCCTCGTGGAGATGACCGACGGGCGGACCACCCGGTGGAAGATGTTGCCGAAGGTGTGGGAGCTGGTCGAAGACCCCTACGGGTTCCAGGACTACGTCGTGGGCGAGGTCGCCTTGTTTCTGGGCGGCGCCTAGCTGAGTGGATAATGGCGCGGCCCGACCGCGGAAGCGCGCGGTGACCTGAAGAGGCTTCAAGATGAAAACAAGCAATGTCCTGATTGTGCTCGCGGTAATTGTCGTCGTCGGCGCGGTCGCGTGGTTCCGTTCCGCGCGCGAGCGGGCCAGCGCTATGGTCACGCCGCCAGCCTCAGCTCCAGCCGTGGCCAACTCGCTGCCCGCTCCGGCGACGCCGACGGCGCAGAAGGGCGAGCTCTGCCCCGAGCCGGCCGCGATTGCGAAAGCAGCAGACACGCCGACGCCGCCACCGACTCCACCCGCCACGAGCCCGGCGCTTGCGCGGAAGCTGCCGCGCGTGGTCGACCTGGGCGCCGACAAGTGCAAGGCGTGCAAGGACCTGGCGCCGATCCTCGTCGAGCTGCGCAAAGAGTACGAGGGGCGCGTCACCGTCGATTTCATCGACGTGTGGAAGAACCCACAAGCCGGCGAGCCCTACAAGATCCGAGTCATTCCAACGCAGGTGTTCTTCGACGCCGCCGGCAAGGAGGTCTGGCGGCACGAGGGGTTCCTGCCCAAGGCCGACTTCATCGCCAAGTTCGCCGAACTGGGAGTCAAGTAGATGCTTGATGCCTTCGCCGAAAACCTGGGCGAGATCATCAAGACGAACATCTGGCTCGCGCCGCTGGCCGCCCTGATCGGCGGCCTGCTCACCGCCGCCAACCCGTGCGTCCTCGCCGCCGCCCCGCTGATGGTCGGATACGTGGCCGGCCAGGAAAAGCGGACCGTGGGACGTTCGTTCCTGCTGTCGCTGACGTTCGCGATCGGCCTGACAATCATGTTCGGCCTGATCTGGTTCGGCGTGTGGTCGGCCAGCTCACTGCTGCGGACGACCTGGTGGAAATACATCGCCGTGGTCGTGTGCCTGCTGATGGGGTTGCACCTGCTGGGCATCCTGCATCTCGCGATCCCCGCGCCGTCCGGGTTGCAGCCGAAACAGAAGGGATTTCTTGGAGCGCTGTTGCTCGGGCTGCTCTTCGGACTGGTTTCCATACCGTGCGCCGGCCCGGTCCTCATGGCCCTGAGCGTGGTCACGCCGCTCTACGGCATGGGTTTCGGAGCCATGCTGCTGGTCGCATACAGCCTGGGTCATTGCGGCCTGGTGCTCGTCGGCGGCACGTCAATCGGCATGGTGCAGAAGCTCGCGGACTCGAAGGGTTGGACCCGGGGGACCGACGTGCTGCGGCGAATCGCCGGCGCGCTGATTGCGGGCGTAGGCCTGTACCTGCTCTTCTTCGAGTAACGACTCACCGCGGGCTTGACATGGTGTGTCGCTCTCCTATACTTCGCTTAGTGTCGAAGTGAAGAAGAATGTGATGCGTGCGTTTCTCAACATCGCCAAGGCGCTCAGCGATCCCGCCCGGGTGCGCGTGCTCGTGGCGCTCCGCGGC
>CAZVRR010000118.1:0-974 GCA_964629745.1 uncultured Planctomycetales bacterium | reverse complement strand
GACTTCGCCGCCAACCTCGACACCCCGATGACGGGGTTCCTGCGGGCGACCCGCACCGCCGGCAACGGCGCCTACTCACTGCTCACCAACGCGGCCGACTATGCGCGCTTCATGCTCGTGGTGCTGCGGGGCGGCGAGCTGTGCCTCTGCCATTTCATCGCACTCCTGGAGCTGTCGCCGTCCACGGTTTCGAAGCACCTGGACATCCTGTACCAGGCCGGGCTGGTGGAGCGGCGCAAAGAGGGTCGCTGGTGCTACTTCCGGCTGGCCGGGCGCGACGCCCCGCCGGCGGTGCGCGGCGCACTTCGCTGGGTGGAGGCGGCACTCGACCAGGAGTCGGTTCAGTCGGATCTCGCACGGGCGGCCCGATTGCGCAACGCCGACCTGAAGGAACTCGCCTGCTGCTACAAGGCGTCATGATCATGCCGACCAAGAGCAAAGTCCTGTTCCTGTGCTCCGGCAATTCGTGCCGCAGCCAGATGGCCGAGGGGTGGGCCCGGCACCTGCACGGCGACCTGGTGGACGCCTGCTCGGCCGGAGTCGAAGCCAGGGGCTTGGACCCGCTGGCCGTGCGCGTGATGGCCGAGGCCGGCGTCGATATCTCGCGACAACGCTCCAAGACCGTGGGTGAGCTGACCGGCGTTTCTTTCGACCTGGTGGTCACGGTGTGCGACCACGCGCGCGAAAACTGCCCGATCCTGCCGGGCGCGAAGCGGAGCATTCACGCCGGCTTCGATGACCCGCCGCGTCTGGCGCAGCAGGCTCCATCCGAAGCGGAAGCACTCGGCATCTATCGCCGCGTGCGCGACGAGATCAAGGAATTCATCCGCGGCCTGCCGGCGATCCTCGGCCGGCCCGGAAAGGAGTACGACGTGACCGGTGCATCGGATCCGAAAGACGCCCAGACCGTCCGCGAGCAGGTGCGCGCGGGGTATGCGAGTGTGGCCCGGGCCGGCGCGCTCGGTGGGCCGACG
>CAZVRR010000117.1:1565-11094 GCA_964629745.1 uncultured Planctomycetales bacterium | reverse complement strand
GCCACCCAGTCCCGCGCCCGAGGGGATGCGCTTGGCGACGTGCATGCTGACGCCGCACCGGCAACCGGTGGCGGCCGCGAGCTGCGCCGCCGCCTGCCAGACCAGGTTGCGCTGGTCGCACGGAATCGTCGGGTCGGTGCACGACAGGCTCCAGTGGCCTGCCGCCTGCGCGGTCACCGTGACCGTGTCGGCCAGGCTGATCCACGCGACGAGTGACTCGATTTCGTGATAACCGTCGGAGCGGATCCCGCGCACGTGTAGCGTCAGGTTGACCTTGGCCGGCGCGGCGCGGGCGAGCGTGTCCATGCGGGCAGAATGCGGTCGGCCCGCGGGAGGGTCAATGCGCGGCGGGAAAACGAACGAGGCCCGGTCCAGTGGGCCGGGCCCCGTCAAGACATTCATCGGCCGCATGAGCCGGCCGATCCCGTAGCTTCGGCACCCAGGGGGCCCCGATGGGCCCGGGTTCACGGCCGGAGGACCGGCCGTCGGCACCCTCTGCTCCTTCGGCACTGCATCCCAAACCCCGGTCGAATTCGTACCATTATAATGCGATTGCAGCCCGACGCAAGCCTGTTTTCGGGTCATGGGTCCGCCCGCCAGGGGCGTCCGGGACGCCCGTGACTGGCTTGGCGGGGCCCATTCCAGCCGGCTACACTCGCCGGTCTGGCGCGCCGCGTGCTATCCCGCCAAGCGGCTGTGGCAGATAAGAAATTCGCCCGCGAACGGAGATGTGTGATGTCAGACCTGCTCAAGAAACTGGGAATCAGCGAAAACCAGCCCGGCGGCTTCGCCGGCCAGTGGATCGGCTCGGGCCCGACGCTCGAGGTGATTACACCCATCGACGGAACGCACATCGGATCCGTCCGCCAGGTGACCGAGGCGGATTACGACCGGATCGTGGAGCGCGCCCACCAGGCTTATCTGACCTGGCGCATGGTCCCGGCGCCCCGGCGCGGCGAGGTGATCCGCCAGGTGGGCAACCGGCTGCGCGAGTTCAAGGCCGACCTGGGCGCGCTCGTGACGCTCGAGATGGGGAAGATCGCCGCCGAGGGCGCGGGCGAAGTCCAGGAGATGATCGACATCTGCGACTTCGCCTGCGGGCTGTCCCGGCAGTTGTACGGCCTGGCGATGCACTCCGAGCGGCCGCGGCACCGCATGTACGAGCAGTGGCACCCGCTCGGCGTCGTGGGCGTCATCAGCGCGTTCAACTTCCCGGTCGCCGTCTGGAGCTGGAACGCGGCCCTGGCCGCCGTCTGCGGCGACAGCGTGCTGTGGAAGCCGGCCAGCAAGACGCCGCTGACGGCGATCGCCTGCACGCGCATTGCCCAGCAGGTCTGCGAGGAGAACCAGGTTGACCCGGCGATCTTCTCGCTCGTGATCGGCCCGGGACGCACGGTCGGCGAAAAGCTGCTGCACGACAAGCGCATCCCGCTCGTGTCAGCCACCGGCAGTTGCCAGATGGGTTACCGCGTCGGCGAGGTGGTCGGCAAGCGCCTGGGCCGCACGATCCTCGAGCTCGGCGGAAACAACGCGATCATCGTCACGCCCAGCGCCAACATGGAGATGGCCATGCGCGCCATCCTGTTCGGCGCGGTGGGCACGGCGGGGCAGCGCTGCACGAGCACGCGCCGGATCATCGTGCACGACAGCGTGCGCGATGAGCTGGTCAGCCGCCTTGCGAAAGCCTATGCCAGCGTTCCGATCGGCGATCCGCGCAAGCCTGCCACGCTGATGGGGCCGCTGGTTACGCGCGAGGCGGTGCAGGACATGCAGAATGCCCTGCAGCGCCTGAAGACCGAGGGTGGCGAGGTGCTTTACGGCGGCGAAACGCTGAGCGGCGCGCAGTTCCCCGGCGGCCATTACGTCAAGCCCTGCATCGCCGCGGCGCGTAACGAGTACCGCGTCGTCCAGGACGAGACGTTCGCCCCGATACTCTACATCCTCACGTACGGTCGCGCGGGCGCCGGCGCGACGGGCGCCCTGGCGGATCTCGACGAGGCGCTGCGGATGCACAACGACGTGCCCCAGGGCCTGTCCTCGGCGATCTTCACCACGAACCTGCTCGAGGCCGAGACGTTCCTCTCCCATGTCGGCAGCGACTGCGGCATTGCCAACGTGAATATCGGGACGAGCGGCGCGGAGATCGGCGGAGCGTTCGGCGGTGAGAAAGAGACGGGCGGCGGCCGCGAGTCCGGTTCCGACGCGTGGAAGGCGTACATGCGGCGCCAGACGAACACGATCAACTGGAGCACCCAGCTGCCCCTGGCCCAGGGCATCAAGTTCGGCGATTAATCCGCCGCCGGTTCGCGGCCGCGCGGCACGCGTCGGCGAGGAGAAGCAGGTGGCCACTCACCGGGTCCAGGCCAGGCCGCTGGTGCGCGGCCGGGTCACCGCGCCGGCGCTGGTGTGTCGGCACGCGTTCTCGTTCCTGGGCGACGTCGACATGGACACCGGCGTGATCATCGCGCGCGGCCATGAGCACGAGGGCCAGACGATCGCCGGCAAGGTGATGATCTACCCCGAGACCAAGGGTTCCTCGGGCGGGTGTGTCGTCCTGACGGTGCTGGCCAAGCAGGGGCGCCAGCCGGCCGCGATCGTCCTGGCGCGGCCGGCGGATCCGAACATCGTGGAAGGCGCGATCGTCACCGGCGTCGCGCTGCTTTGCGAGCCGGCCGAAGACCTGCTTTCATGCGTGCCGCAAGGCGCGCCGGTCACGGTCGACGGCACAACCGGTGAGATCTCGTGGGATGACTGAGCCGCCTGCGGCGTCTAGACCAGGCTGATCGTCGCGGTCGCCGCCTCCGCGGCCAGTGCGACGATCGCTTCGATCAGCGCTCCCACCAGGCTGGTGGAAGCGTCGATGATGCCGTCTTCCACCGCCGTGCGGGTGGTGTCGTCGCAGCCGGTCCACAGCATCACGGCGCTCAGCAGAAGCAGAATCCGCTGCCCGCGCCTTCCAAGTACGTTCCGCATGACAACTCCTTGCCTGGGGCGCCGCCCGGTCTCACATCCTATCGGTAGCGTAAGTGTCCGTCCGCGATCGCCACCACCGCCGGTGCTTTGTACGTCGTGCCCGGCGCTGCGGTTGCACCCGGCGGCTCAGGTCGGCGCGTCGGGACGGATCCCCAGGTCCGCCGACGTGAACAGGGCCTCGAAGCGCACGCCGGTCGCCTCGACCGCCTGTCGGCCGCCCTCGAGCCGATCGATCACGACGATCGCGGCCGCCACCTCGGCCCCGGCCTCGCGCAGGACCCGGATCGCCTCCACGGCCTGCCCGCCGCTGGTCGCCACGTCCTCCACCAGCAGGACCCGCTCGCCGGGCTCGAGCCGTCCCTCGATCAGCTTGCCGGTGCCATAGCCGGCCTTCTTGGCGTTGCGAACGATGATGAAAGGCTTGCCGGTTTCGAGTGACGTGGCAGCCGCCAGCGCGATGGCGCCGAGTTCGGCGCCGGCGATGCGCCGGATTCCGGGTTCGTCGTAGCGCGCGAAACGTCGGCCCAGCTCGCGCAGGAGCTGCGGCTGGGTTTCAAACAGGTACTTGTCGAGGTAGTACTTGCTCTTGCGTCCGGAGCGGAGCGTGAAATCCCCCTCCAGCAGCGCCGCGTCCTTGATGGCCAGCGCAAGTTCACGGTCGTTCATGTGTCGTTCCTGGTCCGAGCCGCGCGGCGCTCAGCGGCGCCGCGGGGGCCGGCTCGCTCGGCGTGACACATCCGGGGCAAGAGGCGGCCGGCGGCGCTCGTCGGGCCGGGGCGACTCATTCTGTCGCGCGGCGGCCGCGCCCGCCAGCGCCAGCAGCGAGTCCGCGCCGTCGCGGCCGAAGTGCAGCACGAGCTCGAAGAGCGTGCCCATCGCGGTGAGAAAACGCTGCAACTCGTCCAGGCGCCCCACGAACGCGCGGGCGTCGGGTGTGACCGGCGCCGCGTCCCCTGGCGTGATCATCTCGCGGCAGTGCCGGATCGAATCGATGATCGGTTCGACCTCGCGGCGCCGGCGTTCGCGCATGATCGTCTCGAACATGTGCCACACGTCCGTGTCCGCCTGGAAGTACTCCTTGCGGTCGCCGAGCTTGTGGACGCGCTGGATCAGGCCCCAGTCGACCAGGCCGCGCAGGTTCATGCTCGCGTTGCCGCGCGAGATGTGCAGTTGGGCCATGACGTCGTCGGTGCACAGCGCCACGCCGCTGACGAACAGCAGCGCGTGGATCTCGGCCATGGTGCGGTTGATGCCCCAGTACCCGCCCATCTCGCCCCAGCGGCGCACGAGCAGGCTTTGGCACTCGGCAAGGGGACTGGACACGCGCGGACTCCGCGAAATTTCAGAATTATCCGAAAATATCGCGAGGACCGCGCGTTGACAAGGCCCGCGGGGAACCGGCCGGCCTAGCGGCCCCCGGCCCGCCGCCCCAGGAGCAGGGAAAGCAGCGCCAGCGGCGCGAGGCTCGTCGGCTCGGGCACCGTGGACATTTCCACGTCCGCCGAACCGCTGACCATGTCGTACGGCGTCAGCGCGAACTGGACGCCCACCTGGATGTTCTCCAGGGCCGGCACGAACTCGTACCCGCCGCCCGCGGGATGTTCGAAGGACGTGACTTCCATGTCTTCCCCGGGGAGCACGACCATCTGCTCGACGGCCTCGACGAATGTCAAGCCGGGCGGAATGTTGTAGTGCACCCACACCGCGCCGCCCTGCGGGCCGGAGCCGTTCAGGACTGCTCCGTCATCCAGGAAGTCGAGCAGCGTGAACGCCCCGTTGGCGCGCACATACGCGTCGGCGCCGTTCCAGCCGACCAGCGACGTCGTGACGGAGAACGACGTGGATTCCCCGCCGGCCTGCGCGGAGAAACCGAGCGAGAACGACCGACCGGGCTCCCATGTCAGCTCGCCCGGCCCGATCCGGCCCAGGACGCTCGAACCGGCGGTGAGCGCGTGTTCGTCCGTCAGACGCCATACGTACCGGTCGTCGCGGACGGTAGCGGCGTCCCACGGCAGGGTGAGCTCCGCGGCCGCATCGGGGGTCTCGGCAACCAGGGTCACGACCGGCATGCTTGCAGTCAGCGATGTCTCGTAGGCGAGCGCGGGCGCAAGCAGTGCCGCGCAGCCAACCACGGGCAGGAGCTTGTGCATGTTCCAACCTCACGAGGGTACGAAGAAAGGCACCCCTTATCAGCAAGATAGGCCGTCTGGCGGCGGAAGGCAAGTTTCCGGGAAAGATCGTGCGGCGCGCGGCTCAGTGGTGAGCAAGTTCCTCGCGGCCGTTCGAACGATGCCGACCGCTGATGGCGTACTCGGTGGCGCGCACTTCCCGCAATACCGTGACCTTGATTTCCCCCGGAAAAGTAACCATTTCATCCTCAATCTTGTGCGCGACGTCGCGGGCCAGTTTCAAAGCGGACTGGTCGTCGACGCGCGATGCGTCGACGATCACGCGCACCTCGCGTCCCGCCTCGATCGCGTACGCCAGGTCGACACCAGTGAATGAAGTGGCGATGGCTTCCAGGTCCTGCAACCGCTTGATGTAGCGCTCCAGTGACTCGCGCCGCCCGCCTGGCCGTGCCGCGCTGATGGCGTCCGCCGCCGCGACGAGCGGCGTGTAGGGATGCGTAGCCGGCACGTCGCCGTGGTGGCCGACGATCGCGTTGAGGACGGCGGGCGGTTCGTTGAAGCGTCTGACAAACTCGAAACCTGTGCGCGTGTGTGCGCCTTCGTGCTCGTGATCGAGCGCTTTGCCAATGTCGTGGAGGAGGGCACAACGGCGTGCCAGCGCCCCCTCGAGGCCCAGCTCGTCGGCCATCATGCCGCACAGGAAGGCGACTTCGATGCTGTGGCGCAGGACGTTCTGGCCGTAGCTCGTGCGGTACTGAAGTCTCCCCAGGGTCTCGATGATCTTCTTGTGCAGGCCCTGGACGTTGACCTCCTGCGCGGCCTGCTTGCCGGCTTCGAGAATCCGCGCGTCGACTTCCTTGGTCACCTCGCCGACGATCTCTTCGATCCGGGTAGGATGAATCCGGCCGTCGCGAATCAACCGGTCGAGCGAGAGGCGGGCGACTTCCTTGCGGACCGGGTCCATGCACGAGATGCTCACGATGCCGGGGGTATCGTCGACGATGACCGTGGCGCCGGTGCACTTCTCCAGGGCCCGGATGTTTCGACCCTCTCGTCCGATAATCCGCCCTTTCATGTCATCCGACGGAACATCGACGCTGGCAACGGTCGTTTCGCAGGTGTGCTCCGCCGCGTAGCGCTGGATGGCGGAAATCGTGATGTAGCGCGCCTTCTCGCGCGCATTCTCCTCGGCGTGCGTGATGATGCGGTCCACGAGCTCGCCGGCGTCACGCTCGACCTCTGATTCGATCCGTTGCAGGCAGAGCTGGCGCGCCTGGTCCGGCGTCAGCCGCGAGATCCGCATCAGCTCGGCACGTTGCTGGGCGAGCGCCTCTTCGATCTCGACGTCCTTGGCGGCCAGCTCTTTTTCGCGTTCCGCGAGCCGCGCCTCCGCGAGATCGATCTTCCGCTCCTTGGTGGTCAGCACCTCGAGCTTCTTGTCGAGCCCGTCCTCGCGCTTCGCGAGGCGGCGCTCGGTCGACTTCAGCTCGGCGCGCGTTTCGGCGGTTTCCTGCTCGAAACGCTCGAGGGCCTCGAGATGCTTCTTCTGCCCTTCAACTTCGGCCTGCTTCAGGATCTCCGCGGCCCGGAGCTGGGCGTCCGCTACGCGCCGCTGGGCCTCGCTGGCCTGCTGCGCGGCGGCCTGCACGGCCTGGCGTCGGAGGAGTACGCGGTGGACGGCGAGTCCAGCAACGGCACCGCACACCAGCGCGACGAGGACAAACGCAACCGTGCTTGCGCCGGTTGCGGCGAGAACGAGATCAGCATGCATGGGTGAATCCGCTTGGTCATGAACCACCAGCGGGGCGATGCGAGCGCGCCCCAAACGCGAGCGCGATGGTGTGCGATCAGGCTTACCAACCTAGTCGCCGGATCGGGCGAACCCGATCGGGCGGCGGCTGCGCGACTGGCGGGGATGTCGAGGTCTCGAGCTGAACCGAATGATACTTCGCTGGATGATCCCTATGGATTTCTCTGCCGGTCCTCGTCCGAAACCCGGTGAGCGCTTCGCTCACCGACTCCTGTCGCCCCCGTAGTCCAGTATCGCACCGAAGCCGCGAAATTTTTCCCGGCTAACTCCCGGTTCACGTCATGCGCGCAACCATCGGCGCTTTCACAATCTACAGTGCTTCAGAGTATAAGCGCCCTGTGAAGATCCTGCCACTGTCAAAACGGAGGAATCTCAGGCGGGATGCCCGCGCGGCGGGGCGCTTGCGGGCTGTCCGGGGGCCAGCTAGCATAATTCGAGAACTGGTTTAGGGTTGCAGTCGTCGGAACGAGGTGCGGGCATGCCGGAATCGGGCGCGGGGCGGTTGCCGGAAACAAGACGTTCGTTGGCGACGTGGATCATCGCGGGGCTGTTGGCATTAATCGCCGCGGGCGTGTGGACCCGCAACGGGAGCGCACTGCCGGCCGCACTCGCGCAGGAACGCGCACTGGCCGGCGCCCGCGGCGTGTACGCGTTCACGGGTCAGATCGATACGAACCGTCACGGGCTGTTCATGCTGGACGTGGATCAGGGTACCATCTGGTGCTACGAGCTGGAGAATGTCGGCGGCGCGCGGAAACTGAAACTCATTGCGGCGCGGACGTGGATCTACGACCGCTACCTGCAGGATTTCAACTGCGTGGCCCCGGACTTCCGCATGGTCCAGCAACTGGTCGCCGAACAGCGGGCGCGTGCCGCGGATCCCGGCGGCAGCGGCGGTGCTTCCGGTGAACCCGCACCGGGCGCCGCGCCGGAGAAGTAATCAACAGGAGCGCGCGAATGGCCAAGCCGTTCTACTCGATGGAAGAAGTCACCGCGATGCTGGGCAAGACGCCCGACCAGATCCGGAAGCTGGTCCGCGACGGTTCGCTGCGCGAGTTCCGCGATGCGGGCAAGATCTTCTTCAAGGCCGAGGACGTGGAGCAACTCAGTGGCGGGCGCGCCGCGCCGCCCGCCGCCAGTGATTCGGGCGAGATCGTGCTCGAAGCGGCCGACGATCGCAGCGAGGTTCCGGAAGTTGTGCCCGAGCCTCCGCCGTCCCCGTCGGGCGGGACCAGCATCATCGGCTTGGAACCGCTGGAGGACGAGAAGTCCGGCAAGAAGGACGACACGGTTCTGACGGCCAGCGGCATCGGCGTGTTCGACGAGGACGAACTCGAAATCGACGCCGACCCGATGGCCAAGACGCAGATCACAACCGGCCCGATCGACGACCAGGTGTCGCTGGAAGGGGCGGGCAGCGGCTCCGGGTTGCTGGACCTGACGCGCGAGTCGGACGATACGTCGCTCGGCGCCGAGTTGCTCGACGAAATCTACCCGGGCGAAGAGGAAGCGGAAGCGGCGCCCCCGCCGAAAAAGAAGGCGGCCCCCGCGGCGCCGGTCGTGGAGGAAGTGGAGCCCGAAGAGGAAGTCGTCGCGCCGGTCGCGATCGTCGAGGAAGCGCCGCGCGTGGCGTTTCGCGTGCAGCAGTTGGATCCCCAGGAGGGCATTTTCGGCGGACTGCTGGTCGGCGCGCTTATCCTGCTCGGGGTTGCGGCATCCGTCGTGGGCGGCGTGTTGCAGGGGTTCGTCCCCGACTATGCCAAGCTGCTGACGGACAATTTCTGGATCTTCCTGGCGGCGGCGTGCGTCACGGTGGTGCTCGCGCTCGTGATCGGACTGGTAGTGGGACGCATGGCCGGACCCCGTCGCGCGTAGCGCGACGCGGACGCGCCGGATGCGCGGGTCGGCATGCGGCGCGACGGACCAAGGAGGGCAACATGCGAGCCGTGTGGTGCGGCTGGATCGGGGCGCTGCTGTGTTGCGCGGGATGTGCAGCGCCGGCCCCTTCACGCGAATCCGACGTCCGTTTGAAACAAGCCGACAGCGAGGACCAGGCTTGTCAAGCCGCCCTGCGCAACGAGCGCGCGCGGGCCGCCGCGCTCGACGAGCGGGTCAGGGCCGCCGAGCGCAATCAGCAGGCCGCCACGGCCGAACTCAGTGCGCTGCGTGAGCAGGTCGAGCTGCTGCGCCGGCAGAACGCCCAGATGCTGGCGGCGGCCGAGCAACGGGCCAGCACGCCGCTCGAGCGACCGGCGGTGGACGCGGCGCTGTTGCCGGCGGGCCTGGACCAAGCCCTCCAGAAGCTGACGCAGCAATACGGCCAGCGCGTCACGTACGAACGTGGCCGGGGCGCGCTGAGCTTTGCCAACGACCAGCTATTCGAGTCGGGCAGCGATGCACTGCGCGCCGATGCGCAGGCCGTCATGCAGGAGCTGGCCAACGTGGTGCGCGATGCACCCGCGGAATACGAACTCGTGATCGTCGGGCACACCGACGCCGCACCGGTCATGCGCGCCGAGACCCGCGCACAGCATCCCACCAACTGGCACCTGTCGGTGCACCGGGCGATCGCGGTCAAGGACGTGCTCGTCAAAGCCGGGGTGCCCGCGGCACGCCT
>CAZVRR010000117.1:0-1555 GCA_964629745.1 uncultured Planctomycetales bacterium | reverse complement strand
CCTGGCGGTGATGGGCTATGGGTCCGAACGGCCGGTCGGCGACGATCCCGCGCGCAACCGGCGCGTGGAGGTCTTCTTCACCCGTCGCGGAACCATCCAGGGCTTTGCCCCCGTCAAGCCCGTGCGCTGAACGCTTCAGGGCGCCAGCGTCTCACCCAGCGCGGGAAATTCCTGCACCAGGCTGCGGCGAATCCGCGCCACGTTCTCGGGTGTGACACCGGCGGCCGCCGCCTCCTCCAGCAGGCGCTGGACGTCTTCCCGGGCACCGGACTCGGCCGCCAGCCAGACACGCCAGCTCCAGGCCGCGAGGTGATTCGGCGTCAGGCGCAGCGCGGCGGCGAGCCAGGCGCTGACATCCGGACGCTGTCCGGGCTGGCGGCGCAGGAAACGGCGGGCCAGGCCGACGTAGGCGTCCGCCAGGTTTGCATCCGTGGGTGTCACACCGAGCTGGTCCTCGATGATGCGGTGCACCTCGGCTTCGCGGCCCAGCACGAGGTTCGCCTCGACCTGGAGCCCCACGAACGGCCGCAGCATTGTCCCGTATTTTTGGGCCTGGATGACCGGGAGGCGGCCGATCGCCGACTCGATCAGGATCAGCGCGTCCGGCGCCCGTTGCGGGTCCTCGAGCAGCGTGAACTCCGCCTGTTCCAGCAGGGCCAGCGAGGGGAGCACGGGAAAGCGCGGGCGCATCGGCTCGTACAGGTCGACGGCGGTGGCGGCACGGACTTGTGCCAGCCGGTAATCGCCGGCCGTGGCCGCGGCGTGCCCGGCCAGGCGGTAGATCTCGGGGGCGCGCGACACGATCAGCGTATCGAGGTTCGTGTCCGGCCCGACCGGCCCGACGGCGGCGACATGCTGTTCCAGCGCGGCGGCGAATCCCGGACGGCCGGCGAGCGTCCGAAACGCCTCGAGCCAGGCGCTGCGAATCTGTTCGAGCGAGAGGCGGCGGCCCTGCCGGTCGTACGCATCGGTGACCCGCAGCCCGTCGCGCAACAGTTCGAGATGTTCATGCAGCGGTGGAGCATAGGCCGCGAGTGCCAACAGCGCCTGCAAGTCGTACGGGCGCCACTTTCGCTGGACCCACCAGGCCTGCACGGCATGACGGCCAAACTCGCGGGCACGCCCGGGATCGCTGTCGGCCAGCAACTGGCTGAGCAGTTCGGCGGCACGGGCCTGCATGCCGGCCGTGCCCATCACCGTGGGAGCGCGCTGTGCAAGGGCGGCTGCCTCGGCCGCGGTTGCGCCGGCCAGGGCCAGCGCACGCTGCTGTGCGTCCTGGAGTCGGGCCGAGTCTGCCGGGCGCTGTTCGTCAGTCTGGCGCAGGCTGGCCCACTCGCCCGCGGCCTGCTCCGCCGCCGCCAGCCGGGCTTCCACGCCACGCCCCGCGTCGATCAGCCGGCGCACCGGATCGAGCACGCGCTGCGCCGCCAGCACCCGCCACTCGGCGGCCCGTGCGGGGTCGTCGGCGCGCCGCGCCTGTACGGCGCGTTCTTCGCAGAGCACGCCACTCCAGTCGCGGCCGGTCAACACCAGGCCGCCTGCGGCCAGCAGCGCC
>CAZVRR010000116.1:0-11142 GCA_964629745.1 uncultured Planctomycetales bacterium | reverse complement strand
GCCCGGGTCACTGTTCGCGTACCAGGGCGGCAACTTCTGGATGCTCGAAAACAACGGCGAACGGCTGGTGTTGCGCACGCCGGCCGGGCCGATGGTCGACGAGATCCGATTGGCCGAACTCCACGGAGCCCAGGCCGAGTCGCTGGCCGTCGATCCGCAGACGGGCGAAGTATACATCTCCGCCTACAAGGAAGAGGTCCCGTACGATGAAGTGCTGCAGCACTTCGACACGAGCGTGGATCCCAACGTGCTCAAGTCCGAGAAGGCGCTTCGTGTCTTCAGCGACATGTTCTACGTGGACGGCGCGTTGTGGGTGATGGACCTCGATGGCCGCATTGCCGAGCTGGACGCCGCGACGGGACAGGCGCGGCGCAGTTTCGAAAGTCCCGACCCCTTCGTGGACTGGGAGGGCATCGCTGTCGCGGGGGACCGACTGTACCTGATGGGCTCCGCCCGCTACGAAGGGGTGCTGCTGGAAGCACGCATCCCGGACTGAGCCCCGATCTACCGATGCAGCCTTGCGTACTGCTCGCCAGGGGCGAGGTGGTCAGCCACCTCGTTCCTGGCGGCATGCATTGCCAGCCTCGACGGTCATGACGCGACGATCCGAACATCGGCTGCGAAGGCCGAGGTGGCTGGCCCCTGGCAGGCCTGCAAAGTGGCGAGGAACTCGTCGGCCCACGTGCGCGCCGTCGTTCGCGAGACGCTCTCGTTCAGGTGGCCGTGCCGGCGGCGGCGCTCCTCCAGCGGCATGCGCAGCGCGGCGTCGAGGTCGCGGGCCAGCGAGTCGACGTGGTACGGGTTCGTGAGGATCGCGTGGCGCAACTCGGCCGCCGCGCCCGCGAAGCGTGACAGCACCAGCACTCCGGGCGCGGCAGCATCCTGTGCCGCGACGAACTCCTTGGCCACGAGATTCATCCCGTCGCGCAGCGGAGTCACCAGCGCGACGGCCGCCGCACGGTACAGGTGCACAAGCTGCTCGCGGCTGTACGCACGATACAGGTAGCGCACGGGAACCCAGTGGCCGGTTCCGTACTCGCCGTTGATGCGGCCGACGATGGACTCGATCTGGGCACGCTGCTCGGCGTATTCGGGAATATCCGCACGCGACGGGACCGAGATCTGCACCAGGGACACCTGGCCGCGCCACTGGGGAAACTGCTCCAGCAGGCGGCCGAACCCGAGCAGTCGCGCGGGAATGCCCTTCGTGTAGTCGAGCCGATCGACCCCCAGCACCAGTTGCGTCGGTGCGAGTGCCTGGAGCAGCGCGGCGATCTCTTCGTCAGGCGCCGTGTCCGGCCGGTAGTTCTCCGGAATGATGCCGATCGGGAAGACGCCGATGCGCACGCGCCGCGAACGGTATTCCACGACGTCGTCCCCGACGCGTGCCGGCGCCAGCGCCGCGGCGCATTGCCGGAAGTTGTCGAGATGCGCCCGCGTCTGAAATCCCAGCAGATCGAATTCGAGCAGCTCGGCGACCAGGTCCGCCGCCCACGGCAGCATGGAAAACAGGTCCAGGGCCGGCCAGGGGATATGGAGGAAATGTCCGAGCGGCCCGCGGTGATTGCGCCGCCGCAGGGCGCCGGCCACGAGGAACAGGTGATAATCGTGTGCCCACACGGTGGCGCCGGACGGAACCAGTTGCGTGGCGACATCGGCAAAGGCCTCGTTCACATCGCGGTATCAGCGCCACTCCTGGTCGTCGAAGTGCACCCGGCCCGGGAAGGAATGGAACAGCGGCCACAGTGCGCGGTTGCAGAAGCCGGCGTAGTACGCGTCGGTCCAGCCGGCGGGAAAATCCAGCCAGGCCATCGGCGGCTGTGACGTCTCGTCCACGCCGACCGGAGCGAGCTCCGTGCCCGGGCTCGAGTTCCCGCTCCAGCCCAGCCAGATGCCGGAGCGCGCCGTGAGGACCGGTTCGAGTGCCGAAACCAGGCCGCCCACGCTGCGCGGCCGGGGCTCTTCGGGCGTGATCGGCGCCCGGAACTCCGGCAGACGATTGGAGATCACCAGGAGCCGGCGCGCCTGGACCGCCGGCTGATCGCTCCGCGGGGCGGCGGGGATCGGCGCGGGCACAACCTGCGGCGCCGGCGTCGACTGCTCCCGCCGCGCGGCGGCCAGCCATTCCAGGAACGACACGGCCGCGGCCGGATTGTCGAGCCGCCAGCGGGCGCGCGTGGGTCGATGCGGCGGCGGGCCGATCAGGATCAGCTCGTCGGCGGCGTTGACCGCCGCAAACATGTCCTCGTCGCTCACATCATCGCCGAGGACCACCAGGCGCGCCGTGGGTCCCAGGCGGCTGCGCAGCCAGCCCGCGGCCGCCGCCTTGGAAATCCGCGTCGGGCAGATCTCCAGCGTGGCGGAGGCGTGCGGCACGATGGCATAGCCGGGGTGGGTCGCGCGCCAGCGGTCCACGGCCGCCGTCACTTCCACCTGGAGGGCCACGCGCTCGCGGGGGATCACATTGCGGAAGTGCACCGCGACGGCGCTGGATTTGAGTTCGAGCTCAGCCCCGGGGAAGCGGGCGATGATCGGGCCGAGCAGTTCGGTCAGGCCATCGCGCGGCATGGCGGGCGGCGGATCTGCGAGGGCGTACCAGGCGCCCTCGCCGCGCGCCCAAGCCCCGTGCTCGGCGACGAGGAACAGTCCCTCGCCCTCCGCGGGCAGCGCCTGCTCGAGGCTTTCGCGCGAACGTCCGCTCACCAGCGCGACACGTGTGCCCGGCATGGCCGCCAGTTCGGCCAGCACGCGCGCAACGGCCGGCGGCAGGCGCGCTTCGCGCGGCGTCCGGGCGAACGGGATCAGCGTCCCGTCGAGGTCCGTGAGCACGCCGAGCGGGGAATGACGGGCCAGCGCCAGCCACGGCACCAGCGCGCTGCGGGTCGCATCGGCGGCCGGCAGGCCCCCGGCAACGTCCGAGTGGGCGGCTTTCAAACAGGCTCCCTGGATCCGGCGCGGAACAGGTTCCGGACGGGATCGGCGCGACACAAGAATGGCGGCCCGACCATTCGGTTCCTGCGGGCGAACGGCGCCGCCCGCACCCTTTGGTCATCGACTACTCTCATTATAGGGCGGCGGGCCAGTCGGCCCACCCGGCGGGGGCGCACCGCGCCGCGCACTGGGCGCCCGGGACGATTGTTTTGCATCCTTCCTCTGACGGGAAGGCGGCGGACAGACCGCGCGCGGCGCGCGCCTTTAGCGATAACTATATGGTGATCTCTACCATAGACGGGCAATCCGCGGCGGTCGGCCTGATCGGTGGCGCGGCGCAGCTTGCGCCGACCCGCGGCGGCGTGACGGGGTCCGACGCATTCGGTCCCGCGACCGTCCTGGCACTGGGTTCGTCCGGGGACTCCTTCGGCGGCTACAGCGCGCTCGCCCCGGTCGACCTCTCCGCGGCGTACCAGGCCCGGCTCGGGCAGCCCACCGCGGCGCTGCCCCTCAGCGGTGCGGCGGAGGCGACACTCGCGCAGGTCGCGCAGTTGTTGGAAGACGGGGCACTGGACGAGGCGCGGGCCGTGGCGGCCGAACTGCGCGCGGCGTATCCGCAGAGCGGACAAATCGTGCACGCGCTGGGCGCGATCGAGCTCCAGGAACGCAATTACAGCGCGGCGCAGCAGCTCTTCGAGCAGTCTCACTACCTGGCGCCGGACCAGGGATACGACGAGGATGCGCAGGTCGCGCGCTGGCTCCAGGAAGACGACGCGACGGCGCTCCATGCCGCCCGCCGCATGCTCGCCGACGACGAAACCGCTCAGACGGCCCGGCAGTTGCTCGTGGGCTTGACCCACCGCAGCCCGCTGCTGACCGCAGCCCGCGTGCTGCTCGCCGAGGAGCTGCTGAGGCAGCAGGATGTCACGAACGGGCTGGCCCAGTACCGGCTCGCCATCGCGACCGCGGACACGGCCCAGCTCGGCGCCATCACGGCGCGCCTGGAGCAGTTCGTCGAGGCGGTGCCCGAATCCGCGTACGTCCGCAGCCTGCTCGGGGAGGCGCAGTTGCGCCAGGGCGCGAACGAGGCCGCCGCCCAGACGCTGGCGATCGCCGCGGAGTTGGGCGACGAGGCGGCGCGCTACCGCCAGGCGGAGGCCGCGGCCCACTTGGCCGTGGGCCACGACAAGCTCGCCGCCGGCGACGTGGCCGGGGCGCTCGCCAGCTTCGAGACTGCGCGCGGGCTGGATGCGTCGAACGCTGACGTGCGGCTCGCGTTCGGTGCGGCGTACCTGGCCCGCGCACGGGAGCATCTGCAACTCGGTCAACTGGCGTCCGCGGCCGGCGACGTACAGGCCGGCGCGCGGAAGCTCGGCACCGCGGACGACGCGGAACTTCGCGCCGCGCTGGCGCGGACGGCCTACGACGTGGGCGTGGCGCTCGACGCACACCACCAGCGGCGCGACGAAAGCAGCGGCGAGGAACTGGCCCTGCTGCGCTCGGCATGGGAACTCGAACCGACGAACCGGGCCTACCGCGCCAAGCTTGCCAGCGTGAGTCTGCGGGCCGGCGCCGCGTACATGGCGGAGGAGAACTACCGCGATGCCGCGGTCGTGTATCGCCGCGCGGCCGACCTCTACCCGCATCATCCCGCCTATCGCCAGCAGGCGGCTGAGGCGTACGGCCTCTGGGGCGCAGCCGCGCTGGACGACTACCAGTTCAACGATGCCGTAACGGCGTATGCCGGCGCCTATGAATACCAGCACACGGCGGCACGTCGACTGGACCTCGCGGCGGCGTACGACGCGCGGGGCATGCATTACGTCGACGCCGGCAGCTACGCCAAGGCGCTGTCCGACTTCCGGTCGGCCTTGAAGTACGACCCCGACAACAGCGCGTACCGCGACCACTACGAAGCAACGGCCGCGCACTGACGGCCCATGCACGCTGCCGTCCCACCCCGGGCTGCTGAATACGTTTACGGGCTCCGCAAACCGGGGTATTGTTGACGATTCCGCTCCGTGGCCAGCGTGCCGCTGACGAGCGCAGCCCAGCCGACCGGTGCGCGAGGAGTCCGGATGTCGACGCGGCGCGACGAGCCGACCGGCCGCTTTCCCAAGACTGACTGGAAGCTCGTGCGGCGCGCGGGCGCGCGCGGCGAAGCGGGTTCTCGTCGAGCCCTGGGCGAGCTGCTGGAGATGTACCTGCCCGCGCTTCGCGCGCACCTGACCCAGACGCGGGGGATTCCGATCGATCGCGCGGAGGACCTGCTCCAGAGTTTTGCCTCGGCCAAGTTCCTCGAGCAGCGGCTGGCGGAACGCGCGGATGCCTCGCGCGGGCGGTTCCGTGGTCTCGTGCTCACGGCACTCGAACATTTTCTCGTCGACCGCCACCGGCGGCGCGGTCCGCCGCTCAGCGATTCGTTGCCGGCGCTGGAACGGGCGGCCGCCGCGCCCGCGACGCCGGCTGACTCGTTCGACGTGCAATGGGCGCGGCAGGTATTGCGCGCCGCGGTGGATCGCATGCGGGCGGAATGCGCGACGCACAGCCGCGCGCAGGTCTGGGGTGTATTTGCCGCCCGCGTGCTGGGGCCGGCCATCGAGGGTACCCCGCCGCCGGACTACACGACCCTGGTCGCGCAGTTCGGGTTTCGCTCGCCGGCCCAGGCTTCGAACGTGCTGGTCACCGGTAAGCGGATGTTCGAGCGGGCCTTGCGCGCCGTGATCGCGGAGTATGCCGAGGGTGCGGCCGACGTGGACGAGGAAATCCGCGCGCTGCGTGAAATTCTTTCCCGCCCCCGCGCAAGATGAACCCGCGGGCTGCGTAGGTATGAGTAGAAGAAGTCAGGCGGCTCACGTATGGGCGAGATGGAAATCGACACGACTGACCCGACGCGCCTGGCCGAGCTGTTCCAGGTGTCGGGCGGTCGCGAGACGATCTGGAGGCCGGAGGACCTCGGGGGGATCCTCCGGCACCAATTATCCATGCCGCTGGAGCTGTCCCCGACCGGCGGCGGTGGCGGCGCGCCGGCGCCGGCGGCGACCTTCGGCGAGCTGCTGCGCAATCCGGAGCCGGGCCTGGAGCTATTGCGACTCGCGAAACAGTTCGCCAAGCGGCACGGGAGCCGGCCGGGCAGCCTGCTGCCGCGCGAAGTTGCCCTGGTCCTGTACTACGCCCTGATCGCGGCCGCGCTGCTGCGCTGCCGCAAACGGATCACATCACTCAGCGAATCCGCGTTGCGGACGGGCTTCTCCTGGACGCTCAAGCAGGCCTGGCTGGACGACGATACGCGCGGGCTGGTGCACGCCGCGCTCGCCACTCTGCCCGACGGCGCACATTCGTAACGCCGCGCGGCGGTCCGAAGCGCTCAGATCACCCAGTCGGCGCCGTCGATGCTGGCGACGCGGCTTGCGGCGGGGAACTTCACCGACAGCTCGAGGCCCGAGCCGATCCCCACCGCCGTGCTGAAGAGTTGCGGGTGGCCGCGCAGGTGTGCGACGTAGGCGCGCAACGGCTCGGCGTGCGAGACGATGTTGTCGGTGACGATCGTGGCGTGCTGTGCCAGGTGCGGCCAGAAGAGCTCGAAGTAGCGGATGGCCGTCGGCTTGTCGGCGTCGACGAAGACGAAGTCGAACGGCCCGGCCAGTTGCCGCAGCACCTCCAGCGCATCGGCCTGCCGCAGCGTGACGACGTCGGCCAGACCGGCCCGCGCGAAGACCTGCCGCGCGTGCGTCGCCTTCGCTGGATCGCGTTCAATCGTGACCAGCACGCCGCCGTGGCGTGCGAGGGCCGCGGCAAGCCACAGGCCGCTGTAGCCGTAGCTGGTGCCGATTTCCAGGCCGCGCCGAAACCCGCCGGCGAGCACGAGCGCGTGCAGGAACTCGGCGGTCTCGCGCGGCACCGCCAGTGAATCCTCGCGCGCGCGGACGAGCTGCTCCGTCCGTTCGATCTCGTCCGCGATGCGCGCAGTGAGCGTGTGCAATGGCATGCGATCCTCCGCGCCGGCTCGAACCCACTGGATTGTAGCGAGCGCTGCGCGCTGCGCGGCGGCTCGCACGCGTCCCGCCGCGGCGCGCGAAAATCAAAAAAATTTTTCGCGCGCTGCTGCAAAGACGCGTGAAGCTTGGTAAGGTGAAAGCACGCGGCGTGAAGCGCCGCGCGAAAAACGGTGCGCAGCACGAACCGCTGCGACTGCTGATGGAAGGTCACGTGTGCGCCACGGCTGGACCTTCCATCTTTTTTTTCGCGCAAAGCTCGGGCGGCCGGCTTGCGCTGACCGACCGCCTCTCCTCCACTCTCAAGCCAGGTCTGCCCCGGCAGATGTATGCGCTAAGGGTGCCGCAGCACCGGGCCGGCCAGGCCGGGCAGCGCCAGCGTGGCGGGCTCGAGCAAGTTGGCGTGGCCGGGCGTTGCCGAGGGCGCGGAAATCGCGGTGAGAACTCGAGCGGGCCGAGCGTGGTTGCGAGGACCTGACAGGGGAGAAACTGCACTGCGCCACTTCAGACCCAGCGGGCCGTATATCGGTCGCAACGTGTGCTGCAATGCGTTCGCGTGAAAAGCGCGCCAGCGCGACGTTCAGTGCGCGCGCTGCGGCGCCGGCGCGGGTCGCAGCGGGACTGACTGCGCGCCGCGCGGGGCCGCCTCCGGTCCGGTGGAATCCGGCATGGCCATGCGCCGAAACATGCCGTGGGCGACCACCGCGAATGCAAGCCCGATAACGAGCGCAACCCAGCCACAGTATTCGTATGCCAGCAGGCCTACCAGCGGCATGAGCAGCCCGCGCAGCCCGGTCAGGCCGACGTGGATGCCCATGTACATCTCGGTGTCGTGCTCACCGGCGAAGTGCAGGTGGCCCAGGTTCCACGCGATGGCTCCGCCGCCGCGCCCCAGCCCGTTCAGCACGCGTCCGACCGCCAGCACGGCCAGCGCGGGGATGAGCATGAGTTGCGCGTGGATGGTGAGCAGGGCGGCGGCCATGGCCAGGCAGGCGTAGGAGGCGACCCAGCAGGCGCTGTTGTAGACCCGCAGGCGCAGCACGCCGTTGCTGTCGAACAGGCTCGCCCAGAAGTGGATCGAGAGCATGAGCGAAATGCTGGGGATGACATAAAGCAGCGCCTGGGAGCTGAAATAGTCGAGTGCGAGCTGCTTGGTCAGGATCGTGACCAGGATCGGGTCGGTGAAGAAGTTCGCCCCGCCCAGGAGGAACTGGGCGAGCATGTAGCGGGCGTAGAGCGGGTCGCGCCGCAGGATGCGGCCGGCTTCCTTCAGGCCCACCCACAGGCCCACGTCGGGCGCGCTGCGGCCGTTTTCCGCCAGGTGCGCCCGGTAGCGGCTCAGTTCGGTGCGCTCGCCGCGCATGCGCAGGCGGCGCAGCGGCACCAGCGCGAGCAGGCCGATCAGCGCGATCGCGGGATACACGAGACGGTAGAGTTCCGGGCCGCGGTTGAACAGCAGTGCCAGCAGCGCGGAGGTGCAGATGGCGATCAGGAACTGGACGGTCTGCAGCCGGCCGGCGATGCGGGCGCGGTGCGTGGCCGGGTAATTCCCTCTCCAGACCGTCGTGCGCAGGGTGATCAGCCCGGAGAGAAACAGGTGTGTCAGGCCGATCTGGCCGGCGAAAATCCAGCCGCCCCACGGCTTCCAGTCGGCGGACGTCAGCCCGATCGAGCCGATGACGGCCACGCTGCAGGCCACCATCATGAAATAGAGCGGCTTGCGCGGGCGGCCGCGGATGACGGTGCTCCAGCCGACGTTGAAGACGTTGACGAGAATCGGCAGGGCCCACGTGATAGTGGTCAGGAGGGCGGAGCCGCCGAAGGTCTTGGAGATCACGACACTGGCCATGCTGCCTTCGACGGCGCCCACGACGCAGCCCCACAGACTCGCGTGCCGCAACTCGACGAAGTAGTTGGGAAGCGCGAGCCGGGGGATGTCCTGCGTATTCAAGACCGCCGTCAGCGACCGCATGCCGGCTCCCGGAAAAACGCCACGATCATAGCGCCCCGGCAGGACACGGACCAAACCGGTGGCGGTTGCGCGGTGGCCGGTGCCTCCTTTGACACGTCCCCGTAGCGCGCCGATAATCCACCTGGAGTTCGCGCGGCATTGCCGGCGCTGCTCACCGGCCGACCCGGCGGGTCGGCCAGCCGGGCAGAACCCCTGCAATTGCAAGTCCCAGGGTGACTTAGCGCTGTCGGGCTCTCGAGGACGCAGCCATGCTCGGAATCTTGTTCGAAAGCCTGAGTCCCTGGCACATCATGCTCGTGCTGTTCATCGCGCTGCTCTTTTACGGCAAGCGCCTGCCCGAGGCCGCGCGCTCCCTCGGCAAAGCGGTGAACGAGTTCAAGCGCGGCTTGCGCGACGTGCAGGACCAGGTGGATCACGACGAGCCGGTCCCTCCGCCCCAGAAGCTCCAGCCGCCGCGCAGCGACTCACAACTTGAGCCGCCCAAGCCCATCCCGCCCACTGATGCACAGGAAACGGAGCGCGTGCGAGAGACGCCGCCCAGCGATCAGCGCTGATGACCATGAGCCCCGGAGAGATGCTCGCCGAACAGATGGACGAGACGCGCGCCTGGACGCTCCGGCTCCTGGCGGATCTCGCACCGGCTGACTGGGCCTACGCACCGGCGCCGGGCCTGGCACACCCGCTGTGGCTGTGCGGCCACCTGGCCGTTTCGCAGCACGTGCTGGTCCACGTACGCTGCCTGGGCCGCGGGATCCTCGATCCGCAGTTCGTCGCGCGCTTTCCCGTCGGAGGGCCCGTGCCGCCGGTCGCGGGCGGCAATTACCCCACGCCGGTGGAGGTTCGCGCCGTGCTCGACGATGCGCACGCGCGGACGCTGCCCATGGTGCGCCAGATGTCCGAAGCGCTCCTGGCCGAGCCGGCATTCGGGCAGGATGGGGCCGTGCATCCGCACTACCGCGACAAGCGCGGGGCCGTGACGCACTGCTTCCGCCACGAGGCGTTTCACGCGGGCCAGTTAGCGCTGCTTCGCCGCCTGGTTGGAAAGTCGTTCCTGCGCTAGTTCGCCGCCTCACGCACGCGCTGCACGCGGTGCAGCGGCAGCACGTCCAGGGCGTGGTCCACCAGCCCCGTGAACGCGGGGTTCAGCAGGTAGTTTCCGCGCCGGTGGAACACCGGCAGGATCGGTGCTTCGCGACAGAGCAGCGCCTCCGCCTGCGACAACAGCTCGTAGCGCCGGGCATCATCCCCTTCCGCGGCGGCGGCGGCGATCAGGCCATCGTATTGCGCGTGGGACCAGCCCGTGCGGTTCTGCCCGTCGAACGTCGTGAACATCCCGACGAAGGTGTTGGGGTCGAGGTAGTCGCCGTACCAGTCGCTGCTGGCCAGGTCGTAATCCAGGTCGCGGACCCGTGCACTGAGCACCTTGTCTTCCAGCATGTGCAGTTCGATTGTGAGGCCGAGGGCGGTGCCCCACATCTGCTGCACCGCCTGGGCGACCCGCGCCACCTCCGGGTCCGAAGACCGCAAGGAGATCGTGAGCGGCCGGACCGTGGAGGCCCGGCTGCGCCGCAGGTGCCGCGCCAGGGATTCGCGTGCAAGCTCCACGCGCGCTGCGTACGTCAGGCCGGCCCCCGGTGTCTCCGGCGGCTCGTAGAACACGGTGGTTCCGTCCGGGCTGGTGCGCGGCATCTGCGGGATGGCGCTGGGCGGCAGGTACGTCTCGGCGGCCCGCTCACCCAGCGCGAGCACATGCTCGCAGACCGCGGTGCGGTCGAGCGCGAGCCACAGCGCGCGGCGCAGGTCCGCGTCGTCCAGTGGGGGACGACGGCAGTTCACGCGGTAGAAGTACGTGGCGAACCGGTCTCCGATGTGAAAGTCCTCCCGCCGGCCGGCGCGCTGCTGCGCGTACAGGATGCGGGCGGCGGCGGGATCCAGCCCGCGGGCCAGGTCCACGCGCCCCGTCTCGTAGGCCATGAGCGCCGCGTTGCGGTCATGGCTGATGTAGATTTCGATCGAGTCCACGCCGACCGCGGACGCTTCCCAGTAATGCGGGTTGCGTTCCAGCCACAGCGAGCGCTTGAAATCCCAGCGGGTCAGCCGGAACGGGCCGTTGCAGACGAGATTCGCCGGCCGCGTCCACAGGTGCTGGGTGCCCGCCACGACGCGGCCGTCCCGATAGGCCCACCGCTCGAGCGTGGGCCGGTGCAGCGGGGCGAATGTCGACATCGCGAGCAGTTCCAGGAA
>CAZVRR010000115.1:0-11163 GCA_964629745.1 uncultured Planctomycetales bacterium | reverse complement strand
GTACGGCGCGCAGCCGGAGCCGATCGCACGTTCGCCGATGTAAACGCACGGCGCAGCGCCGGCTTCAGGCATAGCAGGGCTCCCGTCGGCGTCGTTCGAGCAGCAGCCGCGCGACTTCGAAGTCCTCCGGCGTATCGACGTCCACGCCGCGGTCACGCGGCATCGGGTGGACGAGGGTCCGCGCCGGCTGGCGCTCGAGGCGGTAGTCGTCCCACGTATAGACGTAGATCGCCCCGTTCAGCGCATACAGCGTGTCGTTGCCTTCCAGCGGCTCGAAACGGCCGTCGCGCCCGACGTGCCCGAGCCACGATGCCGGTCGCACCGGCGAGGCCGACACAACGGCGCACGGGGCGTTCGCCTCAAACAGCTCCCAGGCCTCACGGATGTCAGCGGCCGCCCGCAACGGCGAAGTGGGCTGCAAGACCATCAGCGCGTCGTAGCGTTCGCCGCGCCACGCGAGAAAGTCCAGCAGGAACTCGTTCGACGCATGCGTCGGCGTATCGTCGGCGGCCAGCTCGGCCGGTCGGAGCACCGGGCACTTCACGCCCGCCCGCTCCGCCGCCTGCGCGATGGCCGGGCTGTCGGTGTTCACGTAAACGGCCGTCAGCACGCCACTCGCGAGCGCGACCTCGCACGTGTGGGCCACGAGCGGCCGGCCGTCGAGCTCGAGAAGATTCTTATTCGGTAGACGCTTCGACCCGCCCCGGGCGGGAATGATTCCCAGAACCGTCATCCTGTCCTTCCCATGTCGATCCGAGGTCAGGGGGCCCCGGCGGCGTCGGCGCCGCATGCCCCGCCGGCGACTCCAGCAAGCGCGTGACGACGAGCAGCGGCATCACGCGACCAGCCAGCAGCGCCAGCATCAACCAGACCATGCCGTATTGGTAAAGATCGACACCTTGGCGGATCCCCCTGGAGAGCGTTCGGCTGGTAACAGTAGCTACTACGCCCGTCGAGAGATTTGCGCCTCCCACCGCCGACGCCGAGTCCAGCAGCGCGTCGGCCAGCGTCGGGCGGGCCGCGAACGCCGAACCCACGCGGTTCTCGATGACGAGCAGGCCGGTCGCCGTCAGGACGGTGAGGGCCACCAGGCCGATGATGACGGTACCTGCGGCCAGGGCCCGGCGGCTGTCGGGATCGGAAAGAACGCAAGGCTTTACAATCAAGCGAGTTATGGACACGACGGCCGCGGCGAGCACGAACCATTGCACCCCGCCGCCCGCCGAGCCACCCAGCGCTCCGAGCAAGACCACCGACGCGAGCACCAGCTTGCTTCCCTCGCTGAGCGCGTCGTCATCCAGCCGCTCCAGCGGCAAGCCAGCGCCGGCCGCCGCAGGCACCGCCAGTACGCCGCGCGACCAGCGGACGCCCGCACGCTGCTGGATTTGATCCGTCGCCGCACCGGGGCCCGCCCCCGCCATGCGCGGAGCTTCGAGCAATGCGATAAGTCCAGCGGCGAAAAGCAATAACAGCACGTACGCCGCAGCGAGGGCCGCGATACGTGCCGCTGTCTGCCGCGAACGCCACAGCAGCCAGACCGGCCACCCCAGCGCGCCGCCGAGCGCGATCGCGGCCAGCGCCGTGCGGTTGGCGCTCGGCTCGTACCAGCCGAGCGAGCCGGCCGCGGCGAGCCCGTGCCAAATCGCCCAGATGTCGGTGCGGGCGCCGGTTCCCTGCACGAAGCTCACGACGCCGGCCAGCAGCGCGCTTGTCACCAGCAGTCCGCCGAAGGCGAGCAGCACGGCCCGGCGCGCCGGCGGGCGCAGGGCGGGCATGACCAGCCTGATCACCGGCCGCCAGGCGAGCAGGTAACACACCGCACCGGCCAGGCCCAGGGCGAGGAGGGTCCAACGACCGACGGGCGTATAGTCGGCGGCCAGGTCGCGGGTCAGCAGGCCGGCGCCGCACACCGTGCTCAGCGCATCGAACGCCGCCTGCCATGCGGGGTGCATGCCGTACGCACTGCGATCGCGCGGCGTGAGCGTAAGTGCCCAGGACTGGTTCAGCAGCAGCGCACCGAGCGCGGCGAGCACGACGAGAGACAGGAAGAACACGGTGCCCCGCCGGCGTGCCAGGCTCACGTGCCTCCTCCGGGAGGATCGGGCAATCCGAGCAGGCTGCGCCAACTGCGGATCAGCTCGGCACAGCGCTGGGGCTCGCACGGCCCGGCCAACTCGCGCAGTTCGCGCAGCAGTTGCTCCTCCGGCTCTTCGAAGAGCCGCAACTGGCGCTGGCGCCGTCGCTGGACCGCGGCCAGCACGGGACGCTGCGACTCCCGGGCGAACGTCTTCTCGAGCTCGCTTAACACGGCGTTGGCGCGTTCCAGCACCGCCCGCGGCACGCCCGCCAGCTTGGCGACGTGCAGGCCGTAGCTGCGATCGGCGGCGCCGGGCACGATGCGGTGCAGGAAGAGCAGTTGGTCCTCGTACTCGCGCACTGCGACGTTCAGATTCACGACGCAGTCGAGCAATTCCGCCAGCTCGGTCAGCTCGTGATAGTGCGTGGCGAACAACGTGCGGCAGCCGCGCTGGGCCAGATGCTCAGTGATCGCCCACGCCAGCGAGATGCCGTCGAAGGTACTCGTGCCGCGCCCGATTTCGTCGAGAATGACGAGGCTGCGCGGCGTCGCGTTGTGCAGGATGTTGGCCGTCTCGAGCATCTCGACCATAAACGTCGACTGGCCGCGGGCCAGCTCGTCCGCCGCACCGACGCGCGTAAAGATGCGGTCGACCGAGCCCAGGCGCATGCGCCGCGCGGGCACCCAGCAGCCGCAGTGTGCCAGGAGCGTGAGCAGTGCCACCTGGCGGATGTACGTGCTCTTGCCCGCCATGTTCGGGCCGGTGATCAGGGCGAGCGACGGCGCCGCCCGGCTGTCTCCCGCCGCCGGCAGCGCACCGGGTTCGCGTGCAACCAGCTCCGTCTCGTTGGCCACGAACTTCGCGTCGAGCGTTTGCTCGAGGACGGGATGCCGGCCCGCATCGATTTCGAGCACCGGCGCGGGGACGAACTCCGGGCAGGCATAGCCGCGCTTGAGCGACAGCTCGGCCCAGCCCGCAAGCACGTCGAGCTCGGCCAGCGCGTTCGCCGCGCGGTGCAGCGCCGCGAGCTCGCCGACGACCTCGTCGCGCAATTCACAGAACAGGTCGTACTCGAGCTCGCAGGCGCGCGATTCGGCCGAGAGCGCCTCGCTTTCGTAGCGCTTCAACTCGTCGGTGATGTAACGCTCGGCGTTCTTGACGGTCTGCTTGCGGACGTAGTCCGACGGTACCCGGTCGCGGTGCGTGTGGGTGATCTCGATGTAGTATCCGAACACGCGGTTGAACGCGACCTTGAGCGAGGGGATGCCGGTGCGCGCCGCCTCGCGGGACTGGAATTCGGCCAGCCAGCGCGTGCCTTCGTGGCTGAGCGCGTGCAGCCGGTCCAGCTCGGGGTGATGGCCGCCGGCGAAAATGCCGCCCTCGCGCAGGGTCAACGGCGCGTCGGGGCGCAGCGCGGTGCACAGGCGCGCGGCCAGGCCATCCAGCCCGTCGAGGGGCGCGCCCAGCTCGTCGCATGCGGCGTGCTGCACGTCGCGCAGCGCGGTGCGGACGGCAGCCAGTCGCGCCAACGCATCGCCCAGCCCGCGCAGTTCGCGCGGATGCGTGCGCTGCACGCCCAGGCGGCCGATCACCCGGCCGAGGTCGGCCATCTCGCGCAGTTCCGTGCGAATCCGCAGGCGCGGGCCGGTGGCGCCGCGCAGGGCGGCGACGAGTTGCTGCCGATGCGCGATGGCCGCCGGGTCCGTCAACGGAAAGCACAGCCACTGTCGGAGCTGGCGTGCCCCCATCGGGTTGCACGTGGCATCGACGGCCGCCAGCAGTGAACCGCTGCGCGACCCGCTTCGCAACGTCTTCTCGACTTCCAGGGCGCGCAGCGTTGTCGCGTCCAGCACCATGTACTCTTCGACCGGCAGGCGGCGCGGCGGGCCGATGTGGCGCGCGAAGGTCTTCTGCGTCTCGCGCACGTAGGCCAGCAGCGCCGCCGCGGCCTGGAGCGATGCATCGATCTGCTCGAACCCGAATCCCTCGAGCCCGTTGGTGCCGAAGTACTCGGTCAGCAACTGCTCCGCGCGGCGCGGGGCGTACTCCGCTGGACTGCGATAGGTCACCGTCGCATGTGCGCGCGCGGCAAGCTCCGCCGCGAGCGGGTGCGGGCCCGCCTGCGCCTCGGGCAGGAGCACCTCCGCCGGCGCGAGCCGGACGAGCTCGTCCAGCACGCGCGCGGGTGCGCAGGTCTGCACGAGGAACTGGCCCGTCGACAGTTCGAGCGCCGCGAGCCCCGCCGTCGCCGGCGCCAGGCAGACGGCGGCCAGGAAGTTCGCGCGGCCGCGATCCAGCAGCGCATCGTCGGTCAACGTGCCGGGCGTGACGATCCGCGCGATCGCACGCTGCACGATGCCGCGCGCGGCGCGCGGATCCTCGATCTGCTCGCTGATTGCGACCTTGTACCCGGCCGCCACGAGCTTGCCGAGGTAACTGTCCAAGGCGTGATACGGGATCCCGGCCAGCGGCGTGCGGCCCCCGTCACGGGTGGTCAGCGTAATTCCCAGGACGCGCGCACCGAGCTCGGCATCCTCGTAAAAGAGCTCGTAAAAATCGCCCATCCGGAACAGCAGAATCGCGTCGCCGACCTGCAGCTTCTGAGCACGATACTGCTCCATCGCCGGCGTCAGCCGCTCCGAATCGGGCGGCAATCCGGCCGGATCGCGCGGCCGTGCACCGTCCTGCGGCTTGTCGAGCGCCCGATTCTCCCGCGTCCTGCCCACGCGCGCACTGTAGCGAAGCATACGCTGAACGCAACGCTTGCAGCGGCGCCAGGCCGCGCGCACTTGACATCGCCGCGCAGCGCGCCGAAGCTAATGGACCCCGGCGGACGCCGGACGCCCGCCGCAGGTAGAGCCTCAGCAAGCTTCAAGGAGCGGCAGCATGGCCATTCGGGTCGCGATCAACGGGTTCGGCCGCATCGGACGGCTGGTAATGCGGGCGGGCATCCAGGATCGGCAGGTGGAATTCGTGGCGGTAAACGACCTGTTTCCGCCGGAATCCCTCGCGTACCTGTTCAAATACGATTCGACGCACCGGCAGTACCCGGGGCAGGTCGGACACAGTGAGCGGGGCCTGCGCATCGACGGCAAGGAAATCCAGGTGTTCAGCGAGAAGGATCCCTCCAAGCTGCCCTGGAAGGACCTGAAGATCGACTACGTGATCGAGTCGACCGGCCTGTTTACGGCCCGCGAAGGCGCCAGCCAGCATCTCAAGGGCGGAGCCAAGCGCGTCGTAATCAGCGCCCCCGCCAAAGACAAGGACATTCCCACGTTCGTGATGGGCGTCAATCACGAGAAGTACAACCCGCAGTCGGACACGATCGTCTCCAACGCCAGTTGCACGACCAACTGCCTGGCGCCGATGGCCAAGACGGTGCTCGACAACTTCGGCTTCGAGGAAGGCCTGATGACGACGATTCACGCCGTCACGGCGACCCAGCCGACGGTCGACGGCCCGTCCAAGAAAGACCTGCGCGGCGGCCGCGGGGCCGACCAGAACATCATTCCGGCAAGCACCGGTGCCGCGAAAGCGGTCACGCTTTGCATCCCCGAGCTCAAAGGCAAGCTGACCGGCATGGCCTTCCGCGTACCGACACCCGACGTCTCGTGCGTCGATCTCACCTGCCGCACGGCGCGTGAGACCTCGCTGGCCAACATCAACGCCGCGTTCAAGAAGGCCGCCGAGGGCCCCCTGAAGGGAATCCTGGCCTACACGGAGGATCCGGTCGTCAGTAGCGACTTCCTAACCTCCACGCTGTCATGCATTTACGACGCTACGGCCGGGATCGAGCTGAACAGCCGGTTCTTCAAGCTGGTCGGCTGGTATGACAACGAGTTCGGCTACTCGTGCCGCGTCGTGGATCTCGTCCGCTTCATGGGCAAGCGGGACGGATTGATTTAGCCCGCAGCGCCTTTACGATATACGGTTTCGTGCGGCGGCCCGTCCCTGGGGATGGGCCGTCTTGCCAAAGAGGTACAGCCGATGGCCAAGAAATCCGTGCGTGACCTGAAGGTGGACGGGCGGCGCGTGCTGATTCGGGCTGACCTGAACGTGCCGCTGGACGCAAAGCAGAGCGTAACCGACGACCGGCGCATCCGGATGTTCCTGCCGACATTGCGCGACCTGCTCGACCGCGGCGGTCGCGCGATCGTGATGAGCCATCTGGGCCGCCCCACGGGCGATGGTCCGGAGCAGGACAAGGAATTCTCGCTGGCCCCGGTGGCCGGCCGGATGCAGCAGTTGCTCGGCAGGCCCGTCACGTTCGTGCGTGAGTGCATCGGCCCGCAGGTCGAGGCGGCGGTCAAGGCCCTGCCCCGCGGGCAGACGCTGTTGCTCGAGAATTTGCGCTTCCACAAGGCCGAGACGCTGATCGACAAGGCCAAGAAGAACCCCGACGGCAAGCTCACGCCGGACCAGGATGCCCAGCGCAGCGCGTTCGCCAAGGCCCTGGCCGCCCACGGCGAATGCTACGTGAACGACGCATTCGGCACATGTCATCGCAAGCACGTCAGCATGTACGACGTGCCGCTGCTCATGCCGGCGGGCAACCGCGTCGTCGGCTTCCTCGTCGAGAAGGAGTTGCAGTACCTGGGGAAGGCGTTGCAGGATGCGCAGCAACCGTTCCTGGCTGTGCTCGGCGGCGCGAAGGTCAGTGACAAGATCAACGTGATCCGCAACCTGCTGGGCCGGGTGGATGCCATCCTGATCGGCGGGGCGATGACGTACACGTTCTGGGCGGCGCAGGGCAGGCAGGTCGGCAAGAGCCTGTGCGAGCGCGACAAGCTCGAGCTGGCGCGCGACCTGCTGCGGGACGGCGGCGGAAAGATTGTGCTGCCGGTGGATTCCGTCGCGGCCGCCGAGTTGAAGGCCGGCGTTGCGACGCGCGTGGTCGAGGGCGATCTGCCTGCCGACCTGATGGGTTTGGATATCGGCCCGCGCACATTCCAGCAGTTTGAAAACCGGATCCTCGGCGCCGGCACGATCGTCTGGAACGGCCCGATGGGCGCGTTCGAGACGCCGCCGTTCGAGAAGGGGACATTCGAGCTGGCGCGCGTGATGGCGGAGGCGACGGCGCGCGGGGCCGTGACGGTCATCGGCGGGGGGGACAGTGCCGCAGCGGTTGAACAGGCCGGCTTCGCGGACAAGGTTTCGCACATCAGCACAGGGGGCGGCGCTTCGCTGGAATTCCTCGAGGGCAAGCCGTTCAAGACGATCGAGGTGCTGGACGAAGCCTGACCGTATGAGCTCGATCCGCATCGCTCCGTCCGTGCTGGACGCCGACTTCGGACGCCTGGCCCAGCAAATCGCCCTCGTAGAGGAGGCGGGTGCGGACTGGCTCCATCTCGACATTATGGACGGTCACTTCGTACCGAACCTGTCGATCGGCGTGCCGGTCGTCGCGGCGATCAATCGCTGCACCGAGCTGTTCCTGGATGCCCACCTCATGATCGCCGATCCGGGTCGCTACGCCGAGCCGTTTGTGAAAGCCGGCGCCGACAGCCTGACGTTTCACATCGAAGTCGCACCGCAGCCACACGAACTGGTGCGCCGGATCCGGGCGCTCGGCGTGGGCGTGGGCGTGTCGCTGAATCCGGGCACGCCGGCCGAGGCGGTCTTCGACGTGCTCGACGCGGTGGACGGCGTGCTGGTGATGACGGTCTGGCCCGGTTTCGGCGGCCAGCGCTTTATGGAGGAGTGCCTGCCCAAGCTGCAAGCGATCGCGGCGCGGCTGCGACCGCAGCAGTGGCTGCAGGTGGACGGCGGAATCAACCGGACCACCGCGCCGCGCGCCGTGGGGGCGGGCGCGAACAACCTCGTCGCGGGCTCGGCGATCTACGGCGCCGCCGATCCGGCCGCCGCGCTGCGCGAGTTGCGCTCGGCGGCGCTGGCGGGGCTTCCGACGCCGGCGGGACGGCAGCCATGAAGGTCGTGCTGGTCCCGTGCGCGGAAACGGAATGGCGCCAGGAAGAGCGCGTGCTGGGGCGCGTCGAGTTGCCGCCGGCCGCCGAAGCTGAAAAGCAGTGCAGCGCCTGGGTCCAGGTGCTGCGCGACGCGGGCGTACAGCACATTTTCCACGCGCCGGACGACCTGGCGAAGATGACCGCCAAGTGGCTGGGGCGCCAGCTGGTGATCCCCACGCGCGCGATCGAGGGGCTGGCGGAGCCGGACGCCGGGCTGTGGGCCGGACTCACCGAGCAGCAGTTGAAATCGCGATTCGCCTCGGCGCACCGCGAGCTGCGCGAATCGCCGCTGCACGTGAGCCCGCCGGCCGGCGAGAACCTCGGCGATGCGGCGGAGCGCCTGAGCGGGGCGCTGCGCAAACTGCTGAAACGCAACAGCGACGTGGTGCTGGCCGTCGTGCTGCGCCCGCTGGGACTGGCGATGGCGCGCTATGCTCTGGAGGGGCACGAGCCCAACGGGGGTCTGTGGGAAGCGGCGCGCAGCGTCCGCGCGCCCGTCGTCATTGACCGCCCGCTCGAATCGGGCGCTGGGTACGAGTAGACTGCCGTCCCTGGAGGGAGCATGCCGGACACGCCCGCTTCGCCGCGCCGCAACGTCGAGGTCCCCGAGGGACTCTGGATCCGCTGCACCAACTGCGGCCAGATGGTCTACCGGCGGATCCTCGAGGAGCAGTTGCACGTCTGTCCGGAATGCGATTACCACTACCGTATCGACGCGCGCACCCGCATCGCCCAACTGAACGACCCGGGCACGTTCGAGGAATTCCTGACCGACCTGGAATCGACCGACCCGCTCGAGTTCACGGACCGGATCGGCTACAAGCAGCGGCTCAAGGACGCCAAGCGCGACACGCGCGAGACCGAGGCGATCGTCGTCGGCAAGGGATTCATCAAGGGCCGCCCGGTGATCATGGGCGTCATGAACCCGAACTTCATCATGGGCTCGATGGGCGCCGTCGTGGGGGAGAAGGTCGCCGCCGCCGCCGAACGCGCCGCCGAGGAGGAACTGCCGCTCGTGATGGTCACGTGCAGCGGTGGCGCGCGGATGATGGAGGGGCTCGTCTCGTTGCTGCAAATGGCCAAGACCTCGGCGGCGATCGCCCGGCTGGACGATGCGCGGGGCCTGTATCTCGTGGTGATGACGGATCCCACCACGGCCGGGGTGGCCGCGAGCTTCGCGTTCCTGGGCGACGTCACGCTGGCCGAGCCGGGGGCGCTGATCGGATTCGCCGGCCCGCGCGTGATCGCCAACACGATCCGGGCGAAGCTGCCTGAGGGTTTCCAGAGGGCCGAATTCATGCTCGAGCATGGATTCGTGGATCGGATCGTGCATCGGCGGGATCTGCGCAGCGAGATTGCGAAGATCATCGACTACTGCAACAAGTAAGCGCTGCCGGTGACGGTCGCGCGGCTGGAGCCGCCCGGTGCTCGCCACCTGGTTTACCGACAAGCTGCTCAATCCCCTGGGGCTGTTCGGGTTGGCCGCCCAGGGGGTCTTCATGCTCCGCTTCGTCGTGCAATGGTTCGCATCCGAGCGGCGGGGCCGCAGCTATGTCCCGATCTCCTTCTGGTATCTGAGCCTCGTCGGCGGGCTGCTCACGTGCATCTATGCCTTCATGCGTGAAGATCCGGTCTTCACGCTCGCCCAGCTCCTGGGCGTGACCATTTACGTCCGAAACCTGGTGCTGATCCACAGCCGCCACGCGCGCCACCGGCGACGTGCACTCGGATCAACACCGCCGGAAGCGACTGTCAGCGCTGCGCTCGTTGAGCCCGCGGACCCCTGACGCCGCACCCGCGGAAAATCGCGCACCGGAAGGTCGGCACAGGGCTGGCCACGTGGCCCGGGCAGCGAACCCGCCAGGAACAATCAGGGCCTCGGCCCTCGAGAGAATGCCCAATCGGTATGGCATGCCCCACCCCGGCGACCCCAATCCAACGATGGGGACGCAATGCCTGATTCGCGCGACGGGCGCGGGGAATGCGGGTTGCTTGGGGCTGTTCCACGGATGGTCACCGGGCAATGCGCCCGACGGCCGCCAGGATGCAATTCGCGCGGGCTGCCCAGCGGCAGTCGTTGCGACATGGATCAGGGCCTGGTTTATTCATCATTGTGCCGGCCTCGGGCTGGTGCGAGTCGTGGCTCCGGTCACTGACCGGTCGGGCCACGGGTAACGTCCCGTCGACCCCCACGCAAACCAGGATCGGCCGGCTCGTCCGAACGGACGGGCCGGCCGATTGGGTTTCTTGTCTAGGTTCATCGCGCCTGCCGCGGCCGGCCGACGCGGCGGCGGACGTCAGCCCTCGCCCACGCCCCGCTTGAACTTACCCTGCTGACGGCTCAACGCCGTGCGCAGGCGGTCGAGCGCGGTGTGCACCGCCCCCAAGAAGTCGTCGCCGTGCTCCTTGATGATGATGTCTCCGCTGCGCAGCTTCACATCGATGCTGCACACCTTGTCGACGCCGCGCTTGTGCGGGCCCGTTTCGTCCTCCAGGCGCATCACCGCACTGAGGGTGTGCTCCGTGAAGCGGTCGAGGACCTGGTTCAACTTGTCCGCGGCAAAGCTGCGCAGGGCCTCCGGCTCTTCCACATTGCGAACGAATACCTGAATATCCATTAGTTTCCCTCGTGTCGAGCCAGAGGATTCTAGGCGCCGCCAGCCCGCGCGTCAGGGAACCGACGGCCGGCTGGCAGCTTCCGCCGCCGCGAGTTCGGCCAGCAGGGCCAGCGCTTCGGTACGTTGCGCGGGGCGCAGCCGCATCACCTCTCCCGGGGGGCGGGTGTCGTCGATGGCCAGCGCGGCCCGCAGGTGCTCTTCGGCCTGCCGTCGGGCCGGCAGGTCACCGGTTTCATCGAACAGCCGGAAGGCCGCCGCGCCCGCGGCCAGACGCGCGCGCGGATTCGTCGGGTACAGCTCCGCCGCGCGGTTCCAGTGCGCCACGGCCTGGCGCAGTGCGGCGTCGGCATCGGCGGGGCGCGCGGCGTGGAGGGCTGCGTTTTCCAGTTCCTCGTACAGCCGCGCCAGACCGGCATGCCCGGCTTCGGAGCGTTCGTTGCGCTCCAAGGCGCGCCGGGAGATATCGATCGCCCGCTGAAACAGCGCCGGCCGCTCACCCGC
>CAZVRR010000114.1:3223-11200 GCA_964629745.1 uncultured Planctomycetales bacterium | reverse complement strand
GTCGCCTGCGGCGGCCTGCGCGACGAACTGCACGCGGCGGCCGCCTTCATCCGCGCACGCGTGATCGAAGCCGGCGGGCGGCTGCACTTCAACGATTTCGCGGTCATCGCGCGCGAGCTGGAGCCTGTCGCGCCGCTCGTCGCGGAGGTCTTTGCGGAGTACGAGATTCCGTATTTTCTCGACCGCCGGCGGCCCCTGCATGCTCATCCCCTGGCGCGACTGGTGCGCGGCGTGTTCGAAGCCGTCGGCGCCGATTTCAGCCCGGCCGCCACGACGGCACTCCTGCGTACCGGGCTGCTCCCGATGGACCGGGCGCAAGCCGAGACACTGGAGAATCTCGTCGCAATGCATCTCGTCCGCGGCCACGAAGCCTGGAGCCACGCGTCCTGGGATTTCGGGGCCGACGCGTTGCCGGGGTCCCGTGCCGGCGAGCCGCCGGCGAACGCCGCCGACCTGGATCAATCCCGTCATTCGCTCGTCCGGGCGCTCGAGCCGCTGCGCGCCGCCGCACTGCGTGAGCCGGCCCCGCGCGGCGCCGAGTGGGTCGCGACGCTCGCGGGCGTTCTGGAGGCGCTGCGGGTGCGCGGCCGGCTGGAAGCCTGGATCGCGCAGGCGCGCGAGCAGCAGGAGTGGGAAGCCGCCGAGACACACCGACTGGCCTGGGCCGGCCTGTGCGAAATTCTCACCGACGTGCACGAGGTGCTGGGCGATGCGGCGCTGACGCTCGCGGAGGTGGCCGGGCTGGGCGGTGAAGCCCTGCGCGGACGAACGCTGGGCCTGGCGCCGCCGACACTGGACCAGGTGCTCGTCAGTTCGATCGAGCGCAGCCGCCATCCCCCGCTCCAGTACGCCTGGATCGTCGGCTTCAACGAGGGGGTGTTTCCGGCGCGGCCCGGCGAAGACGAGCTGCTCACGACGGCGGAGCGCGCGGCGCTTCAACAGCAAGGCCTGCCCGCGCCGGCCAGCCGGCGGGAGGACGTCTTCGGCGAGCGGCTGCTGGCGTACATTGCGTGCACGCGGCCGAGCGCGGGCCTGACGATCAGCTACTCGGCCGTCGCGTCGGACGGCACTGCGCTGCAGGCATCTCCGCTGCTCGACGATATCTTGCGGGTTCTGCCGCATGTGAGCGTGGCGGCGCCGGAGCCGTTCGCGCCGCCGGTCTGCCTGCCCGAACTGGCCCGCCAGCTCATCGCCGCGCGCGGGGCACCGCTGCAACTGGCGCGCGAGCACCGGCGCGCCGAGCGCCTGGAGGCGTGGCTGGCGCCGAACGAGCCGGCCCGCCGGCGGCTGGCCTGGCTGTTGCGTGGGCTCAGTTACCGCAACGCGCCGGAAGCGGAGCCGCCGCGGGCGCGGGCCGACGGCTGCGCGTGGTTCGGGTCACCTTCGGAAGTCGAAACGTACCTGGCCTGCTCCTATCAGCACTTCGCCCGTTACCGGCTCCGGCTCGATCCGACCCGGCGGCCGCATCCGCTCTCCTGGGACCTCGGCAGCGCCGCACACGAAATGCTCAGCCGGATCACCCGCGCCGCCCGACAGGAGCCCGGCGGCGTCGGCGCGATACAGGACGAAAAATGGGAGGAGCTGATCGCGACGGGCGTGCAGCAATTCCGCGCTGAGCTGTCCATCGACCTGCTACAGCGGCGGCCGGAACTGGCCGTCCATGTCGCGCTGCTCGGCCGCTTTGTGCGCGAGGTCATGCTCGCCCATGCCGAGCGGTGGCGCCGCGGCCGGTTTGCGCCGCAGGCGACGGAGCAGCCGTTCGGAACGGGCGAACCGGACGGCTGGCCGGCGCTGGAGCTGGCGTTGCCGCGATCGAAGAAGGTGCGCTTGCGCGGTCGCATCGACCGCGTCGACGTCTGCGAGCACGAGGGACGGCGCTGGCTGGTCGTGTACGACTACAAGTCGCGGGCGCTCACTCTCGCCGGCAGTTACCTGTGCAGCCCGCGCTTGCAACTGCTCTCCTACCTGCTGGCCGTCGAGCAGGCGTTCTCCGCAGATCCCGCCACCAGGGTCGCCGGCATATTCTGCGCACCGCTCTATCCACATCCCGGCGCACTGGCGGACTACGTGGAATCCGCCGGCCCCGCCGAGCAGCGGATGTACCTGTACCGGCCGTGCGGGCTGTTTGTGCGGGACATCGCGCGGCTGCTCGACAACGATCTGGGCACGCGACACTCGCCGGTGGTTCGCATGCGCCTGGCCGCGAGCGGGCAGTTCGACAGCACGTGCTCGCGCGACGCGCTGACGGCCGAGCAGCTCGCGCAGCGCCTGGATCTCACCCGGCGGACGCTCACCGTCGCGGGCGCCGGCCTGGCCGCCGGTGAAATTGCGGCGAGCCCGCTGCTCGAGAGCAAGCAACTGGCGTGTCGCACCTGCGAGTTTGCGGCCGTCTGCCGGTTCGACCGCGCCCTGAATGTGATCCGGCCGGCGGAAACGGCACTGCCGAACCTGGCCCAGGCCGAAGAGGCGGGGGAGGTGGTGGAGGCATGAACCTCACGCCGGGCCAGGTCGCGGCCATCACGCACCGCGGTTGCAGCCTGCTGGTTTCCGCGTCCGCGGGCTCCGGGAAGACGGAGGTGTTGGCGCGGCGCGTCGTCGACCTGCTGGCCGATCCGGCGCGGCCCTGCGAGCTGGACCGTCTGCTGGTGGTGACGTTTACACGTGCGGCGGCGGCCGAGCTGCGCGTGCGCGTGGCCCGCTCGCTGCGCGAAGTCGCGGCCCAGGCCCGCGATCCCGCGCTGCGCGATCACCTGCGCCGCCAGGAGCTGCTCGTGCCCGCGGCCGAAATCGGAACGATCGACGGCTGGTGCAACCGGCTGGTGCGGGCGCATGCGGCGGAGCTGGGCGTCGACCCGGCCTTCACCGTGCTCAGCGAGCAGGACGCCGGCGTGTTGCGGGCGCAGGTACTGGATGAGGTCATGGACTGGGTCTACCGCTCGGAGGCGCGCGCCGCGGCTGCGGCCCGTGACTGGCTGGGGCGTGCGGCGCGTCCGGACGATCGTTTCCTGCGGACCTTCATTCGAGCGCTGAATCGCTACCGGGGGAACCTGGTCGAGACCGACGCGTGGTTTGCGCGGCAGCGTCGAGCATGCCAGGACGAGCCGTCGGCGATCCAGGACAGTGCCCTGCGGACGCTGAGCCTGGCGCTGGAGCAGGATTGTGCTTTCCTTGCCGAGCAGCTCGAGCAACTGCTCGCCGGTGCGGGAGACGAACTGGCGGGCGCTGCGGAGCCGCTGCGGCGGGGACTTGCGAAGTGGTGCCAGCAGTTGCGCGGTGCGCCGCCGGGGCGCGAGGCATTCCTCGCCCTCCTTGCGGAGATCGCGGCCGTGCGCTTGCGCAAGCCGCGCGCGTGTCAACCGGCGGCCGGCGCGCTGCTGGAGTACATCCGGGAGCGGTGGTTGAAGAGCCGCCTGCAAAAGCCCTGGGAGCCGGAAGCGGCCGCGCTGCTGCTCGACAATGCGCCGGCCACGGCACAGCTCGTCCACACCCTGCTGGAGCTGGAAGGCGAGTTCGAGAGCCGGCTGGCGCGGGAGAAGCGGGCCCGGGCGGCCTGCGAATTCGAGGACGTGCTGCGGTTAACGCTGGAACTGCTGGGCACATCCACGGAGAGCGGCACGCGGGTGCCGACGGAGACTGCCTGCCGCTATCGGCGGCAGTACGAGCATGTGCTGGTGGACGAATACCAGGACACCAGCCCGCTGCAGGTCGAGCTGCTCCGGCTGGTCACGCGTGACGAGCGGGCCGCATCGAACGCGTTCCTGGTGGGCGACGTGAAGCAGAGCATCTACGGCTTCCGGCAGGCCGAGCCGGGGCTGTTTGTGGCGCTCCTCGATGAATTCCAGCGTGGGGCACGGGACGGCCGCGTGCACTACCTGTCGGACAATTTCCGCAGTCATCCCGCGCTGCTGGACGGTTTGAACCGGCTGTTCGCGACGTTGCTCGCGCGCGAACTGGGCGGCAGCGATTTCGGGCCCGAGGAGCGACTCCGCGCCGCCCGCGCGGAGCTGCCGAACCCGTCGCTCGACGGCCGCCCGCGCACGACGCTGCACATCCTGGAGGTGGCCGCGGACGAAGCGCCGGAGAGCGAGGGCGACGAGGACATCCCGCTGGAACGCGTGGAGCGCGAGGCGCTGGCCGCCGCGGAATGGATCCGCGCGCTCCGTCATGACCGCGTCGAGGTGCTGGACAAGGGCGCGAATCAGCCGCGGCTTCGCCCGCTCCGCTACCGCGACGTCGTGGTCCTCCTGCGTACGGCCCGGCAGAACGCTGCCATCGTGGCGCGCCGGCTGCGCGAGGCCGGTATTCCCTGCATCACCGCCGGCCGCGACGCCCTGCTCGAGTGTCCCGAGGTGCGCGACGTGCGAAATGTCCTGGCGCTGCTGGCGAACCGGCGCCAGGATGTCGCGCTGGCGGCATACCTGCGCAGCCCGCTGGTGGAGTTACGTTCCGCCGATCTGCTCGCCATTCGCGAAGGCGCCCCCCGCGCGCCCTTCGTCGATGCGGTTGCCCGGGCGGCGACCCGGGACGGCGAACTCGGCGGGGCCCTGCGCAGCGCGCTCTCCCGGCTCGATCGGTGGGCCGACCTGGCCCGCCGGCAGGAACTGCCCGATCTCCTGCGCTGCATCTACCATGAGACCGGCTGGCTGCTCTTTGCCCAGGCGCTGCCCGGCGGGGCGCACCGCGTGAACCTGCTCCGCGCCCTGGAGGATTTCGCGATCGACTTTGCGCGGCAGGGGCGGCACGGACTCGCCGAGTTCGACACCTACCTCGAGAACCTCGCGCTCGCCGATCTCGAGCCCAGCACGGCGGTGGCAGCCGGCGAAGACGTCGTGCGGATCATGACGATCCACGCCGCCAAGGGGCTGGAATTCCCCATCGTGCTGCTGCTGAACGCCGGTGCCCGCTTCAACTTTCGCAGCGCGCTCGAGCCGCTGCAATGCGGCGAAGACCTCGGCGTCGGCCTGACGTTCTTCGATCAGCCGCTGCGCCGGGAATTCAGCTCGCCGCACCTGCCGTTGTTGCGCCGCCAGACACGACGCCGCCTGCTCGAGGAAGAGTTGCGGCTGCTCTACGTCGCGACGACGCGCGCCCGGGAGCGGCTCATCGTCCTTGGGCACGCGAAGCCGGAAACCTGGGCCATGACGCTCCGACAGTGGGGAGGGCGCGGCACGCTGCCCCTGGCCACGCGGCTGGACGCATGCTCGGCGCTGGAATGGCTGATGATCGGAGCGGCGGCGGCCGGCCTGGCCGACGCGTCCGCTCCGGGCGGATCGTGCTGGGACGTGGTCGTACGGACCAGCGCGCCCGTTGCGCCCAGCGCCCCGGTCGTGCCGACCGAACCCGACGTGCCATGGACTGCCGCCGATGATGAGTGGCTGCGCCTGGGCTGCCAGCGGCTGGGTGGTACCCCGCATGCCGGCTGGGGCAGTCAGCCGGCGGTGCTGTCGGTCAGTGCCTGGAAAGAACTGGCGCAGCGCGCGGTCAATGCGGATGCAGATGCGGCGCAGGCACTGGATCCTTCACCGGTCCACCTGGGCCTGCCGCCCTTCGCCCTGGCGACGGCGTCCGCCGATCCGCGTTCCCGGGGCATCGCCTGTCATGCCTTTATGCAGCACGCGGATCTGACACGGATCGATACGCCCGCCCATGTCCGAGCGCAGCTTGAGGAAATGGTCAGCGCCGGCCGACTGAACGCCGCGGATGTGGCCCTGGTCCCCGTGGACGATATCGCCTGGTTCGGGTGCACGCCGACCGGGCACCTCGTGGCCGGCGCGGCCGAGCGCGTGCAGCGCGAGGCCGCTTTTGTCTGTACAGTCCCGCTGCAGCCAGGCGCGCCGCCGATCATCGTTCGCGGCGTGATTGACCTGTTGCTGTCGACTGCGGATGGCCTCGTGCTGCTCGACTACAAGACGGATCACGTGTCGGACGCGGCGGGACTGGCGCAACGGGTCGCGCTCTACGCGATACAGATGAAACTGTACGCCCATGCGGCGACGCGAGTTTACGGCGCCCCGGTTTGCAGCGCGCTGCTCGCGTTCCTGGGGCGGCGCGAGATCGTGGCGGTCCCGCCGGGACCGCTGCCCGCGGTGGTTGAACTGCTGGCGGACGCGGTGGGCGCAAGTTCCGCGCCCGCCGCCCCAGTCGGCGTCGCGCCCGCGGTACAATCCCCACGCAGGAGGAATACGAGATGATTCGTGCGCCCGCGCCGCTGCTGACCAAGGCGACCGTGATTGGCGCCGGGGCCATGGGTACGGTGATGGCCCAGGTGATCGAGAGCAACGGCGTGCACGTGGCGCTGCTGGCCCGCCCGGAGGAGTTGCAGGACCTGGTCACCAGGCGGGAGAACCGCCGGTACCTGCCGGGCATGCGCCTGGCGCAGGGGATTGTCCCGACCGCCGAGCCGAAGTCGGCGCTGGCCCACACGGAACTCGTGATCTCCGCGTTGCCGTGCCAGTACCTGCGTGCGGCGTGGCAGGCAGTCGGCCCGCATGTGCCGGAAAGCGTGCCGGTCTGCAGCGTCACGAAGGGCATCGAAGTCGGAACGATGGCCCGGCCGAGCGAAATCGTCGCGGAGCACGCCCCCGGTCGGCCAGTGGCCGTGCTCTCCGGCCCGAGCATTGCTCCGGAATTGGCGCGGTGTCTGCCCGCGACGGTGGTCGTCGCCAGTGCCGATCCGCAGATCGCGGAACTCGTGCAGTCGGTCGTCAGTACGTCGTGGTTCCGCGTGTACACGAATGCGGATGTGATCGGCGTGGAACTGGCGGGGGCGCTGAAGAACATCATCGCGCTGGCCGCGGGGATCCTCGACGGACTGCATGCCGGCGATAACGCCAAGTCGGCCCTGGTGACGCGCGGGCTGGTGGAAATCACGCGGCTGGGGGTGGCGCTCGGGGCGCGCGCGGAGACGTTCAGCGGGCTGGCGGGCGTGGGCGACCTGATCACGACCTGCATTTCTCCCGTCGGGCGCAACCGCTCCGCGGGTCAGAAGATCGGCGAAGGCCAGGCGGTGGAGGACGTCATCCGGGAGAGCGTCTCGGTCATCGAGGGCGTTCCGACGACGCGGGCCGTCCTGGAGCTGGCGCGCCGGCACGAGGTCGACATGCCGATCACGCGCGCGGTGTACGAGGTGCTCTTCGAGAACAAGTCGCCGTTGACGGCGATCACGGAGCTGATGAACCGACCGCCCAAGGCGGAGGGCGGCCGGGCATGAATCCCAGCGTCGGGGAATTGCAGGAGCGAATCCGCCTGCTCGAAGAGGAGCTGATTCACGTGCAGCGCCAGGCGTTGCTGGGGCAGGTCTGTCGCGAGCTGGCGCACGAGTTGAACAACCTGATGACGCCCGTGCTGAGCCGCGCGGATTTCGCGCTGAGCACCGGCAGGGCGGCTGACCAGCGCAAGGCGCTGGAACTCACCAAGACGCACGTGGAGCGTGTGCAGTCGCTCCTGCAATCGCTGCGCGACCTGCCGCGGGGACCCGCCGCGCCGCGCGCCCACCCGCTCGCGCAGCTCGTGTCCGAGGCGCTGACCGACCTGGTACGTTCGCCGGAGAAAGACGGGATCAATACGCGGGTGGAGGTGCCGGCCGATCTCGCCGCGCAGGGCTCGCGCGAGCTGCTCCTGCAGGTGCTGCTGAATCTGCTGCTGAACGCGCGGGAAGCGTTGCGCGGGAAGCGCGGCACGATCGAAATTCGCGCAGCCCGCGAGGGCGAGCTGCTCCGGATTGACGTGCGGGATACCGGCCAGACGATGACGCCGGCGCAGTACGCCGGGCTGAATGCGTACCTCGCCGCCGCCGATCCCGGCGCATCTGCTCCGCCCGGCGGGATCGGGCTGGATGTGCAGGTGTGCCGGTTGATCCTGCTTCGCGAAGGGGCGCGCCTGGAGGCGAAGGCGAACGAAGGGCCCGGCTGCACGTTCCGCCTCTACTGGCCCGCGGCGCAGGGCGCGTGAGTCGGACGGCCGACCGGCGGGATACCA
>CAZVRR010000114.1:0-3213 GCA_964629745.1 uncultured Planctomycetales bacterium | reverse complement strand
CAGCCGGGCGCCCGCAGCCACGCTGGGCGGGCCGGCGCATCACGCTGAAGGCCCGAAGCGTCCGGAAATCCCGAGGGCTCCCTGTCTCAGGACGGGGCTTGCCGGCGGCGGGGGTTTCTGATAGCCTACGCGGTTCTTCGGCCTTGCATGGAGCCCAGTGATGGACATCGCCCCTGGTAGTCTGGTGCGCGTTCAGATTACGACCGCACCGCGAACCGAGTCGGCCCGCAAGACGCTCGCGCGCGTGTGCGCCAAAGATGCTGCCGCCAACCGGCAAAAACGCTGGCGCAAGCAGCATCGGCCCAGCCTGCAGCAGTGGCGTCGCGGCGGACGGACGTGGAATCATCGCATGAAGTCACGGCTGCCCGTTGTGCTGGACGTCGGGCGCAGCTACACGTTGCAGGCATCACTGGATGTCATTCGGGACCTTGAAAGCGTCGAACGCTGGATCAGCGTCACGCCTGCAAAGTAGGGCGCTGAAGCGCTGAGCTTCGCGGGCGGCATGATGGCGCGGACTTCAGGCGAGCGGCCGGTGCGGCCGCTCGCCTTTTTTTCGTCCCTGCACGTCGCGCCCTACTCCTCCAACTCGAGCGTGGAGAACGCGTCCAGGTCGGTGACGGGTGCGGCCCGCACTCCGGCGGGCGAGACCGCGTAGAGCACATCGCCGATGACCGCCGGGCGCTTCCAGGCCGACGCCCAGTACTCGTCCGCGGCGTGTACCGCGTCCAGCCGGCCCAGCTCGTCGAATCCGGTGGCCGGATCGACGTGGAAGGCGACCACGCCTTCAAACGTCACATCCCCGTACTCCCAGGGGATCGCTGACTCTTCCGTCAGCAGCACGGGAAGCGCGAGCAGGCCGGTCGCCGGCATGTAGGTGAACGCGGTGTGCGTATAGTCGACGTCGCTGTAGCTTCCGCGTGAGCCGAGCGTCACCTGCTCCACCACGCTGGGCGCGTTCCAGTCCGAGACGTCAAAGAGGGTCAACTGCACGCCCTGGATCCAGTCGAAGCCCTCTTCGGTGAGCTCGGTGGCCTTTCCGACGCCGACCAGGTGCGTGTCGTCGATGGGGTGGAGGTAGTCGCTGAAACCGGGCAGGACGAGCTCGCCGGCAACCGCGGGATTCTCGGGATCGCTCAGGTCGAGCACGAACAGCGGATCGATCTGGCGGTACGTGACGAGGAACGCGTGATCGCCCACGAAGCGGGCGGCGTGCATCGTTTCGTTGGGGGCGATTCCATCGACGTAGCCGACGATCTCAAGCACGTCGTCGACCTGGCCCAGGACGTATACCGCGTTCTGTGGTGCATCCGGCGCCACGGCCACGTCCTGGCTCGCATCGCCCGCCGGGGCGTCGGCAACGTCGTCCGCGCCGGCGGCCGAAGTTGCGACGGCGATTTCGGGCAGGCCGGGGAACACTACGTCCGTGAAGATCGCGAAGCTGTCCACGTGGGTGGCGATGCGGAGGTAGCCTGCGTGTTCACCCAGCGAGAACTGGTTCACGGGGCGCCCCGGGACGCGGCCGCTGGCGGCATACCGCGCCGCGCCGTCCGCAGCGAGTTCGAGCTTGTGGATGGTGGTCGTCTCCCGCTGCACGTCGTTGTCCCATTCGGTGTTCGTCAGGTAGACCGCCTCCTGCGAAGCGTAGATGGTGCCCGCGTTGGCAAGGACCGCGACGGACTCGATGATCGTGTCGATCTGCGCGGCATCCAGCGTGACGACCGCGGTGGTGTGGTAGCCGTCGGGAGAGAGCGGGTGGAGCCAGCGATCCCAGGGGATCGGCTCCGTCGCGCCGGAGGCGCCGCGCGCGCCGGGCAGGATATCGTCGAGCGCGATTTCCTCGGGGTTCGCCGGCAGGTCGGGCGTCACCGTGTAGACGAGAATCAGCCGGCCATTGGTCAGCCACGACGACACCAGCGCGCCGTCGAGCGTCAGCTCGTGCAGCACGGTGGGGGCGGCCGGATCGGTGATGTCGATCTGGGTGATGACGATCTCGGAGCTGCTGTAGTACGGCGGCCAGATCTCGGCGTCGAACGCCGGATCGCGCGTGCCGCCCGAGTAGCCGTAGGAGCCGTAGCTCGACCCGAGTGCGATCAGCGTATCCGCGTAGAGGTAGAGCGAATCGACGGCGGATTCGAGTTCGATCCGGCCGACTTCGGCGAGTTGGGCGAGCGGATCGGCGCGCAGGATCCGCACGGAGTTTCCGCGCGCCAGGTAGAAGTGCGTGCCGTCCGACTTGAAGACGTCGCTTTCGTCGACGCCGGCCTCCTGGAGGTTCGTGGTGGAGTAGTCGTCGCCGGCGCCGTCGTCTTCCGCTCCGGCGGGCGCATCGCCGGAGGTGTCTTCAGCGGCCCCGGGGAGCAGGCCGAACCAGCCGCCGTTGCGGCCCTGCTGTTCGGCGCGCACGCGGGCCTGGACATACGCGAGCATCTCGGCCTGTGAGGCGAAGGGGACTAGTTTGGGGGCGGTGGTCAGGTCCTCGGGGTTCTCGGGGGTTGACGGCTGGGGGCAGCCCGCAAGAGTGAGCAGGATGGGGAGGGCCAGCAAGAGCGTGGGTCGGACGGATGCTGACATCTTTCACCTCATGAAAGAAGGACAAGCCGAAGCGCCGCGGCGGCACGCGAGAGAAAGCGGGTGGTACCGACGGCGCAGCGAAACGATTTTCATCGGAAGCCGTGGTGGGCCGCGCGTAACGGAGCCACGCCGCCGGACCGCGGGTGCCGCCTAGCTGTTATACGCGTGTCACGGGTGTCGCCGTCGGTAGTCCTATAACTTTAGCGGCGCAGGTGTGTTTGAGGGGTGCCTGGGCTTGGAACCGCTCACGAGCATGGATTACGCAGAACTCAGGAATTTTTTGGTTGGATCCCGGCGTTTGCCTCTTGCAACCGCACGCGAACTTGGTAGTATGCGGGACCCCACTGAGAAGTGGGGAACGATCTTTGACAAGTAAACAGTGGACGAAGCCGCGAGAATGTGCCGGTCGTCGGGCCCTCTGCAATCGGGTGCGACGGCCGGGATCCACAGCAACTTCCCGCCGGTGCCGTGACGATGTGGCGGCGAAAACCGGCAGGATTGCTCGAACATTCTCGATGCAGACGTGAGTGTTTGAGCCCTAACAGGATTGAAATCCGGTCGCGAGGCCGGGTTTTTCAAACTTTCTCGAAGAGTTTGATCCTGGCTCAGAACGAACGCTGGCGGCATGGCTAAGACATGCAA
>CAZVRR010000113.1:0-11212 GCA_964629745.1 uncultured Planctomycetales bacterium | reverse complement strand
AACGCATTGCGCAGATGGAGGCGTCCCGGACTTCCGGCGTCGTGACGGCGGAAGAGTTCGCACAGGCCCGTTCCGCCTTGACCTCCGCCCGCGCCGAACTGGCCGACGTGCTGGAGCGCCAGGCCGAACACCTGGCGCAACAGGTGGAGGTCCAGGCCCAGCTCACCGCCGCCCGCGAACGGTTCGCCCTCCTGCTGCTGACCGCGAGTTCGCTGCTCGGCGTGCCGCGTGAGCAGCTGATCGGGACGGCCTCCGAGTCCCCCGTGGGAGCGGCCAACGCCGACGGGCGACCGCTGTGGCGCAGCATCGCGCAGGTGGACGTTCGCGCGAGCGAGCCGGGGGTGGTCGAGGAGCTCGCGCTGACGAGCGGCGCCTGGGCCGCCGAAACCAGCCTGGTCCTGAGCACCGTGCAGCCCCGGCAGATTCGCTTCCGCGCCCGCGGGCTGCAGGCCGACCTGGGTCGAATCCACAATGGCATGCCCGCGACAATTGTGCCGGTCCATGGCGGCAGCATTCCGATCGCGGACACGATGTCGGGCGAACTGCGCATCAATATCTCGGCCAACGCGGAGGAGCGCACGATCGACCTGCTCGTGACGCCCGAGACTCTCCACGGCTGGGCACGGCCCGGCGTGGCGGCCCACCTGGAAATCGCGCTCGCCGGCGGCACACCGGTGCCCGCCGTGCCCGCCTGCTCCGTCCTGCGCGACGGCCTCGAGTACGTGCTGTTCCGGCGTGATCCGGCGAACCCCGCCCAAGTGCTGCGCGTGGCGACCGAGCTCGGCGTGTCGGACGGGCATTGGGTCGGCGTCACCGGCGTGGGCCCGGGCGACGAGGTCGTCGTTGACGGCGCCTACCAGCTCATGCTCGCCACGTCCGGCACAACGCAGGCGGGCGGTCACTTTGACCCTGACGGGACGTTTCACACCGGCTCGCATTGAGTATTCCACGATGCTGAAAAACGTCATCGCTTTTTCGCTGCGGCACGCCTCGTTTGTCGTCGTGGGCGCCGCGTTGCTCGCGCTGCTCGCCGTCTGGCGGCTGCGGCAGATGCCGGTCGACGTGTTCCCCGAGTTGAATGCGCCGACGGTCACGATCATGACCGAGGCCGGCGGGCTCGCGGCCGACGAGGTCGAACAGTACGCTACGTTTCCGGTCGAGGCGGCGGTGAATGGCATGCCGGGCGTCCGCCGCGTCCGCAGCAGCAGCGCCATCGGCCTCTCCATCGTGTGGGTGGAATTCAACTGGGGCGAGGATCTGTACCGGGCCCGGCAGCTTGTCTCCGAGCGGCTCTCGGCCGTGCGCGAGTCACTCCCGCCGGGCGTGGACGCGGAGATCACACCCGTCACGTCGATCACCGGCGAAATCATGCTGCTGGCGCTCTCCGCGCCCGAAGGCCACGTCAGCGAGCTCGAGCTGCGCGCCTATGCCGACTACGAGCTGCGCAATCGACTCCTCGCCGTACCCGGGATTGCCCAGGTCGTCGCGACCGGCGGTCACCTGCCGGAATACCAGATCAACGTGCGCCAGGACGAGCTCGCCCTGTACGACCTCACGATTCAGGATGTCGTTGCCGCCGCCGAGGGCGCCCACAGCACGGCCAGCGCCGGTTACCTGCCCAACGTCGACCGGCAGGAAATCCCGATTCGCCAGGCGGCGCGCGTGCAGAACGTGCAGGACATCGCCAACACGATCGTGAAATACCACAAGGGCGCGCCCGTGCTGATCGGCCATGTCGCGGACGTCGTGCTCGGGCCGGCCCCGCAGCGCGGAACGGCGTCCGACCAGGCCCGGCCCGCGGTCGTGCTCAGCGTGCAGAAATCGCCTGGCACGAACACGCTGGCCCTGACGCGGCAGATCGACGCGGTGCTCGACGAGATCGAGCCCGGCCTGCCGGCCGGCGTGAAGCTCAGTCGCCACGTCTTCCGCCAGGCCGACTTCATCCAGCGCTCGGTCTCGAACGTGCTGCATGTGCTGCGTGACGCCACGATCATCGTCGCGCTCGTGCTGATCCTGTTCCTGCTGAACGTGCGCACCACGCTGATCACGCTGACCGCCCTGCCGCTCTCGCTGGCGGCGGCCCTGCTGCTGCTCGACTGGTGGGGACTGACCGTCAACGTGATGACGCTCGGCGGCCTGGCGGTCGCGATCGGCGTGCTGGTCGACGACGCGGTCATCGACGTCGAGAACGTCTTCCGCCGGCTGCGGCAGAACCGGCGCCTGCCGCAGTCCGAGCGCAAGCCGTTTACGCAGGTGATCTACGATGCCAGCAACGAAATCCGGCCGGCGATGGTCTTCGCCACGGTGATCATCGTGATCGTGTTCGTGCCGCTGCTGTTCCTGGAAGGCCTCGAGGGCCGCTTCTTCCGCCCGCTGGGCGTCACCTACATCGTGTCCATTCTCGCGTCGTTGCTCGTGGCCCTCACGGTCACCCCGGCATTGTGCCGCTACCTGCTGCACGGTCGGCTCGGGCTGCGGGAGACCGACCAGCAACCCCGCCCCGGACACGAGGACGGTTTCCTCGTCCGGTGGCTGAAGCACCGCTACGAGCCGTCGCTGCGGTGGTCCATCCGCCACCGCACGCTGGTCCTGACCGGCGCCGGTGCGGCCATGTTGCTGGCGCTGTGGCTGGGCAGCACCTTCGGCCGCAGCTTCCTGCCGTCGTTCAACGAGGGCACCTTCACCGTCTTCCTGATGGCCCCGCCGGGCACCTCCCTGGAAGAGAGCGACCGCCTGGCCCGCGGCGTCGAGGCGCGCCTCGTCGAGCTGCCGGGCGTGCTGCACGTCAGTCGCCGCACCGGCCGCGCCGAACGGGACGAGCACGCCGAGCCCGTCAGCAACTCCGAGATCGAGATCACGCTCCAGCCCGGTACCGACCGCGCGCAGATCCGGCGCGACATCGATGCCGTGCTCGCGGCCGTGCCCGGCACAACCACCATGGTCGGCCAGCCGATGGAGCACCGCATCTCGCACATTCTCTCGGGCGCTCCCGCCGCCATCGCGATCAACGTCTTCGGACCCGACCTCGCCACGCTGCGACAACTGGCGCGCGAGATCGAATCCGCGCTGCAAACGATTCCCGGGGCGCGCGACGTCGCAGCCAACCGCGAGATCCTGATTACTTCGCTGCCGGTGCGCTACCGCCACCAGGACCTGGCTGCCGTGGGCCTCACCCCGGCCTCGGCGGCTGAGCAGGTGCAGACCGCCCTCTACGGGCACGTCGTCGCCGAGGTGAACCACGGCCTGCGACGCTACGACGTGGTCGTGCGGCTGGCCCCTTCCGAGCGCCAGCGGGTCGACCAGCTCCGCTCCCTGCTGCTCCGCGGCGCCGGCGGAGCCGTCGTGCGCCTGGAGGAAGTCGCTGAGATCGGGCCCGAACGCACCAGCAACCTCATCGCGCGCGAGAACGCCCGGCGCAAGGCGCTCATCTCGCTCAACGTCGCGGAGGGCCACAACCTCGGTCATCTCGTCGCGGCCGTCCGCGCCAAGGTCGACCCGATCGTGCGGCGGGCAGGCTATGCCGTCACCTACGGCGGCCAGTTCGAGGCGCAGGAATCCGCCGCGCGCACGATCTACCTCGCCGGCATCGGCGTGATCGTGATCATCCTCATGCTGCTCCAGTTGTCGACCGGCTCGCTGTGGGCCGCGTTGCTGGTCATGTTGAACTTGCCGCTCGCGCTGATCGGCGGAATCGCGGCAATCTACGTGACGGAGTCGCCGCACCTGCTGCGAAACACGCTGGCGCTGTTCGGAATCGGCGGGCTCTACGCGCCACCCGTCATTTCGATCGCCAGCATGGTCGGCTTCGTCACGCTGTTCGGCATCGCCGTGCGCAACGGGATTCTGCTCGTCAACCACTACCAGCACCTGATCCGTGTGGAAGGACGCAGCGTGGGAGCCGCGGTCGTGCAGGGATCGCTCGAACGGCTCGTGCCGATTCTGATGACTGCACTCTGCGCGGCGCTGGGCCTGATCCCGCTCGCGCTGGCGCGCGGCGAGCCGGGCAGCGAGCTGCTGGCCCCGCTGGCAATCGTGGTCCTGGGCGGGCTGATCAGCTCGACGCTGCTGAACCTGATCGTGGTGCCGGTCGGCTATGCACTGGTGTTCAGTTGGCGACCCGCGCCGGGTCGGGCGCCGCACACGCCGGCGCACACCCGGCAGACGCCGGAACGACTCGATCCCGCGCGGTGATGGCAGGTGGGTGGGGGTGGGAACGGGGCGAGCGCACCCCACGCAGGCGGGGTGCGCCGAGTGACAGGGCTCAACTGGACGAGCGGCTGGGAGCCCCGCCGAACAATACGAAAAAGAAATAGCGGATACCGGATCTCACTCGGGCAACTCGCCCCGCATAGGCGTCCCACCGAAGGAGCGGAACAATCCACTTCGTCCATATGATAACGAGAAATTCACGAAACTCCTACGCATGCGCAGGCAAAATTTTTTTGTCCGGGACCCGCGCGCACGATTCACGTGCCGAACCGTCGCGTCGGGGCGCGGTCCGTACAAGCACCCGCTTCGCCCTCGCATTGTGTGAATCAATGGAATGTCCGAGAAAAACGGGCGGAATATCGCTCGTCAAGCGAAGGGGCTGCCCGCTGAACCCCCGCCACCGCCCGCATTCAGTGCGTCAGGGCGTAGAGCACGATGTTGGACGTCAACCGCCGTGCATCGGCCGCCGTCAGCCCCCAGCAGCCGTCGAATTCCTGCCCGCCCAGCCCGCAGCCCAGCGCAAAGGGGCTGTACACCAGCGCCAAGCGGCCATCGAGTTCGATGCCCCAAAGCTCCGGCGAATTCAGGCCCGGCCGGACCCGCTGCACGTCGGGCCCATACCGCACGGTACGCACATCGAAGCCGGGCTGTCCGCGGAAGATGGGGTGATCGGCCGGCAGCGGCGTCAGCGGGTCGTCGGGAAACATCCGTGCCGCCAGCGCCCGAAATTCCGAGTCGAACGGCTCCGGCCCGCAGCAGTTATCAACCAGCACGAACCCGCCGCGCCGCAGGTGACTCGCCAGCGCCGTCGCTTCCTCCGCGGTCAGGCCTGCCTCCAGGCGCCCGGCCATGTAGAGCACCGGCAGGCTGGCGAGGTCCGGATCGGTCAACTGCACCGGCTTGTACTGGGTGACCACCGAGATGCCCCCCTGCTGCTGCAGGAACTCGGACAGCCGCACGAGCGCCTGGGGAAACGGGCGCCAGTCGCCGGCGTACACCACCTGCCCGAGCCGCAGGGCGTCGCGCGGCGGCGGGGCTGTCGGCTCCGCATCGGTGTCGGCCTCCGGCAGCGCCACCACGTCGAGTCGATCGAGCAGCGGCCGGCGCCCCACCGCATAGGCCGCGATGTTCGTGCCGAGCTGGTAGGCCTGTTCGCTGAGCTCGGGGATGTCGCCCTGCTCCCACAGGCATGACATGTCGCGCGGGGCGAAAATCACGCTGGTCCGGCAGCCGAGATCGAGGCCCACCAGCCCGTTCGGCGTGCAGTCGAAATGCGCATGGTAGACCGCATGTGCCGGGCCCAGCTCGCGGATCGGGCTGTCGGGAAACGTGGCCGCCGCAAACTGGGTAAAACCCGCCGCGAACGCCTCGGTGCTGCAGCACGCCTCCAGGAGCAAGGTGCCGCCGTGCTGGACGAACTGGCGCAGCTTCTCGCGCTGCGGCGCGTTCCAGGACGGAAAGCGATGGCCCTGCACGTAGAGCAGCGGGGCGGCCAGCCAGTCTTCCAGCGGCGCGTCGAACCGCTCGATCTGCCAGGCAACCGGCTCGCCGAGCTTGTCGCCGATGTACGCGACCAGGTGCTCCACGTCGTGTCGATCGGGGTTCCAGGTCTCGTCGTCGGCCCACTGCAGCTTCTGGATCACCAGCGCCGTGTGGCCCTTGGCCAGGAAGAGCAGTGCGAAGCACGTATCGACGAGCTGCCCGTTCCACAGGCCGCTGGCGCCCTGGGTGCGGACAAGGTACTCGGCGCCTTCGCGGTACCAGTCGTGCGTGCCGAAGTAGCGTTGACCCGAGAGGATGCCGCAGCGCTCGACGGCATACAGCCAGTACAGCGTGTGCGAGTTCTGCATGCGCGGATTGGCGTGCGGGACGAAGTTGCGGCCGAGCCAGGTCAGCCCGCCGGCGAGCGGCCGGCTCGCGCGGTAACTGCCGCAGCGCGGGGCGGCGCCGTTGCGGTAGCCCTCCTCCGAGCCCATATCGGTCTGGAGGCCCATGATCAGCAGGTCGGCCACGACCGCCGCCGTCATGCTTCCGTAGCTGGCGCCGCGGCTCTGGTACGACCAGCCGCCGTCGTCGCGCTGGGTGGCGATCACCCCGGCGAGCGCGTCCTTCCACACCTTGCCCGGAATCCGCACGCCGGCCTCGGCCGCGGCGTGCAGCCCCAGCAGCGCGAACTGCGAGTTGGAATGGTCAAACCGCTGCTGGCCGGTCGTGTAACTCCACAGGCCCTGCACGCCCTGGCCTTCCATCAGCCAGCGGGCCGCGGCCTCGATCTCCTTGCGATACCGCACGGCGTCGACACGCGCCAGCACCATGATCTTCAGCGCCACGACATACGTGGTTTCGTCCGTCAGGGCGAGGATTTGCGGCAGCGCGGCAGCGATGGCCCGCGAGTCCGGGCTCTCGCCCGCCTGCAACAGCGCCAGGCTCGCCAGGCACGTCTCGCCCCCCAGGTAGTGCTGGTGCAGCCAGGTGCCGTCCGGCCGCTGGCTCTGGGTCACGGCGGCCACCCCGCGGCGGACTGCGCGCTTCACCTGGTCCCCGGTGATCTGGGCCGGCGCCGCCGGCAGCAGGCCGAGCACGAGGACCGCGCCCAGCATCCCGCGGACGAAGCGGCATGGAAACGGTGTCGTCATCGCGCGGCTAGTATAGTCAGGACGTGCGCCGGGCAGGTGATGACGCAGCGCGGCCGCTCAGTTCATTTTCCACTCGGCCCCGGGACTCTGCGTCCGCCGGATGCGCGTCACCGCGACCAGCGTGCGGAGATGCTCGAGCAGCAGTTGTGTACGGGCGACCGGGTCCAGCTCGGCGAGCAGGCACTGGCGCAGCTCCCCCTCCAGGGGCAGCCCGCTGGCGATCAGGTCCGCGACGTCGCCGAGTTCCAGCCCGGTATCGAGCAGCTTGAGCCAGTACTGCTGGACTTCGTCGGCCCCGGGCATCTCGGAAGCGATCAGCGCGCGCAGCGCGGTGCGTGCGTCCTGCGACTGCGGCGCGGGCCCGCCCTCGGCATTCCGCAACGCGGTGATCCGCGCGATCCGGTAGGGCTCATGCGGGACCTCGGCGACAATCCGGGCGCGGATGACGCCGCGCAGCAGCACCTTGTAGTTGCCGTCCTCGACCTGCTCCGAGGCGACGATCTGCCCCACGCCGATGATGGGGTGGATCGGTGCGTGCAGAGTGTGGTAGTGCGGCTCGAAGCCGGGCTTGAGCAGGGCCGCCGCCAGGATGCGCTCGCCCGCCAGTACGTCCCCCACGAGCTGCCGGTAGCGCGGCTCGAAGATCCGCAGCGGCATCACGGCGCGGGGAAACAGCACTACCTCCGGCAGCGGAAGCAGCGGCACCTGGCGCGGAATGAAGAGCAGTTCGTCCACGCATGACCCGCTTGTACGATCGGCGCTGCCGATTATACGCGGTCCCGCCGTTTGCGCCCTGCCCGGCATGCACGCAGCGCGGAAGTCCGCTGACATCACGTCAGAATCACGTCGGTCCTCCGCGTCGCCGGCCGCAGCGGATCGCCCACCGGCACGATGGTCCAGTCGGGAGTGCGGAGCCGGCGCCCCCGGCGGCCCGCCCTACGTTGGCGGAAGAGCCTCGGCCGAGCCGGTGGAGTTCTGCCACGCCTCCAGCTGGGCACGCCACTCGGCGGCGGTGTCGTCGTAGCCGGCGTGTGGATCGACGGCGTGTCGGGCGTCGTAGAGTTCCACCAGGTGACCCAGCAGGCGGGGCCGCAGGCTGTGTGTGAACGGCAGCGACTCGACCTGGGCTGCCACCTGGAGCAGGTATTCCTCTGCCTCGTCGTAGCGTTGCATCTTGCAGAGCAGCGCGCCCATCTGACACTTCGCACGCAACGTATCGGCGTGGTTCGGGTCCAGCGTGCGCTGGCACCCCTCCAGGACCTCGCATTGCAGGTCCCAGGCTTCCTCCAGGTGCCCCATGTCCTGGAGCAGACCCGCCAGACCATTCACCGCCAGAAGCGTGTAGCGATGCTCGCTGCCGAGTGTGCGGCGATAGCCATCCGCGGCGTCGCGGCGATACGGCAGTGCCTCGTCGAAGCACTGCATCGCCTGGAGCAGGCTCCCCATGCTCCCGGTCAGGTTCAGGGTCAACGAATGATCGCTGCCGAGGACGCGACGACTCGTGTCCAGCGCCTCCCGGTAACAGGAGAGGGCCTGGTCGAATCGCCCCTGCGCCTGGTACAGGCTGCCCAGGTTGCGCATGACCGTCAAGGTGCTCGGGTGCTCGGGGCCCTGGTTGTGGAGGCGACGTTCGAAGGCTTCGCGAAGGTGCGGCAACGCTTCATCGAGCCGGCCCATGTCCTTGAGCAGATCACCCACGTTGTTTCTTACGACCAGGGTGTTCGGGTGGTCGTCGCCGTACATGGTGCGAAACGCGTCCAGCACATGGGTGTAGCACGACAGCGCCTCCTCCGGGCGGCCCAGCAAGCGAAGCAAGCCGCCGAGATTGCTGAGGGAATTGAGCGTCTCGGTGTGCGATTCGCCCAGCACCTGCCGGCGCGCCTCGAGCGCTTCGGTCTGGCAGACCAGCGCCTCGTCCCACCGGCCCAGCGCCTGAAGCACGGCAGCAGTGCCCTCGAGCGCACGCAGCGTGTGAGGATGGCGGTCGCCCAGCGTGCGGCGATACCCGTCGAGCGCCGTGCGGCGCAGCTTGAGCGCCTCGTCGAGCCGGCCCATCGACTGGAGCAGCTTCGCCATGTTGTTGGTGGAATTCAGCGTCTCCGGATGGTCATTTCCGGAGAGGCGCTGACGCGTGCTCAGCGCCTCGGCGAAACAGGTCAGCGCTTCGGAGTATCGCCCCAGCCGCTCCGACACGAAACCGGCATTGTTGATGAGCATGAGCGTGTCAGCGTGCTCATCGCCGAGCGTGCGGCGCGAAGTCTCGAGCGCCTGACGAAAACCTGCGAGTGCTTCCTCCTCGCGACCCAGCGCGTAAAGAACGGTGCACACGTTGACGAGCGACTCGCGCGTGGCGCGGTGCTCATCGCCGAGCAGCCGGCGGCGCAAATCAAGGGCTTCGCGGTGGCAGGCGAGGGCCTCGTCGAGTTGGTCCAGCTCCTGCCAGACCACGCCGAGGCTGCTGAGCGTCTGGAGTGTTTCCAGGTGTTCGTGTCCCAGCAGCCGGCCTCGACGCCCGAGCGTGTCGCGGAGGGACGCTGCCGCTTCGTCGTAGCGGCCGAGCGCGGTGAGGACGACGCCCCAGCCGTGTGCCGCGCGCAGCGTCTCGGGGTGGTCGTGGCCCAGGGCGTGCTCGCAGCCGCGTACGGCCGACTCGGCACACGCCGCGGCGGCGGTGAGCTGGCCGGCCTCCTTCAGACGCAGGCCGTGCTTCGTCAAGGCGTGGAGGGTCTCGACGTGTTCGTCCCCCAGCGCTGCCCTGCGAATCTCCACGACTTGAGCCTGGGCGCGCAGCGCCCGATCCACCAGGCCGAGTTCGGCGGACGTGTCGGCGAGAGTCTGCATCAGACGGGCGTGAACGTGCGGCCGATCCTGAAAGTCGCGGTCGATGGCTTGCGCGGAGCGCTCGATGAGGTTCTCCTCGAGCGTGTGCAGCGCCAGGCCGGCGAAGTTCACTCCGGCGAGGGCCGCCTCGAGGTTGCGGGCGCGCGCTTCGGCGTCGTCTTCGCCGTGTCCGCCCGCGCGCGCCGCGCGGCGCGCACCCTCGAGGAGGTCTCGTCGCAGCCGCAGGCCCATCAGTTCGACCTGGAGTCCCGAGAGCTGAGATGCCTGGAATTCGGCCACGCGGTCGGCTTCGGCGGCGCGCTGCCGGGCCAGTGCCGCGCTGGCATCGGCTTGCTGGGCGCTGTGCTGCGCCGATCTCCGCAAGCTCACCTGCTGCGAATAGAGATATGTCAGCAGCGCGCTCGAGAGTGCGAGCACGATGAAGAAAGCCCCCGCCACGAAGACCGCGGCGCGATGGCGGCGGGCGAACATCCGCACGAGGTACAGCCCGCTGTCACGCCGGGCGTCGATGGGTGCACCGGCCAGGTAACGGCCCAGCTCGCGGGCTAACGCGCCGGCGGTCTCGTAGCGCCGGTCGCGCTCCTTGCTCAGGCACTTGAGGACGACGGCATGCAAGTCGCGCGTGGCGCGGTCGGCCGCGCGGCCCGGTCCCGGCGGGAGGGCATAACGGATGTGGTGAATGACATCGCTTCGTCGTCCGTGCACGTCGTACGGAAAGCGGCCGGTCAGCGCCACGTACAGCATCACGCCGAGGGCGTATACATCGGTCCGCAGATCGAGCGGCGCGCCTCCGCTGACCACCTGTTCGGGACTGGCGTATGCCAACGTGCCGACGAAATGACCAACCTCGGTCAGCGCACCGTCCCCTGCGCCGGACGCGTCGCGGGCCGTGACCTTGGCCAGACCGAAATCGAGAATGTGCGGAGCACCGTCGGCGGTGATGAGAATGTTGCTCGGCTTCAGATCGCGATGGATGATTCCACGGACATGGGCGGCGTCGACGGCCTCGCAGACCTGCCCGAACAGCCGCACCGTGTCCTGCATCGCGCGGTGACGAGCGAGCCGTGACCGGGCGACGCCGGTCGGGCTGTGACCCTGGAGAAATTCATCAAGTCGCTGGCCCGGCACGAAATCCATCACCAGGTATGGCTGGCCGGCGACCAGGCCGCTGTCGAGGACACCGACGATGTGCGGGTGTTTCAGGCTCGCCAGGATCTGCACTTCGCGCTCGAAACGCGCTCGCTCTGATGGCGAGGCGAGGAGCTCGTCGCGGAGAACCTTGATCGCCACGTCGCGCTGCGTCGAGAGCTGAATGGCGCGATACACGACCGCCTGCCCGCCGCGGTGAATCTCCTCGACCAGGTGATAGCCCGCAATCGCGTCCGGCCCCAGCCATTGCGGCGCCTGGCGGGTTGAGCCCGATCCGCTCTCCGCGCCCGCCGCGGCACGCCGTCCGCGCTCCACGAGGCGCAGCGCGCGCAGCCGCCGCGGGAGTTCCGGCAGCAGCTCCGGATGCGCCGCGATCA
>CAZVRR010000112.1:0-11263 GCA_964629745.1 uncultured Planctomycetales bacterium | reverse complement strand
GTACGGGGAGAGTTGGGGTGTAACAACTGTCAATAAATGCGCTTAGGCCAAGGACTCCAGCACGCTGAATCCCAGTGCGATGTTGCGAAATGGCAGCACGCCAGCAGGCACGTCTGACGGCTACTCGTCGATAATTAACAAGTAATGGCTTTGAAATAAAACGTTTATGTCAATGTGCAGTTTTGGCTACACGTCGCGTTGTCGCCAGGCCACAACTCCGGTGTACAACCTACTCGTACTGGGTCCCATATTTACGGCCACACTCATCCACAACGTCGCGAATCGATTGAATCGCGTCCCGGTGGCAGATGAGAGTCGCATCGGGACTGTGGACGACCACCACGTCGGAAAGGCCCAGGCAGGCGATGAGGTGCTCATCTTCGCTGACGAGTACGTTGCCGCGCGCATCCTGCACGATCGCTCGCGGTGCGATCACCGCGTTACCGGCGGCGTCGGGTGTCCGCGTCTGGCCGATCGCCACCCATGAGCCCAGATCGAGCCAGCGGCACGGCATCTCTACGGCCAGTACGTCCGGCGCGTGCTCCATCACCCCGAAATCAATCGACTTGCGCTCGAGACCGGCAAATGCGGTGGCGGCGGCTGAGGGTAGCGCGCCGCAGCGCCAATGGGTGGCAACCTCCGCCAGGACCGCAGCGTTTTGAGGAAGCTGGCGGCGCAGCTCGTCGAGTATCGTTCCCACCCGCCAGGCGAACATCCCGCTGTTCCAGTAGTACTCGCCGCTGGCGAGGTAACCTTCCGCCACCGCCCGGGTGGGTTTCTCCTTGAACTCCTCCACGCGATAAACCCCCGGCCCGACGGCGGCGCCGCGCCGGATGTACCCGTAGCCCGTGTGAGGCGCATCCGGGGTAATGCCGAACGTGACCAGGCTCACGGGAGACTGTGCGGCGGTCGCGAGACCGGCACGCAGCGCCGCCGCGAATGGTTCCTGCGGGGTGATGAGATGATCAGCCGTGAAGATCGCCATGGTGGCCGCCGGGTCACGCAGGGCAAGGATGTTGGCGGCGAGTCCGATGGCATTGGCGGTATCACGACCGACCGGCTCGCCGATCAGGTTCTCAGGGGGCAGGTCGGGCAACTCGGACGCGACGAGATCCAGGTAGTCCGCGCCCGTGATCACCCAGATCTGCTCGGCCGCGAAGATCCCGGCGAGGCGACGGCGGGCCAACTGGAGAAGCGAGGCGCCCTCGAACAGCCGCATGAACTGCTTGGGGCGCGCACGCCGGCTGAGAGGCCAGAGTCTCGTCCCGGAACCGCCGGCCATGATGACAGCGTGCTCCACGATCGCTCCAGATCAGATGCGGGCCTTGCCGGCGGCGCGGGCCGCACGCTCGATCGCCGCGGCCTGCTTCTGGTAGCCCGGTCGGCCCATGAGGGCAAACGTCGCGTCCTTACCCATTTGTACGGCGGGCTGGTCGTACGGGTTGATGTGGAACAGCCGGCCGGCCAGCGTCGTCGCCGCCTCCCAAAGCATGATGAACTGCCCGATCGTATGTTCGCTGACGACCGGCAGGCGGATGGTCAGGCAGGGCCGGGCACTGGCCACGAGGGCGTACTCGGTGGCGCGTTTCTCGGCATTGAGCAGCCGACCCAGCGAGGCGCCCTGGAGATAGGCCAGGGCGGGGGGCACGTCAGCGGCGCGCGGGATCCGGACGTCGGTCGCGAATTTCCCCACCTCGAGGAACAGGAACACCTTGTCGTTGGGCCCCTCGCGGTAGAGCTGGACCTGGGAGTGCTGGTCGGTCGCGCCCAGCGCGCGGATTGGCGTCGGACCGATCGAGACGATGTTGCCAGCCAGGTCGTGCTGTTTGCCCAGGCTTTCCGCCCAGAGCTGCCGGTACCAGTCGGCCAGATCCTTGAGCTGATGGCTGTACGGCATCATCACGTGCAGGCGCTTGCCCCGGACATAGAACGCGTAGAGCAGCAGCGCGAGCATGGCGGCGGGATTGCGCCGAACCTGGGTCTGCGCCGCCCAGTCGCTCATCTCCGCCGCACCGGCCAGCAGGCGCGGCAGGGCGATGCCGCACATAGCCGCGGAAAAGAGTCCGACCGCCGAAAGCACGGAAAATCGCCCGCCCACGCCCGCGGGCACGGGCAGCGCATCGTAGCCCTCCCGGCTTACAAGCTCGCGGAAAGTGCCCGACTCGGCGTCGGTCGTCACCACGATGCGGCGCGGCAGGGCCTTGCGACCGAGCTTGCGTGCCACGAGGTCCCGCACGATCAGGAACTGGGCGGCGGTCTCCGCGGTCTCGCCGGACTTGCTGATGACATTGAAGAGCGTGCGGCGCAGCGCCGGCCCGAGCAGCTCGAGCAGGTTCGCAAACTGCACGGGATCGACGTTGTCCATCACGAACAGGCGCGGGCCGCGCCGGCGCCGGGGCGGAAGCAGGTTGTACAGCGGCGGATTCAAGGCCGTCTGCAAGGCGATGTTTCCCAGCGCCGAGCCGCCGATGCCCAGCACGACCAGGTTCTCGACACCGGCGCGGTGCCGCCGGACGGCTGACATCACCTCCCGCGCCATCTGCGCGTCGCGCGGCAGCTCGCGGTACCGGTGCTGCCCCGCGCGGCGTTCGCGTTCGACTGCCACGATGTGGGTCTTCACATCGGCGGACAGGCGTGCGATTTCCGCCGGCAGCAGCCCATGGGCCTCGCCCACCGCGCCGGCCAGGACGTTGCCGTAATCCAGCTCGATCTTGTGTGCGGGCATTGCTCGCCTCCGCGCCAGGGAATGCGGTCGCGGAGCATAGCCGCGGCGCGGCTATTTCTCCAGCAGTTCCAGGGCGCCGGACCAGTCTTCGGGCGGCGGGGTCGCGCGGCAGGCGTTCACCGCGGCGAGGTATCGCTCCGCCGCCAGGTCGTCGGGTCGCAGCGCCAGGCAGCGTTCGAAGCCGGCCCGCGCCGCGTCCCACCCGCGGCGGCGAAAGTGCTCGACGCAGGCGCCGAACTGCTCGGCATAGGCGCCGTCCGGCGCCGGGACGTCGCCGCTGCGCCCGAGCAGCTCGTAGATGGGCACCGCGTGTTGCTTGCCCTTGACCTGCACTCCGCCGAGGGAGCGGAAGACGAATTCGTCCTGTACGACGTCGCGGGTCGATCCGCTGACCAGGATCCGCGTGCCGTAGAACTTGTTGGCGGACTCGAGCCGGGACGCGACGTTGACCGTATCGCCGATGCAGGTGTAGTCGTACTTCTGCTCCGATCCGCACGGCCCGACGACCGCCGGTCCGCTGGCGATCCCGATGCGCAGCACCAGTTCGGCGAATACCGGGTCGGTCGGCCATTCCTGTGGCAGGCGTGCGACGCCCGTTTGCAGGACCAGGGCCGCGCGGCAGGCGCGGATCGCGTGATCGGATTGCGGGTAGATCAGGGGGTTCCAGAACGCGAAGATGCCGTCGCCGATGAACTTGTTGATCAGCGCCTCGTACTCGAGCAGGATCTCGCTGCACCGTCCCAGGCTGATGTTCAGCACGCGCTGCGTGTGCTCGGCTCCAATTCGTTCGGAGATGCTGGTGAAACCGCGCAGGTCCGTGAACATCGCGCTGACTTCACGCGTTTCGGCCTTGCGACACAGCTCGGCATCTTCGGCCATCTTGCGGGCCAGGGTGGCCGACGTGTACTGGCTCAGGGCGCGGGTGAGCTGCCGCGTGTCACGCTCCAGGAACACGAACCGGTAGGCGCTGATCGACAATCCGGTGGCCAGGCAGACGCCCACGAGCGGCGTCAGGGCCAACCAGAACGTGTGCGCATAGAACAGCCAGGCCGCCAGCGCGGCGAACGCCACGATCACCAGCGCCAGGATCGCTCCGGCCAGCCGCGGCGCGAGCTGCGTGCTCAGCAGGCTCGCCACCACGCCCGCCAGCCCTGCCGCCAGCACGGTGCCCCAGCGCGGCGCCCACGAAACGGCCCGGCGGGTCAGCAGGCCGTTGAGCAGGTTGGCGTGGGCGATCAACCCGGGCGCGCGGGGGTGGGTCGGCGTGGGCGCGGCATCGGCCAACGCGGTCGCCGTGTAGCCGAGCAGGCAGATCTTCTCGGCGACCCGCGGCTTCAGCCAGGCGAGAGTCTCCTCGATCTCCTGTGCCAGCCGTTCGTTCGCGGCGACGATGCGGCTTTCCTGGTGCTTCAGCTCGGCCAGGAGCTGGCGGCCGAATTCCGCGTCCTGGCCGGCCGCGGTCGACGGGGCGGCGAGACCTTTCGCTAGCTCAACTTCCATGCCGCGCAGTTCACTGTCCAGCGCCGCCCGCGCTGGCCCGTCCGGCGTTGTCAGCACGCGGGCCAGGCGGCTGCGATATTCCTCGTTGCCGGGCACGAGGTTTCCGCCGAAGAAGCTATAGCGCGATTCCTGGGAGAACCGCTCGTTCTGGCGGATCTGGCGTCGGCGGTCGTACACGGACCAGACGGCGTCGGCCGGCACGTGGGTGAATTGCCGCGTCCAGTCCGCTTCGGCGACCCAGGGGACCAGCGCGCAGCCGCGCTCGTCCAGCGGGATGCGCAGCGGGCCCTCGTTCGCCGGGAGGGGCAGTTGGAGTGCGGGGCCGCGCGCATCGGCGCGCAGGTCGCCGGCCGGTACCCGCAGCGCATCGAGCCCGGCGATCAGGGCCAGTTGACCGAGCAAAGCGTCGTGATGCCGGGCGAAGAGCATGAGCCGGCGCGTGATGCCGTCCGGATCCGGCTCGAACGCGACGAAGCCGCAACCGCGTGCCGCGGAGGCCAGCGGGAAGTATGCCGGCGTGAACGCGTCCACCGGGACGGCCGCCGCTGCGACCTGCGCCAGGCTCGCCGGGGTCTTGGCGACGGTTGCGTCGTAGCCGAGCACGTCTCGGTATGCGGCCAGCAGTCCGGCGCGCAGCGGCGTGGCGTCCGCCCAGTCCTGGTCCGTCAGACCGGCGTGGAGTTTCCGCACGACGCGATCGGGCGACTCGTGCTTCCAGTCGACGTTTTCCGCCAGGCGAGCGCGCACGTACTCGCGCAGAAAGTACTGCCGGCAGCGGTCGAATACCCGGCGGGTGAGCGCCGGGTCGAGGTTCAGCCGCTCCGCAGCAGCTTGCGGCTCCAGTCGCGGATCCGCCTCCAGCGCCAGCACCAGGCGCGCCGCGGCCGGCCAGTCCTGCGCATCGTGCCAGCCGACGCGCCCCGGACGGCGGCGCGGGAGCGATGGCGTCTCGCCGCGGCGGAGCTGGTTCACGACTTGCGCGAATTCCGGGCTGCGCTCCCAGGCGTCCGGATCGTAGTGGACGGCGAGGTACACGTTGCCCGCCTCGGCGATCGCATCGCGCAGCGCGTTGTCCGGCAGCACGAGTGCGGCGGCTTCATCCGCCAGGTCGGCGGACTGCGTGAGCAGATCCAGATCGGCGGGCAGGTCGGGGCGGGCGGTCTGGGGATCGATGTAGGTGATATCGACGACGATGATTTGCGCACCGAGCTCGCTGAGCACGGCCAGCATGCCAGCCTGCTCGTCCCGCGGCCAGGGCCAGCGGCCCACCTTCTCGAGCGAGGCGTCGTCGATATCGATGCACGTCAGTTGCTGGCTTTGCGGGATCGAGTTCGTGTAGCGGAAGCGCAGATCGAGCGTCTTACGTTCGAGCCAGTCGAGGCTCCCCCCGGCATACGCCATGATGACCAAGGCGGTAGCCGCCAGTCCGACCGCCACGCCGCCGACGTTCTGCCGCCGCCGTCTCACGTCCGCTATGTTGGCGACTGCGGCGGCAGAAGCAAGTCACACACGAGGCAGCGATTGCCGAAGCGCCCGGTCCAGGCACCGTGAGGCGCGCGGGCGTCCCGTGATCGGTGTGCACCTTCCCCGGCGCGGTCAGTCCGCGCCGGGCAGCCCAGCCGGGCGACACCCGCTGACTTGCGCGTTACGTGCGGATGCGCGGCGAGCGGCTCGATCAGGGCGTCGTGCTGAGCGTTTGACCGCTCGTCTCGGGCGAGTGATCGGTCAGCAGGCGATCCTTCATCAGCCGGCCGATCTTGAACTTCACCGTGCGTTTACTTGGGACGTGCACCTTCTCCATCGTCTTGGGGTTCTGCGCGACGCGCGCGGCCCGCTCGCGGAGCTCAAAGACCCCAAAGTCACGGAACTCCAGGCGGTTGCCGCCCCCCAGCTCGCGAATGATCTCATCGAGAAACTGCTGGATCACACGCTTGACGACCACGCGCTTGTTGCCGGTCTGTTCTGAAATCCGATCGACCAAGTCTTTCTTCGTAATGGTCTTCATTCGCGTTCCCCAGAACGGCACCGCCCGCAGGCGGACCAGCACTCTCTTACGCATCGCCGGACCTGCGCGCAAGCCGGCGGCAACCAAGCGGGGTTCATGATACGGCAAGCCGCGCCGGGCATCAAGCGGGAATTGCCGTGTGGCTAACGAGTTAGCGGTCCGTTCGCGAAGCCCGCGCTCCGGACCGGGTTCTCGGTCGTTCCCGCACGGCCAGCGGGGCCGGCGTCGCGCCTCGCGTCGCCTTGATCGTGTCGCGCACCTTGGCCGGGCGGACCCGCTCGCTCGCACCGGAATCGCCCGCCGCCGGCCAGTCGCGGCCGGGAATCACGCACGCCAGAACGTCCTCGACCCGGCGCGCCAACACGAACTTCAGGTCGCTGCGAATATCTGCCGGGACCTCGGTCAGGTCCGGCTGGTTGCGAGCCGGGAGTACGACCGTTCGGAGTCCGGCCCGGTGGGCCGCCAGTACTTTCTCTTTCACGCCGCCGATCGGCAGCACCTCGCCGCGCAAAGTGATTTCTCCGGTCATGCCGGTATGCGGGTCGGCGCACTGGCCGCTGAACAGCGAGGCCAGCGCCGAGAGCATGGCGACGCCCGCGGACGGCCCGTCCTTGGGTACGCCCCCGGCGGGCACGTGAATATGCAAATCCGTCTTCATCAGGTCCGGCAGCCGCAGGCGCCACTGCCTGGCGCGCGAGCGCAGGATGGACAACGCGGCCTGGGCCGACTCGCGCATCACATCGCCGATCTGGCCGGTGAGCGTAAACGAGCCGCGGCCGGACATCGCGGTGGCCTCGACGAAGATGATCTCGCCCCCGACGGGCGTGTAGGCCAGGCCGGTGACAACCCCCGGCAGGCCGGTTTCCAGGGCCAGTTCGCGCTCGAAGCGCGGCGGTCCGAGGTACTCTTCGAGGTCCTGCGGTTCAACGAGCAGGTCGGCAGCGCGGTTGCCCGCGACGCGGGCCGCCAGGGCCCGGCAGACGGTGCCGATCGAGCGTTCCAGGTTCCGCACCCCGGCCTCGCGCGTGTAGCGCTCGATGATCGCGCGCAGCGCGTCCTCGGTGAACTGCACGCCGCGGTCCGACAGGCCGTTCTCTTCCACCTGGCGCGGCACGAGGTAGCGCTTGGCGATCTCGAGCTTCTCGGCCGTGGTGTAGCCGGGCAGCTCGAGCACCTCCATGCGGTCACGCAGGGCCGCGGCCACCGGGTCCATGTAGTTCGCCGTCGCGATAAACAGGACTTTCGACAGGTCGAATGGCACTGCCAGGTAGTGATCGATGAACGCGTGATTCTGGTTCGGATCGAGCACTTCCAGCAGCGCGGCCGCCGGGTCGCCGCGAAAATCGGCCCCCACCTTGTCCAGCTCGTCGAGCATCAGGACGGGGTTGCGCGTGCCGGCGCGCCGGATTTCCTGCACGATGCGCCCGGGGATCGCGCCGATGTACGTGCGGCGATGGCCGCGGATGTCGGCCTCGTCGCGCACGCCGCCCAGGGCGATGCGGATAAAGGAGCGTCCCAGGGCCCGCGCGATGCTCTGGCCGAGCGAGGTCTTGCCCACGCCGGGCGGCCCGACGAAGCACAGGATCGGCCCCTTGCCCTCGGGGCGCAGCTTGCGGACGGCGAGAAACTCCAGCACGCGGCGCTTGACCTTCTCGAGGCCGTAGTGGTCGTCGTTCAGGATGGCTTCGGCGCGGTCCAGGTCGAGGTTGTCCTGCGACTGCTTGCTCCAGGGCATCTCGCACAGCCACGTCAGGTAGTCGCGAATAACCCCGCTTTCCGGGGAGCTTTGCGGCACGCGCTCCAGGCGCTGGAGTTCGCGCTCGGCCTCCTTCCGCACCGTTTCCGGCATCTCCGCGGACTGGATGCGGGCACGGAATTCGGCGATGGCCGCGGTCGCCGTATCGCCTTCGCCCAGCTCCTTCTGGATGGCTTTCAGCTGTTCGTGCAGGTAGTAGTCGCGCTGCGACTTGTCGAGCTCCTTGCGGACGTCGTCCTGGATCTTCTGCGACAGGCGCAGCACTTCGAGCTGGTTGTTCAGGATCGCGATGACCTTCTTGAGCCGGTCGGCGATGTCGAACGTTTCGAGCAGCTCCTGCTTCTGCACGATGCCCAACGACAGGTTGGCGGCCAGAAAATCGGCCAGAGCGTCGGGCCGCTCTATGTTTTCGATGACCAGCCGCGCCTCTTCGGGCACGTTCTGGCTGAGCTCGATGACCTCCAGCGCCGTCTGCCGCGCGCTGTGCACGAGCGCTTGCAGTTCCAGGGAATCGGCGACCTCGTCCTGGTGCGAGTTGATCACCGCCCGCCAGTACGGCTCGGTGGCCGTGAGCGCCTCGATGCCGACGCGCGCCAGCCCATGCACGAGCAGGCTGTTGCTGCCGTCGGGCATGCGCAGCAGCTTGAGCACGTTGGCCGCCGTCCCAATCCGGTACAGGTCGTCCAGGCCCGGGTCCTCGACGTCCTCGCGGCGCTGGGTGAAGAGGGCGAGGAGCTTGTCTCCGGCGAGGACTGCGTCGGTCAGCAACCGGGATTTCTCGCGGCCGATGCTGAGCGGAACGACCGTCCCGGGAAAGACGACCACGTTGCGCACCGGCAGGATCGGCAACTCGCGCGGGAGCTGCACCTTGTCGCCGCCCGCGCCGTGACCGCCTCCGGCCGTCGGCTTGCTCGACTCGGCTTCATCCGGGGGCGACGCCTCGTTCACTCCGGGCGGCATTTTGGCAGGGTCATCCATAGGTATCCCTTGTCAAACGAGGCGTCGATCGCGTCGACGTCGACCGGTTCGGGCAGCTCGATCTCGCGACGGAACGGGCCGTGATTGATCTCCATCGCGTGCAGCGTCAGGGGATCGTGCGCTTCCGGCGGTCGGGGATTCGGCCGGAACCCGCGGACGACGAGCTTGTGCTGATCCTCGCACGTGACTTCGACGTCCTCGGGGGTGAGGCCGGCGAGTTCGACGCAGATGAAGTACGCGCCGGCGCATTCGTATACGTCGGTGGCGGGTTGCCAGATGTCCTCGTCGCGGAAGGGCACGAAATGCCGACGCCGCATCTCGTCCATCATTTCCTGCAGGCGACGGGCCCAGTCCCGCATCTCATCGCCGTGACCGAATCTGCTGAATGTCATGGCAGCCGTCACTTTCGGGTCGGGTGAAGCGCCGCGCCGGCGGAGCGCCCGACCCCGCGCATTGTACGCGTAACCGGCGGTGCTGGCGACGAATGCGCTGGACGCTCCGCCGATAACCGGTATAGTGTGCGTCGCTGTCGAACGCGACGACGGAGGAGCACAACATGCAACGGACTGCATGGGGCCTGGCGCTGGCCCTGGCCGGCCTCGTCGGTTGCGCGCAACGGACGGAACCGATCGGCGCGCCGCCCCCGAATCCCATCATGAGCACGCGACCGCCGCGTCCCGTGCCGGCGACACCGCGGCCGGCGCCCCCGCCGCAGCCGACCCCGCCGCCGGTCGCGGACCTGGGACCCGTGCCGCGCGCGTGGTATCCGCCGGGCGGCATGTCACGCGGGTTGTGGAAGTGCATCGTCGTACATCACTCCGACAGCCCGAAGTCGACGCCGCAGGGCATCGATAGCTGGCACCGGCAGCGCGGCTGGGATGGGCTGGGGTACCACTTCGTGATCGGCAACGGCGTGAATTACCCCGACGGCCAGGTGTACGTCGGGCCGCGCTGGGTGAAGCAGAAGACCGGCGCCCACTGCAAGAGCACCGCCGGCAAGTACTTCGGCACGTGGCGCGCCCGTAACTTCTTCAACGAGCACGGCGTCGGGATCTGCCTGATCGGCGATTTCGAGAAGGGACCCGGCCCGACGCGCAAGCAGATCGAGAGCCTCTCGAAGCTGATCGCGTTTCTGTGCGATGGAAACAACATCAGCACGGACCTGATCTATGGGCACGGGGAAGTCACGCACAAGACGCTGTGTCCGGGACGCACGTGCGACATGAACAGCGTGCGCCGCTCGGCCCGCGTGGCGCTGGGGCAATTCCAGCGTGGGACCAGGTCAGCCGCCGTCGTCGGCCGCTAGCGCCGCGCCCCTTGAACGTCTCCGCGGAACGCCTATAGTGCTTCCTCGTGCGTTGCGGGCGCACGGAGCGAGCGGAAGTCTACATCCCTGTTCTGGTGGTGTGGCGCCGGCGCCCAGGACTGCCCCGGCGGTGCGGCCGGGTTGCGGTTTTTCTTCCCCCATTCACGGGAGCGCGATCGTGAAACGCCGATCCATTGTTGCCCTTGCATTTCGCAAGTATCCGAAGACTTTCCTGGTGGCATTTGCCCTGCTGTTTCTCGGGCTGTTCGTGCACGCGAACGTGTACGGCACGCCTCAGGGCCTGCTGGCGCAGGAGCAGCCGTCCGCCGAGCTGGCGGAGCATCACTTCGAGTACTTCTCGTTCATGACGAGCGATCACTACGCCAGCTACGAACGCGTACTGCTGTGGGTCGTGCTCATCATCGCGTTCGGGGCGCTCGCGTACGCCGGCAGCCTCGTGGCGCAGGTGTACCGTGCGGACAAGGGCACGCCGCGCATGCAGGAGATTGCCGCGGCCGTGCGCGAGGGAGCCAACGCGTACCTGAAACGACAGCTCAGCACGGTGGCGGTGCTGATCATCCTGCTGATCGGGTTGCTGTACGTGACGAAAGCGATGCAGGACGGGCGCGGCGGGCAGCCGGCCTGGGACAGCCCGTTCGCGCTCGGCCGTGCCTGGGCCTTCGCGATGGGCGCGGTCTTTTCCGCCACCGTCGGGTTTATCGGCATGCGCCTGGCGACCACCGGCAACCTGCGCGTCGCGGCCGCGGCGCCGGTCGGCTTCGGCAAGGCGCTCATGCTGGGCTACCGCACCGGCACGATCACGGGCATGCTCACCGACGGCCTGGGCCTGCTGGGCGGCACGATCATCTTCATGACCTACGGCGAGCGGGCCTACGAGGCCCTGCTGGGCTTCGGCTTCGGCGGCACGCTGCTGGCCCTGTTCATGCGTGTCGGCGGCGGCATCTACACCAAGGCGGCCGACGTCGGCGCCGA
>CAZVRR010000111.1:0-11300 GCA_964629745.1 uncultured Planctomycetales bacterium | reverse complement strand
CTGGCACGTACACGCCATTCCCACGCTGCGCGGCAGCGGCAGCGACAGCCGCGGCGCCGGGTTGAACCCGGACGAGTAGCGCAGCGGCCACTCCGCCCGCACCAGCGCCCGCGTCAACATGCGCTGCTCGTCGTGGTGCGACAGGAAGCGCAGCTCGCCCGTGACGGCGTAGTGCACGGCGGCCCGGCAGGCAGCGGCGGCCGCCGGCGGCTCACCCGCCGCGGCCGGTTGCGGCGTGGTACTCATAGCTCCTCCGGCGGCAGGACCTTGCGGGCTTCCTCGCGCAGGAAATTCAGCACCTGCCGGTCCGAATCGAAGCGGAGCACGCGCTGCGCGATGCGGCGGCATTCGGCCAGGCTGGTGAACCGCACCATCTGCTTGACCTTCGGGATGTCCTTCGGGGCCATCGAGAAGGTGCGCAGGCCCAGGCCCAGCAGCAGCAGCGTGAACAGCGGCGCGCCGGCCATTTCGCCGCACAGGCTCACGTGCACGTCACGGCGGCGGGCCGCCATGAACACCTGGCGCAGCAGGCGCAGCACGGCCGGGTTCGCCGGCGAGTACAGGTGCGCCACCCGCTCGTTGGCGCGGTCCACCGCGAGCGTGTACTGGGTCAGGTCGTTCGTCCCGATGCTGATGAAGGAGACCTCGCGGGCCAGGGCGTCCGCCAGCAGGGCCGCCGACGGCGTCTCGATCATGATGCCGATCGGGATGTCGCGCTGGAACGGGATGCCCTCCTCCTCCAGGTCCTCCATCACGTCGCCCAGCGTGGCCTTGGCCTGCCGCAGCTCCATCAGCGTGGTGACCATCGGGAACATGATCCGCACGTCACCGGCGGTCGAGGCCCGCAGCATGGCCCGCAGGTGCGTCTTGAACAGGTCGAGGTTGAGCAGGCAGTAGCGCAGCGAGCGCAGACCGAGGACGGGGTTCGGGTCGCGCGCCACCCCGAGCGACTCGGCCATCTTGTCGGCGCCCAGGTCGAGTGTGCGGAGCGTGACCGGCCGGCCGTTGGCCGCCCGCGCCGCTTCGCTGAACGCCTCGTACTGCTGTTCCTCGGTGGGGATGCGTTCCCCGGCCAGGAAGAGGAACTCGGTGCGATAGAGGCCGATGCCTTCCGCGCCGACCTCGAAGGCCGACAGGGCCTCGTCGGCCGCCTCGATGTTGGCCCACAGGTCGACGCGGACGCCGTCCTTCGTGACCGCGGGCGCGTCGCGCAGCTCGCGCAGGCTGGCCTCGAAGCGCTCGTAGTCCTTCTGCTTGGCGCGGTAGGCCTCGATGGTCGCCGGGTCGGGATCCTTGATCACGATGCCGTGCGTGCCGTCGACGATGAGCGTGTCGCCGCCGGAGACCTCCGCGGTCACGTCCGTCAGGCCGACGACGGTCGGGGTGCCGAAGCGCCGGGCGATGATGGCCATGTGGGAGGTCTGGCCGCCGGCGTTCAGGGCGAAGGCCAGGATGTGGCGCGCGTCGAACTGGACGGCCTGCGAGGGCGTGATGTCGTGGGCGACGATCACGACCGGCTCGCTGAGGCGCGCGATGTCCTCGCGCGTCCGGCCGAGGATGTGGCGCAGCACGCGGCGTTCGATGTCGTACAGGTCGTGCACGCGCTCCTTGATGTACGCGTTCGGCACGGCCCGGAACGCCTTCTGGCGCCGCGACAGCTCGTGGCTGAAGGCGTAGGCGGCGGTAAAGAGGCTTTTCTCGATGTGGCCGACGACCGTCTCGCGCAGGCGCGGGTCGGCGATGAACCGCTCGTGGAATTCGAAAATCGCCGACGTGTCGTCGCCGAGCTTGCGCGCAGTCGCGGTGCGCAGCTCGTTCACCTCCTGCCCCGAGGCCGCGAGGGCCGCGTCCAGGATGCGAATTTCACTGCCCACCTGGGAGGGGTGAATCGTCCGGCGCGGGATCCGAAATTCCTCGGTATCCAGGACGAGCGCGGGACCGATCGCCACCCCGGGCGATGCGCTGATGCCTTTTTTCGTGATCATCGGCCGCGATTGCCGCGGCGTCGCCGGCCCAGCCGTCATGCGGGGGCCGGGTTATGCCGTTGCCGTTCTCCTACGTTTCGCCGAAGCCGGATTCGATCAAGCCGACCACGGCCTCCAAGGCCTGCTGCGCGTCGTCGCCCTCCGCCACCAGGCGGACCCGGGCGCCGTGGGTCGCGACCAGCATGAGCAGCTCCATCGGGCTGCGCCCGTCGGCCTCACGCCCTTCGCAGTGCACGCGGATGGTCGACACGTAACGCTGTGCGGTATCCACGAACTGCATGATCGGTCGAAAATGCAGTCCTTCCTTGTTCGGGATCACGACGTCACGTTCGACATGCATGCAGGATTCAGCCACGCAGTCGGGTTGGATCGCTCCGTCAGGCCACCAACATTTTCTCGTCCGCTTCCTTGAGCAAGTCGTAGATCTTCTCCGGCTCGTCCGCCTGCCGCAGGAACTTGCGGAACTTCTCCTGCTGCAGGTGCCGGAACACCAGGTCCATGGCCCGGAGGTGCTCCTCGGGCTGCTCCGCCGGGCTGGCGATCAGGAAGATCGCGTACACCGGCTCCCCGTCCAGCGACGAGAAGTCGATGCCCCGGCTGCTCCGCCCGACGGCCGCGACCACGCGCTCCAGGCCGTCAATCTTGGCATGCGGGACCGCCACCCCCTTGCCGAACCCCGTCGTGCCACGCGTCCGTTCGCGGGTGATGATGGACTTGACGATCGAGTCCACCGCCTCCGGGTCCAGCAGGGCGCTGTCCGCCAGCCGCTGTACCAGCTCACGAATGGCCCCGTTTCGATCAACCGCCTGCAATTCTGCGACGACGGACTGCGCCTGAATCAACTCGGTAAGTTTCATAGCTGGCTAGCGCTCTGGCTCTGAGCCGAATTCCCCGGTGGCCGACTGCGAATCCCGCGGCGGATGCTTGCGATTGCGCACCCGCTCCTTGTACCGCGTGAGCTGCCGTTCGATCTTGTCGAGCGTGAGATCCACGGCCGCGTACGCATCGTCCTGGGTTTCCGTGGCCACGAACGGCTCCGTGTTATCGGTGTGGACCAGGATCTCCGCCGTGTGGACGCCGTTCTTGCCGTCCAGGACCCATTCGACCGACTGGATCCGGTCAAAATAACGCACGAGCCGGGCGGCCTTTTCCTGGCAGTAGGTCTTCAGGGCGTCGCTGACGCCCATGTGGCGACCGGTCACGTTTACCTGCACGGCTTCCTCCTTATCCTAGCGCCCCCCGGACCGCGACCCCGGACACCGCGATCACCCCCGCCGGCGGCGCAGGCACCCCCGGACGGGAACAGCACCGCCCGCCATGGCACCCTGGGTTTGCACGTGAGCACGGAACGAGGCGACGGCAAGCTGTGCCCGACACTTTCGGTCATATCCCTGGCCGGAATGTAGCCGACCAGCCTGCGCATCGTCAAGCGGCGATCCTGCCCGCCGACGCCGGCAGGCGGACCGCGGCCCGCAGGCCGGCGCCCCCCCGGAAGTCCCCGCAACTACCGCGCCAGATGCGACGAATCGCGCACCAGCAGCCGCGGGGCCACGTGCGTGACCTCGAAACTGTCCTGCCGCGTCTTCTCCACCCGGGCCAGGACGGTCTGCACGGCCCGCTGGCCCAGCTCCTCCCCGCCCAAATCGGTGCTGGTCAGCGCCGGCTGAAGCTGTGTCGTGAAGCACTCGTTGCCCTGGCCGATGACCGCCAGGTCCACCCCCGCGCGCCGGCCCGCTCGCGCGCTCGCCAGCATCACGTCCAGCACCGCATAATCACTGCTCGCCGCGACCGCCCGCACCCCCGCCAGCCGGCGCGGCAGTTCCTCGTCACTGGCGAGCGCGGCGCCGCCCGGCACGCGCCACACGACGTCCTCCTCGGGGACGCCCTGCGCGCGGCAGACTTCCAGGACGCCGCTCAGCCGGTCCCCTGCTCCGGGATCGCCTGCGACGTGTACGTACAGCACAGACCGGCCACCCACCTCGAACAGGTGCCGCGCCGCGAGCCGACCCGACTCGACCTGGTCCGGCAACAGCAGGTCGCCCGTGAAATCCGGGTACGGCACGCACGAGACCGCGGGACGTTTTTCGAGATGCGCCTGCAGCGTGCTGGCAAGAGTATCGTTGTACGGTGCGGCGATGAGCACGGCGTCAATCCGCCCGCTCACAACCGACTTGATCGCATTTGCCTGCTCGACAGGATCGTCCCGCAGCTCCGCGACGTGGACGGCGTAGCGCGCCTGCTGGGCCCGCAGCAGCACGCCGCGCAAAAACCGGCACGAGAACACCGACTGCAAGTCATCCAACAACACGCCCAGTGCATACGCCCGCCCCGTCGCCAGCGAACGGGCGGCATGGCTCGGCGAATAATTCAACGTACGACAGGCTTCCAGAACACGCTGCTTGGTCTGTTCACTGATGTCGGGGCGGTTGTTCAGCGCCCGCGAAACGGTTCCACGCGACAACCCCGTTTGCCTGCTGATATCCTCAATCGTGACTTTCGCCATTGCCTACCCCGCCACTCCGCGCCGAACTGCGCAGCGGCTATTTGAGTTCGTACCCACCAGAATTTCTTGGTCGTTGACGCGGGCAATCTTATCCGGCCGGTCCAGTTCGCGAAAGTCAAAAACCGGGTGACATCGACCGGTTTTGCGATGAAGTCGACGCGAACATCCGGGAGCGGTCCAAAGCGCGTCGTGCGCACGCACAACCTTCTGCGTCCACGCGCGCTCCACGGATCGTCACCGCCCGACCAGCTCGGCCATCCGCAGGGCGTCAGCCACGTCGAGCTGGCCGTCCGGAAAAAAATCGGCAACTGCCAGCGGATCGATCTCTGGAAATCGCAGCGCGTAGCCGGCGGGATCGACGATCGCCGAGACCAGCCAGTCTGCATCGGCGCTCGTCAACATCTCGTCGCCATTCAGATCGCCGACCGGCCAGCCGCGAATCGCATACAAGTACCCATCCACCGCGTTCCAATAGAGCGTCCCGTCCGGCCCGGGGCACACGCCCTGCGGGCCGATCGCACCGCTCGGCTGCCAGCCTTCCGCCCGCGAAATCCCCGTCAGCGACAGCGACCAGGCCACGGTGCCACTGCTTCCGACATCCCGCACGGCGTACAGGATGTGACTGGCGGGGCCGATCACGTAAATCACCGCGTCCGGCGTGACCACCGACTGCCCATAAGCCAGTGCGGCCGGCCCCAAAGACAGTCTCCACACAATTTCCGACAAGGGCGCCGGCGGTTCCTGCCCTGGCGCATCTGGGTCGATTCCCACCGCTACCAACTCGGCGCTGGATGCGCCATACCCGTTCGCAGGGACATAAAGCCGCCGCTGCCCGTCCGGCGTGGACCCGACTGCCGCGGTCCCCGAGTTCAAATGACCGGCGTGCAACGGCAAGGAATCGAGCAGTGTCACCTGATCGGGCTCCATGCCAAAGCTATAGAGCTTGCCTTGGGTCGCCTCATCCGGCGTCGTGAAGCTCATCCCCTCGCCGAGAAAGACCAGACCTTCCGGGCTGAGTACCGGACTCGGGCCGTAGCAATAGAAGTCCAGCGGGTAGCGCATCTGCTCGAAGCCATCCCCGGCGCCGATCTGCCAGAACGTATGGTTCTCGTAACTTCCGCCGAATACCCATTGGCCGTCCGCCGACAATGCAGGGCTGGCCGCGATGGCGCCGGTGCTGCCCGGTACACCCGGGTCCGCCAGGTGCGCGGCGCTCCACGCCAGGGCCGCCTCGGTGCCCAGGTCTTCCAGCGCGTAATACCCCCAGCCGAGGGATTCATGCTGGCCCCCCACGATGATCAGCCCGTCCGGCGTGATGGTCGGACTCGCGAGCAACCGGCGCATCGGGAAGCACCACGCTACGGTCGCCTGCGTGCCGTCGTCGTGAATCTTGCAGAAGCCGTCATACGGGGCGGTGTTGTCCCACGCCCCCACGAAGAGCGAACCATCGGCCGCGACCGCCGGCGATTGGTAAATCGTGCCGGTGCCATCCCCCAGCGTCACCGTCCAGGCGAGCGTGCCGCTGGCGCGATCCACGGCATACAGGATCGAGCCTGGGCCCCCCACGTAGAGTCGCGCGTTTCCGCTCCCGAGCACGGGCGTGGCGTGATTCTCGCCGGTCCGGGGATCGCCCAGGCGCAGGGACCACTCCACGTACGGTTCGGCGATCAGGCTGAGTCCGGTGGTGGCGCCGCTGTTTTGAAGGTCGCCCTGGAACTTCGGCCAGGCGGAGTCCGCCAGTTGGGCGGGAGCGGTCGCAACGCACCCGAGCAGGAACCCCGCCACTCCCGCCTCGGCACGCCGCTGCCGTCCGCGCCCCCCGCTTCCGCCTGCCGGCGCCATACCCATCGCGTTCCTCCTTGCTGCGACGGATCGGTCTGCCGCACATATCGGAGTGGCGGAGGCGCAGACTTGACACCCTGCGCCGCCGCCACGCTGGTCTCACGTACTGGCGGGCGGGCTAGGGGGCCGGCTTCTCTTCCGTGTCGATGACCGCGCGTGCGCCGCGTCCCCACTCCGCCGTGTAGTTGCCGCATTCCGGGCACTTGAGCTTGCCGTTCTGCTTGTCCTTGTTGATCTTGGCGGCCTCGGGCTGCGGTACGCCCTCGCGCACTACCTTCTGGCAGGTGTTGCAATACATGTCGAATTTCCGCGCCGCGAAATCCTGGTCGATTTCGCGCGTAACCTGCCGTTCCTCACCGCCGCCGCGGCAGCGCAGGAACCCGAACACCCCCGCAACCACCGCCAGTAGAACCAGGACGACGATCATCACCCGGTTCACCTGAGCCGTACGCAGCTTGTTCATAGACCGCTCCTGATAAGTCCGTGTGCAGCCGTCCGGAGCACCGCGGCACGCGCCGGGTACGTCACCCGCCGGGGCGCCGGTACCGCGACCGGCCCGCTGCAATGCCTGAAAAGATATACATGTCTGGTCACGCTGACAAATGCTCATCGGCCGGGAACCGGCCGCCGCGGAATCTGAACTTCAAGCACGTGCGCCAGCCGGGTCACCTCGACCTCGCGCGCTCCGCGCGCCGGCAGGACCACCACGTCACCCAGCCTGAAGCCCGCCGCCTCGTCCAGCCGCCCGCCACCTTCGAGCACGACCCACACCGCCAGCTCCCCGTCCGCCAGGCCGCGCGCCCGCCCCGGCTCAATCCAGCGCTCCGTCAGGGTGAAGTAGCCGCCCCCCACGCGCGGCGCCTGGGTCGGGCCGTCCGCCCGCCGCTCCGCCGGCCGGGCGGCGCGGATTTCCGCCGCACTCACGTCCACGCGCAGATTTTGCAGCGCCTCGGCGACGTGCAGCATCCTGGGCCGGCCCTGCGCATCGACACGTCCCCAGTCGTAGAGACGGTACGTCACATCGGATGGCGTCTGCACTTCCGCGACCACCGTGCCGGCGCCCAGCGCATGGGGGACGCCGCTCGGGAGATAGAAGCAGTCCCCGGCGCGCACGGGCCAGCGCTCTAGCAGGTCGACCAGCCCGGGCGTGGCGGCGCGTGCCGCCACGTCCGCCGGCGACACGCCCGGCCGGACGCCGATGAACAGCTCCGCCCCCGGCTCGGCGTGCACCACGTACCACGCCTCGTCCTTGGCGCCGGGGCACTCGGTTGCATCGGCCCGCCGCCGGGGGTGCACCTGCACGCTGAGGTTCTCGCGCGCATCGAGGAATTTCACGAGGAGGGGAAACATGCCGCCGGGGAGTTCAACCGGGCCGTGCAGCGCTGCGCCCCACTCGGTGACCAGCTCGGGCAGCGCGCGGCCGGCATGGACACCGTCGCGCACGCGCGAGTGGATCCCGGGCAGGCTGACCAGTTCCCAGGACTCGCCGTAGACGCCGGAGTCAGGCAGCCGCTTGCCGAGCAACTGCTCCAGGCGGCGTCCCCCCCATGGCCGCGCGACGAGTCGCGGCTCGAAGACCAGTGGCACGCAGTTCACGGCAGCTCGCTCGTTGGTCCGGAGGCCGGCGCGGCATCGAAGGTCAGGTACGGTTGCCAGTTCTCCAGCGCCCGGGGCCCGACGCCCGACACCGCATCGAGGTCGGCGAGCCGCTGGAAAGCGCGCGGGCAGTCCGACCGGCTGCGGTGCGCCAGCAGCGCCTGGCTCAGCCGCGGCCCGACATCCGGCAGCAACATCCACTCGCTGCGGGTCGCGGAGTTGGGATCGAGTTGCAAGGCAGCGTCTTCCGCGCGAAGCAGCCCGCCGCGCTCGTGTATCAGGACACCCGTGCCGCAGCAGGCGAGCAGGCCGGCCAGCAGCACCAGCCGCCCCCGATCAGAAACCGGGCCGCCGTGCCCGGCGCGGCGGCCCGGGGGTGCGCCGCTCACGACCCCGTCCTGGTTTGCAGCCGCTTGGCCAGGGCGTGCAGCCGCTCGCACGCCGGCTTGGGCGCGTGGTCGGGATCCAGCAGGCCGCCGGTGGCGACCGGGCAGTCGTTGTCGTCCGCCAGGCTCTGGAAACAGACGCTTTCGACGTAGGGCTTGGACAGCGCGATCTCGCAGAACTCGCACAGCCACTCGGCCTGCGTCTGGGTCGACCACGGCACGCGCCACTGGCCGCCCTGGTTGCCGGGCCCGCCGCCCGGCTCGTTCGTCGAGGGCACCGCAACCGCCGTGACGTGCAATGGCTTGCCGAGGTTCGCCACGCGGTCGATCATCGAGCTGATCTGGAGCAGGTCGCGCAGGTGGAAGCCGTCGCTGCCGAGGCCGAACAGGAATTGCAGGCCAAAGGCGTCAAAGGGGATGCCGCCCTGCACCGCCATGTCGGCGAACAGCATGGGCGGGATCGCCCGCTGGTTGTGAGCCGAGTACTCGCCCCACAGTTGCGTCAGGTCGAGCACGAGCTGGGCGCGCGGCGCGTGTTCGCGGGCCGTCATGGAGGCGGCGCGCGTGATCTCCATGATCTGCTCGAACGTGAAGGAGAACGCGTTGTCGACGTGCAGTCCGCTGGCGACCACCCAGCCGGCGACCTTGTCGGCATGGCGCTTCACGCACCGCTGCACGTGCGCCTTGGCGTAGTCGACCACCGTGTCGAAGTCTTTTTCCCAGATGTACATCCAGTCCGGCACGAACTGCACGCCGAAGCGCAGCAGCGGTCCGCCGCGCACCATGAGCTTCGCGTCATGGCACGCCCGGATCCAGGCATCCGTGCGTTCGAAGCGCGTTTCATGCTCGGTCGGCTGTACGTCCCGCCACACGAACGGCACGCGGACGAAGTCGACCAGGTCGCGCACCCCCGCCAGGGCCGTGGCCGGACAGGCGGGCGAGACCGCCACGCCCAGGAAGCCGCGGCTGAACCCGCCGTTCTGCTGGCGGCGCCCGAGGAAGATGTCGGCGTGGAACTGGGCCATGCGCTCGCCGCCCAGCATGCTCTGCCGCAGCGCCTGGTCCGCCAGCTCGCCGGCGCGAACCGGGTCGTCAAGCTGGCCCAGTGCGGCGATGAACAGGTCGCGGGCGGAGTCGAGCTGCGCCCCGATCTCCTCCATGCCGTGGTAGTCGAACAGGCCCCATTCCTCCCGCTTGACCGTGATGCGCATCAGGCGGTGGCGCGCCAGCTCGAGGTTGAGCAGGTACGGCGCCTCCCGCGGCGGCAGCCGCGTCGTCTCGAGCTGCACGCTGCCAAAATCTTCGACCGGCCAGAGCAGCGAGAGTGCAAAGGGGTCCTGCGTCCGCGACGTGCAGCGGATTTCGTTGCCGTCGCAGGTAATCTCGCCGCGCACCGGGATCCCCTCATTGCCGATCAGGTGCGCCCCGGCCAGGTCACCCAGGCTGCGGAGCTTCTCAGGCGGATGAACGACGAATCGCAGCACGTTCCGCTGATCTCCTGGCAACCTGCGGCCCACCGTCGCCCCTGCGGGTCGGGCACATGCGACGGGATCCGCCGTGCGGCCGGCGCCGGACCGCCGAACGCGTCATCTTACGCCGCAGCCGGGTCGGCGCGAAGCACGGGCGGCGCCGCCGGGGGCGCGACCGGCTTGGCGCGGCCGGTGGGCGCCGTATAGTAAGGTGGCCGTGGCATTTCCGAATCCGCGCCTCGGGTGCGTGCCGGGCGCGGACCGCAGGCGCTCCGTGCTCCTGGAACTGCTCCGGGTCGCGGGCCGCCCCTGGTCAGACGACCGGCCGCTGCATCGCCGCACCGGCCGGAGAGGAGGAGTGCGGTGGCCAAGCCCGAAGAAGTGCAATCCTGCGCGGTGTGTGGCGCCACGATTTACCCCGAGCACCTGAAGAAGAAGGTCGCCGACTACCTCCAGGGGCGCCTGCTGTGCGGCCATTGCCTGCATGAGAAACGCGCGATCTTCGCGGTGAATCCCGCCGCCACCTTCAAGGATGACAAGCCCGCCGAGGACGAGGAAGAGCCGATCGCCCTGGCGTTGGACGACGACGACTCCAGCGGCAGCGGGATGACCGGCTCGGTGCAGGCGTTTGGGCCGGCCGGCAGCCGCAGCGGCAGCACCGCGATCGGCGCGCCCGCGATGACGCGGACATTCCGGCGGCCCCTGCTGGAGAACTCGCCCAACGCGACCCGCTGCCGCACGTTTCACTGCAAGCTGACCGACTCGTCGCTCGTGAACCTGAACGACATGATCAACGAGTGGGCGGACGCGAACCCCGGCGTGGAAGTCAAGTTCGCCACGAGCTGCATCGGCCCGTTCGAGGCCAAGAGCTCGGTCGACCAGCACCTGATCGTCACCGTGTTCTATTGACGCCGTGCGGCCGCTTCTCCCACCAGGAGTTGCGGCCAGGCGAAATCGGAGAAAATCCCGCCGGTATGCCAGAACACCACCGGCCGGGTGTGCCCGAAGCGCTGCGCGCGTACGCCGTCCAGCAGCGCACAGAACGCCTTTCCCGTGTAGACCGGGTCGAGCACGATCGCCTCGCAGCGTGCCAGCAGGCGGATTCCCTCCAGCTCGCGCTCGTAGGGAATCGCGTAGCCCTCCCCGACGTATCCATCCACCAGTTGCAGGTCGTCCGGCGCGAATTCCACGGGCAGCCGGAACTCGTGAATAGCCGCCCGGCACAGGGCAGCGACTTTCTCGCGCTGCGTTTGGACATCGTCGCTGACGGGGACCGCCCATACGTGCCAGCTCCGCCGGGCGTGCAGGCGCGTGCCCAGGAACGTGCCCGCGTACGTTCCGCCGGAGGACAGCGGCAGAACGATGTCACACTCGTTCACACCGGCGCTGCGCAACTGCTGGTCGAGTTCGGCCACCGCCTGCAAGTAGCCCCAGCAGCCCAGCGGCTCGGAAGCGCCCGCCGGCGTGAAGCGCGGCACGCGCCCCGCGCCGCGCCGTTCCGCCAGGACCTCCGCCACGA
>CAZVRR010000110.1:0-11455 GCA_964629745.1 uncultured Planctomycetales bacterium | reverse complement strand
CGGCGATCGCGTTGCGGGCCTCTTCGTCGGTACTCATCTCGACGAAGCCGAAGCCCTTGCTGCGGCCGGTGTCGCGGTCCTCGATGACCTGCGCGCTCTGCACCACGCCGTGCGGCGCGAACAGCGACTCGAGTTCGGTGCTCGTCACGTTGTAACCGAGATTTCCCACGTACAGTTTCTTGCTCATTCCGTTGTCTCTCCAGAGATCACATCGCGATCCGCGGCTTTACTTTCAGGATCGCAGCTGAAAGTGGCCGATCTCCCGGCCGGGAAGGTGGACTAGCGGTTCGGAGGTGCGGGACGACGAGTCGCGTACGACCAAGTCAGCAGGTCAACCGCGTGTATGATAGTCGCTCGCGGGCCCGAGCGATAGTCGGCGGCAGGAGATTCCCGCGTTGTCACCCCGGCGCGCCGCGGCTGTCGGTTGTCCGACACTTCAGCACGCCCGCGCTGCCGTGCGAACAGTCCGCTGCAAAGATCCGCCGTTGTGGCACCGTGTTCCAAGCGGTGCGGGCGCCAGCGGCGCCACGAGTTCGCGCCGGACTGCCACGCCGGCGATCGCGGCTTTGGGTCACCCGCCCGTCGTGCGCGGGGCGCGCCCCAGTTCGATAATCTCGTCACCCACGTAATGCGGACCCGAGCCGGGCTCGTGCGGCAGGCGATGCCGCCGGCGCGGCGGCAGGAGCCGAATCCCGTGATGGTGCAGCCAGGGCCGCAAGTGTCGCCGCGCGCGGGGGACCAGTTGCAGCAGGGCGTTCGTGATGCGCAGCGCGAGCAGGATGAGCAGCCAGGCTGTCGCCGCGGTCAGCACGTACCAGGCGGCGATCGACCAAGCCGGCCCGACGAACTCAGGCGGCCAGCGCGTCCACGGGCGGGTCGCGGGCAGCACGGCCAGCGGAGCGGCGAGCGCGACCAGCGGCACGATCCGGGCAAACCATTTCGTCGCGTATCGAATCGGCCGCCCGCGGAGCAGCCGCGCCGTGAAGCGGCGCTTCCCCGGCAGGGTGACCAGCGCGAAGCCGATCAGGAACAACGGAAGGCCGCCCGGTCCGGGAACCAGCGGGCCCGCAACCAGCGAAAGCAGGATCAGCGTCCAGCCGAGGACGTTCTTCAAAATAAACCAGAAGTACTTGGAAAAGAACCGTCGTACCGCGAAGCCGGCGCCGGTGTACAGCGCGGAGCGGCGATCGGGCTGGCACGACGAGTCCATCAGTGGTTGGCGTTTCTCAATGGTTTCCGTCCGGCGGCACGGCAGGCACCGAGCGGCCAGGGGGGGAGGGCGGAGGTTCGCGTACCACCTGGCTCGGCACACCGAGCAGCCGAATTATAGCGTTCGGCCCACCGAGGACGCGTTTCAACGGCGGCCGGCGCTTTGGGTGTTACAATATCCTTATCTTACGCGCTCGTCAGGGGCCAACGAAGGGAGGCGACGCGGCGTGGGTCGGTGACCGGCCGCGGCGCAATTGAGGTGAGAGTGGCATGCCGCTTCGAACCGCCGTCGGGACGTGTCGGGTCCACGTCGCGACCAGGACTTTTATTGGACCGCGACGCCACTTGCGCCGTCCAGGCAGCGCGACCGGACCGTCGCGCGACGCGGTGAAAAGACGTCCCACCGCCGACGGCGACGCGGAGGACGTGCGGGGGTCTCGAACAGCTGAGGATGCGTGGCGCGCCCGCAACCGCCGCTTCGAACTGCTTTCCGAGATCTCGGCCCGGCTGCTGCGCGCCGAGAATCCGCAGGCGGTCGTCGAGGACCTGTGCCGCGCGCTCATGGCGCACCTTGGCTGCGACTGCTTCTTCAACTATCTCGTGGATCCCGCCGCCAGCCGGCTGCATTTGAACGCCTGCTCGGGAATCCCCGAGTCCGCCGCGCGCCAGATCGAGTGGCTGGACTACGGCATCGCGGTATGCGGTTGCGTCGCCCGCTCCGGGCAGCGCATCTGCGCCGAGGACATCCAGCACAGTGACGACCGACGCACGGAACTCGTGCGGTCTTTCGGGATGCAGGCGTACGTGTGTCACCCATTGATCGCCGAGGGGCGCGTGATCGGCACGTTGTCCTTTGGAACGCGCACGCGCCCCGCTTTCGCGCCCGACGAAATCGAGCTGATGAAGACCGTCGCGGACCAGGTGGCCGTCGCGATGCAACGCATCCTCGCCAACGCGGCCCTCGCCGCGAGCGAGGCCCGCTTCCGGCAATTGGCCGACGCGATGCCGCAGCTCGTCTGGACCGCCGACCCGGATGGCAAGGTTGATTACTACAACGGCCGACACCAGGAATTCTCCGGTCTCGCGCAGACGGCGTCGGGCGCCTATGACTGGGTACCGGTGCTGCACCCGGATGACCAGGCGGCCACCGTCGCGGCGTGGCAGCGCGCCGTCGCGACGGGCAGCATCTACCAGATCGAACACCGGGGGCGGCGCGCCGACGGGACGTTTCGGTGGTATCTGAGTCGCGGGATTCCGGTGCGCGATGCCGCCGGCCGCATCGTGAAATGGTTCGGCACCGCCACGGACGTGCACGAGCTGCGCATTGCGCAGGAGGAGCTGGCGGCCGCCAAAGTCACCGCCGAACGGGCCCGGGCCGTGGCCGAAGAGGCCAGCCGGGCCAAGGATCACTTCCTCGCCGTGCTGAGTCACGAACTGCGGACGCCGCTGACGCCGGTGCTGGCCTCGGCCGCCGCCCTCGAGCGCGACCCGCGCCTGCCGTCGGTGCTGCGGGAAGACGTGGAGATGATCCGGCGCAACGCGGAGCTGGAGGCGCGCCTGATCGACGACCTGCTCGACCTGACGCGGATCGCGCGCGGCAAAGTGCGATTGCACCGGCGTGCCGTGGACCTGGGGACGATCCTCGAGCGCACCGTCGAGGTGTGCCGGCCGGACCTGGTCGTGCGGCGGCTGAGTTTCTCGCAGAGCACCAGCGGCCAGCCGCACGTGGTGAATGCCGATTCCGCCCGGCTGCAGCAGGTCTTCTGGAACCTGCTGAAGAACGCCACGAAGTTCACGCCACCCGGCGGGTTGGTCGAGATGCGGCGCTGGACCGAGGGGGACCGCGTGATCGTCGAGGTCCGCGACACGGGCGTGGGCATCGCGCCGGAGGCCCTCGGCCGCATCTTTCATGCTTTCGAGCAGGCGGAGCGCGCGACGGCCCGGCAGTTCGGCGGACTCGGCCTGGGACTGGCGATCAGCAAGGCCCTCGTGGAGCTGCATGGCGGGACGGTCAGCGCGACCAGCGCGGGGCCCGGCTGCGGCGCCACCTTCACCGTCAGCCTGCCGCTCGCGGCGCGGGCCGGAAAGGGGGAGCAGCGCCCGGAACCGCAGCACCGGGTGGATGACGCCCGCGGGCGCGGCGGACTGCGCATCCTGCTGGTGGAGGATCATGCGGACACCGCGCGGATCCTGTCGCGCGTCCTGCAAGCGGCGCAGCACCGCGTCTGCGTGGCGGGAAACGTCGCCCTGGCGCTGGAGGAGGCGGCGCGCGGGACCTTCGACCTGCTGGTCAGCGACCTGGGCCTGCCGGACGGCAGCGGCATGGATCTGCTGCGGGAATTGCGGGCGCGGGGCGCGGCGCTGCCCGCGATTGCGCTGACGGGGTACGGGCAGGAGGAGGACGTTCAGCGCACGCGCGCGGCCGGCTTCGCGGCCCACCTGACCAAACCGATCGACCTTGACGAGCTGGAGCGTGCCATCGCCCGCGCCTGCGGTGCGCCGGGCGCGTAGGACCCGCCGGCGCGCGGATTTTTTGCGCCAGCCGGCGACAAAAACGCGCAGCCGGCGCCAGAAGATCACGTCATTCTAGAAATCCTATAGACAGCCGGCCTACCGTCGCATGTACGCGATCGCGGCCCACCACGCCGCCGGTCGCGGGAGGATGCGACTCGTGCAGGCCACCATCCCCGTACTCACCAGCGTGCTCCGGCGGCTCGGCTCGCTGCTGCCGGGTCCGCGGCGCTCGCGGAGGCGCGGCACGCGCCTCGTGCGGCCGGCCCGCGGCGACAGCCAGCGCGGCTACGCCACGATTGGCCTGACGCCGCCGCGGTTGCTCAGTTACCTGCAGGCGGCCGACGCCGGTGCGCCGCACATGCAATTCGAGCTGTTCGCCGAGATGCTCCAGAAATGGCCGCGCCTGGCCGCGGTGGAAAGCACGCGCCGCCTGGCCCTGACCGGGCTCGACTGGGAAATCGTCGCGGCGCCCGCGCCCGCGGGTGGCGGGGCGGCGACGCGGGTCGCCGAGGAGGCGGCGGCGTACTGCGCGCAGATGCTCCGCGGCCTGGAGTGCTTCCGCGACGCGCTGGGCCACCTGGCCCTCGCGATCGGCTACGGCATCTCCGTCGTGGAGCTCGTGTGGGAGGCGGGCCGGCTGGCCGACCTGGTCCCCGTGCCGCACGCGCGGCTGGCGGGGGACGCCCACGAGCCGTGGCGACTGCGCGTGCTGACCGACGACGATCCAGGGCGCGGCATCACGCTGGATGAGCGCGCGGCGAAGTGGATCGTCCACCGGCCGCGCGCGCTGCCGGGCCGGCCGTTCGAAGGGGGCCTGCTGCGGGCCTCGGCCCTGCTCTTTCTCGCCCAGAACCAGAGCTTCAAGGACTGGCTGATCTACTCGCAGCTCGCCGGGATGCCCGTGTGCGTGGCACAGTTCGAGCCGGGCACGCCCGAGGCAGACCAGCAGGCCCTGCTCAAGATGCTCGAGACGCTGGGCACCGAGGCCGTCGCCGCGTTCAGCAAGAACATCGACCTGCACTTCCTGGAGACGCACGGCGCAGCGCGCAGTCCGTACCAGGCCCTCCAGGACTACTGCAACACGGAAGTCACCATTCTCTGGCTCGGCCAGCACCTGACCACCGATATCCGGCAGTCCGGCTCGCGCGCCGCAGCGGAGATCCATGACCGCGTGCGCGAGGACCTGCTGGTCGACGACATCGCCGGCGAAGGACAGACGCTGCGGCGCGACGTGCTCACGCCGCTGGTCCGGGCCCGCTTCGGACCGGACGCGCCCGTGCCGCTCTTCCGGCGTTCGCTCGTGCAGGCCGTGGATACGCAGGCGCTGGCCCGGACGCTGGCCATCGCGGTGAACGAGCTGGGTGCGGCCATTCCGCGCGACTGGCTGTACGCGGCCCTCGGCATTCCCACGCCGCAGCCCGACGAGGCGGTGCTCACCGCCGGGAGAACAGCATGACTTCGACACCCTCACTTCCCCTGCCGCCCGGAGAGCCGCCCGCTCTCCCGTCCGCGTCCGAGCCGGTCGCACTCACACTGCGGCCGGCCGGGCGCGGCGACCTGGCGCCGCTGAGCTTCTTCTACGACACGCTGCTGCGTCGCGATTACTTCCTGCGGCGTGGACAGCTCGCCGAAATGCTCACGGACCAGTACCACCAGGTCTACATCGCGGAGCTGGGCCGCATCCTGGTGGGGATGGCGATCACGACCGCCGGCAGCCAGCTCGTCAACGTGCTGGTGCACCCGGCGTACCGCGGCCTGGGAGTCGGACGCGCGCTGGTCGAGCGCTCCGGGGCGCGCACCGTGCGCGCCAAGCTGGATATGCATACCGGAGATCCGCGGCCCTTCTACCGCGCCCTGGGTTTCGTCAGCACCGGGACCCGCAGTCGCAAGGGCAACGTCGAACTGATGCGCCGCCGCGGCCGGTCGCCGCGGTCGGTGCAGAACATTTCCCCATTCGTGGAGGTCAAACCTTGAACACGCCTGAGCAACGCGTTGGTACGGCCGTGGCACCGCCCGTCGCCGCGCCGGCCGAACCGGCCCGGCGCACGCTGCTGCGCGGCGGCGCGCTGAATGTCGGGGGCGGGGACCCGGTCCGTGAATTCCGACTCATTCCTTTTGGGCTGGTGGAGACCGAGCGCGCCTGTGCCGGCGGTGATTTCGAGTTCACCCCGGCGCAAGCGGAATCGGCGCAGCGCTGGTTCGCCCAGCTCGGCCGCAAGCTCGCCATCGACTACGAGCACCAGAGCTTCGACGGCTGCAATCCGCGGCCGGACGGGCTGCGGCCGGCGGCCGGCTGGATCGGCGGGCTCGAGGTGCGGGACGACGGCCTGTGGGCCGTGGACGTGTCCTGGACCGACCGTGCACGCGAACTGCTGCGCCGGGGCGAGTACCGCTACTTCTCGCCGGTGATCTTCTGGGCCGATGCCGAGCACACGGCAGTTGCAGCGCTGGGGCCGGTCGCCCTGACGAACGATCCCGCGATGCATGGCGTGCCGGCGCTGGCCGCGCGCTGCGCGCTGCACTCGGCCGAAGCCCCGGCGAACGAAGTGACGGCGGCGCCGGCGTGTCCGGCATGTGCCGTGCGCGGCGAACTCTGCCTGGCCCAGGAGCAGCTCGCCGTCCTTCAGCGGCGCCTGGCGGGGCTGGAGGCCGAGGCCTTCCTCGAGCGCGGCGTGCGGGCGGGGAAAGTTGTCGAGAGCAACCGCGCCGGGTGGCGCGCCGAGTTCCTGCGGCAGCCGGAGCTCGCCGAACAGCTCCTGGGGCAGGCGCCGGTCGTTCTGCCGCCCGGGTGCGTCGTGGGACGCGCGGCGGCGCCAAGGGCCGCCGCGCACTTGGCCCCGTCCGCGAATGGGGGCAGCGATTCGATCGAGCCGGAGGACTTCGCGGCGTATGCCCAGGCGGTGGCCGCGGGACGCGTGGTGCAGGCGGGGCCGCTGATGTAGCGCGCTCCCGCCCAGGGATTCCTCGGGAAGACTCGGAGAACCAAGATGTCACTGACAACGGATCGAGAGTTGAAGATTTACACCGCGCGGGAGCTGATCGACGTGCCGGTGGACGACAACGCCGTGATTCGGCGCGGCGCGCTGGTGGGACGGAATCGAGGCTCGGGCTTTGCCCGCGCGCTGGTCGCCGGCGACGAGTTTCTCGGGTTGGCCTACCGCATGGTCGAAAACACGGGCCCCGGGCACGCCCCCGGCGCGGTCTCGGTGCGGCTGCACCAGGACGTCGACGTCGTGTTTGACCTGGCGGGGATCGTCATGAACGATCTCGGCAAGGACGTGTCGGCCGTCGATGACGCCACCCTGACGCTTTCGCCGGTCGGCACGTCGCGCGTGGGGCGCATCGTCGGGCTGGAGGGCGCGGGGCAAATCCGTGTGCGCTTGCAGCCGCTCGCCGGCCTGTGCGGCCTGCTGGAGAACGAGCCGGTCGTGAACCTGATGGACGCGAGCGCCGGGCTGACGCTCGATCACATCAATCACGTGCTGCTGATCGCGAATAGCGCGGCGCGCGCGCTGACGCTGCCGCCGATCAGCGGCGCGCGGGCCGGGGCGTGGATCCGGGTGATCAAGACCTCGGCGACCGCTGCGGCCGTCACGCTGGACGGGTACGGCGCGGAGACGATCAACGGCGCGCAGACGTTCACGGGGATCGACGCGCAGTACGACACCGTGCAGGTGATCTGCACGGGTGCGGGCTGGAACATCGTGTCGCGAGACTTGGCCTAGCCGCGCCGCGCGCGGAGCGCCAGGACATGAGGAGATCACGCATGGCAGTCATTGATACGGGACTCACGTCGCGGGCGATCATTGGGCGCTTCTATCGGCGCCTGGAGGACTTCGCCCGCAGTGCCTGGTGGACGCGCCTGGCGCTGCACTTTCCCAGCTCGACCGAGGCGGAGGTGTACCGCTGGCTGGGCATGGTGCCGCAGGTGCGCGAATGGGTCGGCGGGCGCCAGGCGCGCCCGCTGCGCAGCCAGGGAATGACCATCGTGAACAAGGTCTGGGAATCCACCGTGCGCATCGACGCGGACGAGCAGCGCCGCGACAAGACCGGCCAGATTCTCGTGCGCATCAACGAGATGGCGCGGCGGGTGGCGACCCATCCCAACAAGCTGCTGACCACGCTGATGCTCAATGGCGAAGCGGGCCCGTGCTATGACGGGCAGCCGTTCTTCGCCGTGGCGCACCAGGAAGGAGACTCGGAGGCCCAGTCGAACAGCATCACCTGCGAAGCGGGGACACCGACCGCACCCACGGAGGAGGAGATGTTCGCCGCGCTGGTGCGGGCGATCGGCCAGGTGATCGGGATCCGGGACGACCAGGGCGAGCCGATGAACGAGGCGGCTCGCAGCTTCCTGGCGGTCGTCCCGATGAACTTCTGGTCCGCGACGATGATCGCGCTGTCGCAGGCGGACAACGCGTCGGTGAACCCGCTGGCGCGGGGTGTTCCGTTCACCGTCGACTGGGTGGCCAACCCGCGGCTGAGCTGGACGACGAAGTTTGCGCTGTTCCGCACGGACGGCGCGACGCGCCCCTTCATCTTCCAGGAGGAGCTGCCCGTGCAGGTACACGCGCTGGCCGAGGGCAGCGAGCTCGAAATCAACGAGAACCAGCACCAGTACGGCGTGAAGGCGATTCACGCCGCGGGGTACGGCTTCTGGCAGGATGCCTGTCTCGTCACGTTCGCGTAGGCAGGGCCGAGGACGCGTCGGCCGACGGCCGGCGCTCGTGTACGAGCCGGCCCGATGGCGGGGCCCGCCATGACCGGCGGGACCCGTCCGGCGCGGGCCGTGAGGATGACGGCAATGGTCTACATCAGTCCGGCAGACCTGTACCAGCGGCTCGGCGCCGCGCTGTACGCGCGGCTGACCGACCGGGTGAACGGCCACACGGCCGACGAAGAGGTGGCGCTGACCATCGTCCAGGAGGCGGAAGCCGAGGCGGACGGCTACCTCGCGGTGCGCTACGTGACGCCGGTGGACGTGCAGGCATACCCGGCGGCGGGCGACAGCCTGCGGCCGCGCGTACTGGACCTCGCCGAGAGCATTGCCTGGCGCGCTTCGCCGTTCGTCTGCGATCTGCCGACGCGAGTCGACGATCTCCAGGCGGCGGCGCGCAAATGGTTTGACGAGGCGGCGCGCGGCATCGTCGCGCTGGCTGCTCCGCTGCTGCCCGCGGCCACGGCGCCGCCGGCGGGCGCGACGCCGCTGCACCGCGGATCGGCGCGCATGTTCACGACGACGGGGTTGGATGGTCTGTAACGGTTGCGCCTCTGGGCGCTGAGTACAAGGAGGCTTGTGATGTTGGATCTGGAAAGCCTGGCCCGGCGCATCGACGCCGGAACGGCGCAGGCGTTCGTGCGTGCCGCGCGGCACGTGCTCGATGCGCTGATGGTCGACGCGGAGCGCGTGCGCGCGGTACAGACGCCGCCGCCGCGCGACTACGACGCGGTGGAACTGCCGCGCGGTACGCCGGCCGGGGGCTGGCTGGGGCACGAGGAGCTGCGTGCGACCGCGGTGCAGCTCGCCGAGGCGATCGCGGCGGAGAAGTGGACCGACGGCCTGGTGTTTGCGCTGCGCCTGCTGGGCGGGCTGGGAGGACTGGCATGAAACGGCGTGTGTTCCTCGCTGCGGGCGTCCTGTGCACCGCGCTGGCGGCCGGCGGATGCACGCGCGAATCGTTGCGCGTGGCACTGGCGGCGCAGGCGCGGGCGGATGATGTGCAGCAGGCCGTCTTCGAGCGACAGAACGAGTCGCTGCGCGTCCTGCTTTACCGCGACATGCTAACGCGCCTGGCCGCAGAGGGCCCGCCCCCCACGGACCCGCAGCGCGCTGCGCTCGAGCAGGTCTGGAACGAGCGTGACCTGGTCGAGTTCTGGACGGTGCAGCACGAGCGGGCCCGGGCGCTGCGAATTGCCGGCGTCGATGCGAAGCTCGCCAGCGACCAGGCGGTGGTCGACGTGCTGCTGAAGAGCCTGAATGCGAAGGTCGCGCGCGGGCAGGAAGCACTGGCGCAGGCCGCCGCGCAAGACGCGGCCGAAGAACCGGCAGGTGCGCCGTGAGCGCGGAGCCGGCCCGGGAGAAGTCGTGGCGGCGCTGGCTATGGCCAATGCGCAGCCGGAAGGTCCAGGTGGCGCTGGCGACCGTCCTGGTGGCGTATGCCGGTCAGGTCGGGCTCGATCTCAGCGAGGAAACGGTCACGACGGTGCTGGCAATGGGGGTGGCGCTGATCCTCGGCATCGCGCATGAAGACGCCGGTGCCAAATCGGCGCCACCACCTTCACGCTAGGGCCGACGGCCGGCACTGTGGGTACGGCTGGCTACCACCACCAGTCGACCCACACGTCGCCGCCGCAGCAGTCCCAGTCGTCGTCATAGCAGCAATCATCCCCGTCGTCGATGTCGATATCGATGTCCTCGACGACGTCCTCGATCTCATCCCAGAAGTCGTCATCGCAGCCGGTCAGGCTGACCGGGGCTGCCAGCAGGCCGGCAATCGCGAGCAGCGTTACGAGCCGCGCTTTCATGGAATCCTCCTGGCCGGAAAGAACCGGCTGCCCTGCGCCGGTCTCCCACCACAGTCTAGACACCACCGGGTGGCCCAGGTAAGTGACGCCGCGGCCGCCGCCCTACCAGATCCGGATCAGCAGCCAGTATGCGCCAGTTATCAGACCTACGACAAGTGCGGCGGTGGCCAGCCCGCGCCCGCGGAGCCGCCCGCCGGAGTCGTCGATGCGGCTTTGCGCTGACCAGCCCAGGAACAGCGCGAAGAAGCCGATCGGCGCGCCGCTCAGGGTTCCGAGGAGCGACAGCAGGGCGAGAACGAACGCAATCACGGCCAGGGCCGACACCTTCGCTTCCGACGCGTGGTACGGCACCGGTTCGTCCGAGAGCCGGTCGCCGCACTGCGGACAGTAGCGCGGCACCTCGTTCCCGCGCGGAGGCACGATCCGCCCGCAGCGCTCGCAACGATGTGCTATGACCTCCATCGTGCGCTCCTACGCCTGAAAGGCCGAAACGACGGCCACGCTCGCGGACATGCCCAGCCGCTCCGCGCCGGCGCCCAAGAGCGCCAGGGCGGTGGACAGGTCCCGGATGCCGCCCGCCGCCTTGACCTTCAGTGGTGCGGCGTGGCGGCGGAGCATCGCCACGTGCTCGATCGTAGCGCCGCCGGCGGGATGAAACCCGGTGGAAGTCTTCACAAAGTCCGCCTGGGCTTCCGCCACGCAGCGGCAGCCGAGCACGATCTGCTCGTCCGTCAGGGCCCGCGTTTCAAGGATTACCTTGACCAAGACGCTTTCGCGCGCGTCTCGGGCGGCGGCCACGACCGTGGCGATGTCGCGGACGACGGCGTTGCGGTCGCCGCCGACCAGGGCGCCGAGGTTGACGACCATGTCGACCTCGGTCGCCCCGTGCTCGACGGCAAGCTGGGCTTCCATGGCCTTCACCGGCGTGGCCGACGCGCCCAGCGGAAAGCCCGCCACGCTGGCGACCCGCACGGCGGTGTCGGCCAGGTGCGCGACGCAGCGCGGCACCCAGATCGGGTTCACACACACGGCGAAGAACTCATGCTCCCGGGCCTCGCGGCAGAGCTGATCGATCTGCTCCGCCGTCGCTTCGGGCTTCAGCAGCGTGTGGTCGATGCAGCGCGCGAATTCGGCACGTGTCTGCGGCGTGGTCATGTACCGGATCCTATCCGGTTTCCAAAGCGGCGGCGCGGCCGGCGACGGCGCT